>CAYGSZ010000001.1:0-5688 GCA_964352705.1 uncultured Rhodobacterales bacterium
ATTCCCGGGTCATGTGAATTGCCGTCGAATGCGGCAAGGCGACAACACACGTGCTTTTAGGAACGTTTTGAATGACATCTTGAAGGAGGCCATCTTGTGATGTGTATGTGCTGGTGCCTTCAAATCCATAATGGCCGCTGAATTGAAGGGGAAGCAGCATCAGGTGCTCGAATTTTTTCCGCAGGCCATCACACATGTCTTTAAAGGGAGAGTTGGGCTTAAGGATGTCGTCCAGGTACCTCTTTCTGAAATTTTTAACCAGGTTCCGCTCGCTGCCCTTTGCCTGATAGCTTCTGAGATCGCCAACATATTGTGACAGTGTGCTGTTGCCGAATTTTCCAAGAGGGTCGAGGTAAAAGCTTTCTGGAAAAGGTGGTCTGGAGTAGAGTCCATATTCCATATGAAATATCAGGGCGTCGGGAAATGCAGTTCTGAGCCAAGGAGCTGTTGTGTACGTTATCACAATGTCGGGCGTGAACTTATCAAGGGCTTTCAGGAGAACGGATGCCGCGCCATCTAACTCGACCTCAGTCAATTCTCCGCGATAACCACGTATCGTTGCCGCTAAGTAATCTTCGCCAAAAACATCCAGAAGATCCTGCTCTTTAATCTTTGTCAGGAGATCACCTTCAAACCCATAAGTGGGCGCAATTTCTCCTAGTGATGTGTTGGTGAGCATCCGAAGACGGTGGCCCTTGGCGACAAACCCTCCATTGTAGAGTGCCCCGGCAACGTTGGCGGAAAACTTGATCCAAGCTTCGTGGAAAAGCGGCTTTTCTAACTCGGTCAGCGGTTCGACATAAAAGAGTAGTTTAATGGTCCCGCTCCCTAACATAGATCTGTTCAGCTAACAGCCACAGTATCCCTATTCCAGGGTTCACTGTCTATAAAGCGCTATACTTGCTTGCGGCTTTCCTCTTAACGAAAAACGGCGGCCCTAAGTGGGCCGCCGTTTTAACGTGTGTCAGGTGGTTGTGACTAGATCGCGCAGGTTTTTTCGGCGCTTGTCAGGTCGTAGCCGCCTTCATCAATGTTCACTTGCTCTGCAACGCCGTCGTTAACCACAACAGAAAAGCGCTTGCCACGGGTGCCGAGGCCAAACTTAGAGGCATCAAGCACCAGTCCGAGAGCTTTGGTGTAATCTCCATTGCCGTCTGCGAGCATCACGATTTTGTCACCAACACCGCGATCTTCGCCCCAGGCTTTCATAACAAAGGCATCATTCACGGCCATACAGGCAATGGTGTCGAAGCCTTTGGCTTTGATGGCATCAAAATTTTTGAGGTAGCTCGGAAGATGTTCATTGGAGCAGGTCGGCGTGAAGGCTCCGGGTACTGAAAACAGGGCGACCTTCTTGCCTTTAAACAATTCGTCTGTGCTCATGTCTTTTACGCCATCGCTGGTCATCACTTTAAAGCTGCCGCTTGGCATTTTATCACCGTTGCTGATCGTCATTGTGATTTTCTCCTCATTGGTTGTCATGTTGGGTTTCAAATATCGCGAGTCCCTCGCGCCGGGTTCAAAGCTTAATGGGTTCTAGGCTATGCTGTTACTCTAACCTAAGCACTGGCTGAGCATTTTCCAATCGTCGAATTGAGGGAAGAGGCACATAATTCGCTAATATCTGGCCCAGAACATCTAGTTCTTGTAGGTCGCGTGCAAAACATAGATGCCGTCATCTACTTCATTGAAGTAATCAGGAATATCTGGATGCATGACCGGGTCTCCCGTTTCATCCTCCAACAAGTTCTGCTGAGACACATACGCAACATAATGAGAGGAGTCGTTTTCAGCAAAAACGTGATAAAATGGCTGGTCTTTACGGGGGCGTGCTTTCTCTGGAATCGACTGCCACCACTCCTCGGTGTTGCTAAACTCCGGGTCTACATCAAAAATAACGCCCCGAAACGGGAAGAGGCGATGGCGCACTACCTGCCCAATGCGAAATTTAGCTTCTCTCGATTGATGTGAAGACCATGCCATCGACATGTCTATTCCTTTCGGTACCGCGGGCCGGTCAGGTAACTTTCTAACAGCACACCAGATGGGGTATGGTGCTGCTATTAACAAGGCTAATGCCCTTTTCTGACCAGAAGGTAGCTCCTAAACTATTCTGCGTTGATTGAAAACAGGAGGACTCGGTGCCTGAGTCTCTGAGAAACGATCCCGATGTTCTGGAAGTCCCCGAAAGTCGCGATTTTCGAGCCTATCATGCCTTTTTGCGATCATCCCGTAATTTTATGGATGGTCCGCTGGTGCGGCAGATGAGTAAAAACTATGAGGCGGCCATTGAGGGCAATAAAACACCCCAAACGGCTGATGAAGCGCATCCAATTATAGACGATTTGCTGGAGTTCCAGTTGTACTCCTGGTGTTTCAGGCATCTCCAAAGATTTAAGTATCATCGCCCAGACTTCGGGATATTTGACGTGGTAAACAAAGACCGCGCGCATATCATCGCGGCTTTAGAAGAGGCCGCCGAAGATGCAGGAGAAGGTTTAAGGTTAAATGATGCCCTGGAATTACCAGAGTATTATCGTTTCGTAGATTTTCATCAGCATACAGGCGGGGTTCACTCAGACCCGACAGATGGGGTGGTGTATGAGTTTGGTCGTCGTACAACGAATCCGGCCCATATGGACCCCAATTTGATCTATCGTTTGTCTTATAGTCAGTTTCCGGATCGTGCTTTTGATAAGGTTTTGGATTGGGGCACGGGCCATGGTGCCGGCCTGATCGAATGGCAGAAACTTCATCCTGAGTCCGAGTGTTATGGTGTCGACCTTTCTGCGCCGTGTCTCAAACTGGCGCACAAAAGAGCACTAGAACATGGTTTTCAGTTCCAATTATCGCAGCAAGATCTTGAGTGCCTCGATTTTGAGGATGATACGTTCGACTGCATTTTTCACCTTTTTATGTTTCACGAAATTCCACCCATGAATTTAAAAAATGCGTTGAGGGAAGCGTATCGGATTCTTAAACCGGGCGGTATTTTTGCCGGACCAGAGTTTGGTAAGGGGGCAGAGTCGCCGATGCTTGAAGCAGTCCAGTTGTCTCACGCATGGAACAACAACGAGACTTATACGGCGGCCTGGATTGATTTTGATATGGAAAAAGCCGCGCGCGATGTTGGATTTAATAAGGTCACAATAGAGCCCTTCAAACCTTATGCCTCTAGTCCCTCGAAGAAGGGCTCAGCGGTAACGTCGTGGCGCTTCTATCAACTTGAAAAGTAACAGCTTAAGTGACTGATGAACACTTCAAGGCGGTCAAGACCGGGCCGGTAACGGGTGAAGAGCCAGACTGGGTTCATGATTTACCAATAGACAACTTGGTTGGGGCAATCACGGCCTTGTCGGGTGAGGTTTATATTTTGCGCGAGCGGATGCGGGCAATGGAGCGCGAGTTAGTTCGGAGCGATGCTTTATCGGAAAGCGCAGTAGAAGATCATGAGCCTACTGTTGAGGAGCGTGAGGCTGATCAAAAGGATCTCGATGCCTTTGTAAACCGCATTTGGACAGAGATTATGCGCGACCGCACAACCGTCGCTAAAGTCGACCCCGGCGCGGTGGATTACTTTAAACAGCCAGATTGATCTGGATCAGGCTTTTTCAGCCCACTCCTGAGCCTCCTCAGCCGCAGCCGCATAGTGCTTTAAGCCCCAGGCAATCAGCAGGATAGCTGGCACACCCGCAACAAATGGTATCACGGCCATTGAGTATTTCAGCATGCTCGGATCGCCCAATAAATCAGTGATAAGCCCGACGGATGTCGGCCCTAACATGAGCCCGACAACGTTTATGATCAGCCAATATATAGCAGTGGCCTGCGCACGTACCTGATTGGGCGCAATATGCACAACGGCTGCTGCACCACAGGCCGATGCCGCAGCGCCACCAAGAAGGGATGGAATATATACCACTGTTGCCCAAACCCCTGATGGCATAAGCGGATACGCGATGTTTGTGATCACCGTAAGAATAACCCCGTAGAACATGGCGCGCATGGGGCCATCTTTGCCGCCCATTTTGGTTAATCGGTCTGCAAGCCATCCCCCCGCATTGGCCCCGATTGGCCCAAATATTAAACTAGCAGTCCCGAGCGTGATGCCAATTCTAGCGATATCCCATCCCCAGGTGCGTTCGAACAAGGGGGCATTCCAAAACCCTGTGTAGCCAACCAATGTGACAACCGACATACCGAAAAAAAGGCTGCCATATGCCCGCCAGCGTTTGAACAAAAACGCCATGCCATCTTTAAAGCTGACTTCTGTGCTTGTGTTCGCGCTTGAGGATTTGATCTCTATTAAGCCGCGCCGCAAAGGCTCTTTTACGGTCAGCATGAGGAGTGCCAATAGAAGACCGGGAAGGCCGACGAGCATGAATGCTGTCTGCCACGCTTGCAGTTCGCCAACAATCGGAAATACGAAAGGCGGCATTGACAGCAATAAGGCGATCAGTGGGCCGCCGAGGAGGTTAGCCAATCCCTGGCCGAGCGAAATACCAGACATGTACAAGCTAACAGCTCTGGCCCGTTTTTTCTGTGGGAAGTAGTCACTGATGAGCGAGAGCGCGCTTGGCGTTAAAACAGCTTCACCGGCCCCGACACCAATCCGAGCTAAAAAGAGTTGTGGAAAACTCTTAGCCAGACCGCAGGCGGCCGTCATGAGACACCATACAGTAATGCCCAGGCCTATAATGTTTCGTCGACTTTTACGGTCTGCCAACCACCCAATTGGAATGCCAAGTGTAACGTAAAAGATGGCGAAGGCTGGGCCGAGAATTAGACCTATTTGTAGATCTGTAAGTTCCAGGTCGGCCTTGATAGGCTCGATCAACAAACTCATGATCTGTCGGTCTATGAACGACAGGATGTATGCCAAAAGCATTAGGGACGTTACATACCAAGCATATTTAGAATTTGGATAGGGCGGCAAGGTTGGGCGTGTCTCGTTTACTGTGTCGCTCATCGCTGCTCTGCCCCACTATGCTAAACTGCTTTGAGTCTTAGTGTTTACCGAATGGTGAGAGGTGACAAGAGTCATAATTGAAACTGGATTTTAATGTTGCGAGGCTCGCGATTTCACTCGATTTTTTAAAGGCGTCAAAAAATATCAAAAGGTTTGATTGACTTGAGGTGACTAACGGAATCAGACAAAGTTAAATTTATTCGCAGTGCGGCCAGTGGTCGCCTATCACGATTGCAACATGTCACGCTTGAATAACAAAGAAGCAAAGCCATGATGGGTCTTTCAAAAGGACAAGCTAAGCTCTGGGCGATTGCGCTGTTTTCAATCTCGACTCTGGTTTTCGGTGTTGTATGGCAAGTCGCTAAGGATCGCACGTCTGCTCTTGAAGGGTCCGAGCGTGTAACCCAACAACTGTCTCTGACACTTGAGGCTGGTATCGTAGGCGTTCTACGATCGGCTGAGTTGGCAGCCGATCATGTTGCTACAGTGACATCAAGCCATCTTGAGCCTGATGGAAACCCTGATGATACCGCGATTGCCTTTTGGGTTGAAACCCTAAGAAAAGTAGAGTTCCTCCATGGCATTTCTTTTATTAAGGCTGATGGGGGTATTCCAAGTACAGCCGTGCGTATGGACCCTGAATCCGTCCAGGTGATGGATCAGTTTTTCGACGGCAGTGATTGGCCAGCCTATAAAATGCACCTGCAAAAGGGAGAGGA
>CAYGSZ010000001.1:5788-9588 GCA_964352705.1 uncultured Rhodobacterales bacterium
GCTTACCGTTGATCTTTCTAATGCGGAGGTGCTGGCCCCTTGGCGCAAGAGCGCCTTTGCCTATGGTCTGGCCGCCACAGGTGCAGCGACTGTAATCCTTGCTTTAACTCTCTGGCTCACCCTGCAATTCCGCCGCGATGAAGAAAACAGCAGAACGTTGTTATTGCGAGAGCGCAGCCTTGAAGAGTCACAGCGTCTGGCAGAAATCGGCCATTTTGAGCGTGATATCCTGACCTCTGAAATCACCTGGGCAGAGAACATGTATGCCATTCATGGTGTGGAGTCAGACAAATTTGCACCAAGCAGGCCATCATTTTTGGATCTCGTTATTGAAGACTCTCGTGAAGATGTTGTTCGCAACGTTAATGCCTTTGATAACCCTCCAGCCGATGGTCACTTTGAAGCGCGTATTTGTCGCCCAAGCGATGGCGCAGTTAGGACGATGACGTACGACTGGAAAATTATTCGTGATCAAGAGGGGCATGCCATCAAAACGTTCGGTGTGGCCCAAGACGTCACAGACTTAAGGCTGACAGAGAGCAAGGTCAGAGAAAACGAAATTAGGTTGCGTGACATCACGGAATGTATGAGCGATTTTATTTGGGAAGTCGATGAGAACGGAGTGATTACGTACTTCGAAAGTGGCTCCCATGATCCCATGCTCGACATCCAAATCGGCGTGACAAAAGATCAGAACATTAATCTGGCCGAAGGGGTGATAGACCGTGCAATCCTGATACAGGCAATGGCTCAGCAGGAACCTTTCAGAAATCTGATAATTGCGTTGCGGGATAAGAAGGGTGATGCGCGCTGGGTCCGTGTATCAGGGAATCCTATGTACGATTCGAAGGGTCATTTCGTTGGGTTCCGAGGGGCTGGTGCTGACGTTACTGAGCAACGCCGACAACGATTGCAGCAGGCGGAACGCGAAAAATCTGATGCGTTAGATCGCTTGGCAGGCGGTATCGCCCACGAAATTAACAACCTTCTCCAGCCTGTCGTTGTCTATTCGGCTATGGGAGAAACTGAAGAGCCCGAGATTGAGAGAACACAAGGGTATTTCAGAAAAATATATATGGCATCGCAGCAGGCGATCCGGATTGTTCAAGATATTTTGACTTTTGCCCGAGAGGGACGTGCTAAAGTCGAGGCCGTTTCACTATCAAATGTCGTGAAAGATGGTTTGGATCTCATGCGTCCAACTCTGCCCAGTGCACTGATTGTTGATCAATCTCTGCTTGGTGATGAGGTGAGTGTGTCGGCCAACGCGGGCGGCGTGCATCAGGTATTGTTTAACTTGGTTCGAAATGCTGTTGATTCTTTAGGGCCAGATGGCACTGTAATCGTTGCAACAGGAACATCTGTTTTATACTCAAAAGATTCTGATCCGTGGACTATTTTGCCTGGACGGTATGGCTTCTTTTCTGTGACCGACAATGGCCCAGGCATAGACGAGCAAACCTTGAGCAAAATTTTTGATCCATTTTTTACGACCAAACCCCAAGGCGTTGGTACTGGCCTAGGGTTGTCTGTGGTTGCTGGTTTGGTGCGCGAGTGGGGTGGTGCTGTTGATGTTGTGTCGTCTGAGGGCAAGACAACGTTTACGGTTTTCGTGCCATTGGTTGGCGCTCTAAGGCAAGCGGCTGAATGATGTTATGTGGCTTTGATTGCGCCGGTTAAATAGTAGGTCGTAGCAAATCCAGGCGTCGCATTTGGGTCAATTGAGTGGGATTGAATGTATCGTCCTGGCACTGTTGTTTCGATATAAGATGATTCGTCAAACCCAAAGTTTGAATAAAGACCTTTTAACGACATGCTATAGAAGGTCGTCATAAATGGCTCGTTATTGCATGTTGCGTCCCAGTCTCTCAGTGAGGCTTGATAGGGCGAGAGGGACTCAAACTGAGGTGCGTCTGAGTGAATCATTAAGCCGCCTCGCTTTAAGAGGCGATGACACTCTTTAATAATGCGGGGCAGGGATTTGGTTGATGTCTCGTGCAATAAGATACGAGAGACGATCAGGTCAAAGCTCTCGGCGTCAAATTTGGTGTTTTCCGCATTTTCTTGATGAAAATGAACATCAACACCTAAGGCGCAAGCTCTGGCATGGGCGTACTTCAAGCAGGGGGCGCTTACATCCAATCCATAAACCTTTGCGTCGGGGAAAACTTCCGCATAGGGCAGTGTGTTGTTGCCGATGGTACATCCTAAATCCAGAATGCGTTTCGGTTTTAAGTCTGGATAAGTTTTACCAATCCAATGTGCAATACTTTGCCCAGGGTCGTCATTGTTGATTCCTTGGCTTCCCATATTATGTACAGCAATCGTGCGGTCGTATTGAGCGCCTGGAGAGATATCGTCTTTGAAGTGCTCCGCATGATACCCGCCGGGTTTCCGATGAATATCCAACGTTGTCAGGTAGGATGGCATATCTAAATCCGAGTCTAAGGTTAAAGAGCCATGGATGCCTGCTGCTTTCAAAACTTTTGTGGATAGGTCCGTCGCTTGGCGTGAGACCATGTCTCCCGTAACAGCATACATACGATCTTGATTATCGGTGCGAAGCCGATACCAGAGTTGGCCAGATGTTGTGCGCCGCATCTCGGTTGCGATCTCACGAAAGTCGGGTGCCCTTCCATGTGTGCGTTCAAACGCTGGCTTCACTTCTGTTTCGAACAGTGTCTTCAGGCGTGGGCGGACATCTGCTGCGAGTTTGACGGCAAGAATCCTGCAGAAATCTTCCCGCGCTTCCTCATCATGAGTTCCGGTCGGTAGAAAATCATAGGTGGGAAGCGGCGGCATAGGGCGTTACCTGTTCCGGTTTTACCTAGTAAGGCGTTGGCGGAGAAAAGGGTTTGTTTTTCAAGGCGGCTAAATCATCAGGCAAGTCCGGGCTGTACCCTGGTGTCAGGCTGAAAGGCAGTTTCTCTTCGCCCCAAATGTTCACATGGTTGCCTTCCATAAACCGAATGAGGCACAGGTTGCCATTCCGTGAGCCAAACGGACCGTGCCAAATATGTGGAGGTCGCCAGAAGTACGACCCTGCGTTCATAACGCCCCGCTCGCCAATGATATCGCCTGATAGCAAAAACATTTCCTCAACGCAGGGGTGCGCAAGGGCGGCTTCCACCCACTCTGTTGGGTGGCTTTGTGCGCCACAGTTCAGAATCATTGTGGTTTCGCCATTGGTTTCGTCTTTGCGCAGAATTTTGTGTGCGATACGCAGGAAATCCAGATCAGGGTCTACATCTGCTGAAGTCCATTGCATGTCGTGCAAGTAGAGATAAGGAATGGCATCTTCTGTCATGTTCCCTGGGCCAGGAGCAGAAACAGGTGTGGCGGAAAAGAAGGTGAGCACCACAGCGCCGTCCTCGGTTTTCCAGTTTGCATGAGTCAGACCGGCAGGCAGATATCCGTAACTATCAAACGGGTAGTGCTGATCATTCAAATCCATGGCCCCATCCAGAATTACGAACTCATGGGCGGCACTAAAGTGCTGGGCATCCAAGCTTGACCATCCTTTAGGGTACTTCAGTATAGCTGAGCATGCGCCCGTTTCATTATCCCTACTCAGCATCTTGCACGCGATATCGGCGAAGGATTCCGGCAGCAGACCAGTTTGCCACTCAAGGTCTTGGGCATGAATAAATTCTATATGTGGGCGGGCCATAAGTACGTCCTTTGTTTGTATCGATATATTAGGCAGATTTCGCGGCGATGACGCCAGCGTGTGTTTTAGAGTTAGGCTGGTCTGGGCGTCCCGAGAATGCAGCTTGCTCGACCGTCAGGCCAGCCTCGTT
>CAYGSZ010000001.1:9688-58283 GCA_964352705.1 uncultured Rhodobacterales bacterium
GCTGGTCTGGGCGTCCCGAGAATGCAGCTTGCTCGACCGTCAGGCCAGCCTCGTTGCAGACCCGGGCAAGCGTTTCAGGGTCCATCGGATTAAGGTGCCGCATCTTAGCTCCTGCGCGTGCTTGCTCTGGCAAGTAAACGGTGACATCGGGAATAAATCCCGGCCAGGGATCACCTTTGACCTTACGCGCTTCATATTCTTTCACGCCCCGTGCCCAGAAGCCTGTATAGGGTGTGTCCGCAATTAGGAAGACCTTGCCACCGGGTTCTAGCCATTCGGCCATGGCTTTGATCGTTTTGGTTACGCCCTCACCATCGAGAAAATGTAGGGCCCGTGAGCATAAAATGGCTGAGAAACTTTTTTCCTGAAAGGCGATATCTGGCATCTGTGCCACGACGCCTTTAGCCCGATCCAGGCAATCGGCTTTGACCTTCGAGAGAAGGACTTGCACATGTCCAAGCTCCATATCGCAAGCAATGATCTTTGCGCCATGGTCGAGCGCAGCTAATGAGGCCACCCCGTAGGCGCATCCAATGTCTAACGACCAGCCGCTAACCTGCCCTGTATATAAGGTAAAGGCCGCTGAAACCGGGTCGAGTGAGGTCGACATAAAGCCCTTATTATTCAAAGTCGGCACCATGCCTCTGTCTGTGGCTTCTGGCATGGTAGGGGGACTCATCGAAGATGGATCATTCTGTGACACTTTTACTCCGAGACTGTTGCATTCTTAGGGTAAGGCGATGCCTAATATGAACATAGCAGAAGGGGAAAAAGCTATGATGGATAAAGTAAAAAAATGGTGGACGCTTGATGAGGCCGCTGAAGCCCAAACAGCCGATAACCCTTTTGCGCCTCTAAGACCAGATCAGCGCCAGGATACCTTGCCTATGCTTACACTCGCGTTTGGCTGGGGCTTCTTGATCACGGGGCTTCTGACAGGCGGGCAGTTGGGGGCTGGTGTGTCCTTTTGGCCCGATTTGATAGCTGCGACATTCGTTGGCAACCTTATCAATTTCGTGATTGGTGGGTTGGTTGCTTACATAGGTTACAAAACAGCCTGTAATTCGGGGCTTTTGTATCAGTTTGTCTATGGGCGAATTGGTGTCTTTTTGCCGGTTATCTTTCTCGCGATCTTGACCACCGGCTGGCAGGCTATTGTGGTTGGTGCCTTTGGGTTCGCCTGGGCGCAAGATTTCGATAGCCCTACATTCTACGCCGTAGCGATTTTTGGCGGGCTCCTGTTTACGGTCACAACATATTATGGCGTTAAGGGGATTGAGAAGGTCAGTGTGCCATCAGTGGCCATTCTTGTTCTTGTCGGTTTGTACGCCATCTATTTGAATGTCGATCAGGCAGGCGGCGGCGCAGCATTTCTGGCACTCTCTCAAGATACGGCTGCGCAGAACCCAATTTCCTTTGTCACCGCCGTCAATCTTGTTGTCGGCTCGTGGATTGTAGGTGCGGTTGTGATGGCCGAGTACACCCGGTTTGCAAAAAAGGCGTGGGTGGCTCTAGCTATTCCGTTTATTGTTATGATTATCGCGCAATGGTTCTTGCAAATAGTCGGTGCGCTGGGTGGCGTTGTTTCTGGCTCAGCAGATTTCACAACTTACCTTCTTCAACAGGGCATGATTGTCGGCGGCATCGGATTGATCGGCATGAGTTTGGCGCTCTGGACCACGGGTGATGCCAATCTTTATTTGCCAGTCATTCAAACGTCCGCCGTGTTTAAACGACCGAAGCGGGTCATGGTTGTCATTTGGGGCGTACTGGGAACCATCCTCGGCCTTGGGCTTTATCAATACTTCTTGGACTGGATCAATCTCTTGGCAGCGCTGGTACCACCTCTCATTGGTCCGCTGGTTGTGGACTATTACATAGTCCATAAAAAGCACTACAACACAGACGATTTAAAACGCCTGCATAGCTGGAATTGGGCGGCTGTGCTGTCCTACGCAATCGGGGCGTTCTTTGCCTATGGCGTGACCTATGGCGTGTTGGATATGCCTGATATTCTCATACCCTCGCTGCTGGGGTTGGTTGTATCTATGATTGCCTATGCCGTTATTTATGCGGTGGCGTCTGCGCTCAATATTAAGGTTGGCTATGCGGGTGTCGCATCGCAAACGGCACCTGCAGAGTAAACACAAGTATGGTCAAGTCTTATAATGAAAAGACGTAGACGTTGGCGTCAGGCATGACACCATCAACAGTCGAGCAGCTTACGATCTCACGGCGTTCCGTCATGACATCGGCAGTTGCAACAGGTGCCGTTTTAACGTCTTGTAATCTGGGTGCAAGCGCTACGTCGGCTCAAGACCTGAAGGCCCAGAGGCCACGCGTCACAGCGTTTATTGATGGGGCAGGCTCCGTTGAGTCTTCCCTACAAATGCTTGAGGCTTATGCTGTTGATGCAGATTTAGTGATTGTTTCCGTTCCAGACGAGAGACGATATAGCCATTTAATCAGATCGTTGGGTGAGGCTATCAATGTTGTGCGAAAACGCCAAAGCTACGTTCTTGTTTTAAGTCAGCCGCCTGCGTTATCAGATCCATTTACATGCAATAGGTTAATTGGGCCGCAAGGCATGATTACGCCATTCTTGGACAAAATTGATATCGTGTCATGGCAAACTAAACTCGGTGTGATTGCCGCAACGAACAGCGAGCAATTGGATGAACTGAGGCACCATTTTAGCACTGGTGTCAGGCCCGATCTCATCGTTTGCCACGGTGGTTTTCGCGATGGCTTCCATGAAGATGTTGATCGCGCATCGGCGGCGTATAAGGTCCATCTGCAAGATATTGATAACAAAGGTCCTAAAATTCTTACCCCGAGCGGTCAGATTTTAACGCAGGCTGCACCGGGCTTTATGCAGGGTGTGACAGCAAAGATAGATGTGATGGCGGTCAGGCAAGCTCGCGCGCGCCCTGATGCTGATTTGTAGATAGAAAAATGCTTGAAATTTTAGAAGAGAGCGACGCTAATCTTATTTGTTTCAAAGCCTCGGGAACACTTACAGAGCAGGACTATACAGAGATATTCGCACCAACCATGCGCTATGTTCTTGGGGCGCATGATACGTTTCGGCTTTATGCTGACTTATCGGCGCTCAAAGATATGGATGAAAACAGCAAATGGAATAGCGGTAATATTCTGGCTGCCAATAGACAGAAATGCGAAAAGGCTGCTGTTGTGGGTGGACCATCGTGGGCGGGCCTAGCACTTATGCTCAGGGACTCATTGCCAGAACACTCCTATGAGTTTTTCGTTGATGGCCGCCAGGATGATGCGCTCGCATGGATCAGAGAGTAAACCGAGCAGGCAATCAGTCCACAACGTCAGCGCTTGTGCGCAAGGCCTTAACATCTAACAGCAAGACCTTGTCCGTGCTTGGCAGCGCAATGCATCCCTGCTCTTTCAGTTTTGTGAAGCTACGGCTTACCGTTTCTATGGTTAAGCCCAGAAAATCACCGATGTCCTGTCGTCCCATAGGCAGATTGATTTCAGGCACATGACCGGCAAAACCGCTTTGCCGGAAAGAGAGATACAGCAGGAATGAGGCTATGCGACCCACAGCGCTTTTGCGACCAATGGTGAAGGTCAATTCCATGGACCCGCGCAGAAATCTCCAGGTAACTTCGCTGACGGCCCGCCAGACTTCTGGATCTTTGGAGGCGAGGTTTTCTAAAGCAGTGTGGTCCAGTCTTAGTAAACTGCATTTGGTCAGCGTTTCAGCGCCAAGCCCGAATTTTTTCTCGAACGTGATCCCAAGAAAGTCGCCTGGAAAAAGAAAAGCCATGATCTGCCGTTCACCGGCCACACTGTAGCGACTGAGGACCATAGTGCCTTCAGCAACACAGTACAGATACTGCACCGGGTCTCCCTCGCGAAATAGTGTTTCATGAGCTCCGAGCGATATGGTTTCGCCTTGTTGCACCAAGTCGAGCAGCAAGGGCGGTGCTCTAAACAGAGGGTGTAATGCGGTCGGTGAAGTGATGCCTGCCATATCTCTAACCCTGTGAGCAAGAGGCGCCACCCAAGACGCAAAAGCGCGCGCAATGGGGGTGGTTCAAAAAGATATCTTTTTCTGCCTCTTGCAAAGTTGGCCCAAGTTCGAATGCCCTATCGTAAGGCAATAAAGTACATGCCAGAACGGCAGGCTGTTTAGCTGATTTGCGTTTTACGATCATGCGTGATGTTGCACACATCACTGAATTGGGATCGATGTCTAAAATTCCCCAGCAGGCCGTTGTTATTTCGGGAACGTCTAATGTCGCGTCCATCTCTGGAAACAGCACCAATTCAGTAGGATTGTAAGCGTCGATCTTAAGCCCTAACCGAGAAAACAAAGCATCATATCCGGCTCGCGCTATGTCCTCTGTTTCTTCAATAAACGTGCGACCGGCCACGTTAAGACGAAATCCCCTATCGTTTAGCCAAGACAGCCCATCTAGGGCTGGCTGCCAGCTGCGGGGTCCCCTCTCGGCTTCGTGGCCTTCTTTTGTGTGGTGGTCTAACGAGATGCGCATCGTTAGAAGATTTGCATACTCTTGGCCGATAGCTTCCAGTTCCGTCGCGCATTTCATCATTGGCTTCATCGCGTTGGTTAGCACAATGCTGTGGAACCCGCGCGCGAGAGTTTTTGCCAGCATATCTGTGAAATCCGGGTTCATAAATGGCTCACCACCAGTAAACCCAATTTCAGTCGTACCAAGACTTCGGCCTTGTATCTCATCCAGATAAGTCAGCACTTCGGCCGTTGTCATGTATGCAAGTCGATCATTTTTTGGGGATGATTCTATATAACAGTTCCGGCAAGTAAGATTGCAGAGGGTGCCTGTGTTTACCCATAAGGTTTCAAGTGCTTTGAGGGATACAAATGCACGGTTCGCGCCATCAGCCGTCGTTGTGGCATTCTTAAATTTCTCAGGCTTAAGGCGTGCTAAAATCGTCATAAAAATTATACGCTCCGGGTGTGGAATCTCTACTTTAAATGCTATCCGGTTCACCCTCTTAAAGAAAACCTGATTCCCATTTCTAAGGATTGTAACGCTGGTGTCCATTATTCCTCGCATCTTATTGCAAGAATTGTTTAGGAAGGCCTTAGCTGCTGTCGATCCAGCTGTTTTTACTCCTGAAGTCCTATCGTCACTCCCTAGAGGTCCGGTTTTGGTGATTGGAGCAGGGAAAGGGAGTGGGGCCATGGCTCAGGCTGTAGAGAACCACTGGACTGACCCGCTCTCTGGCTTAGTCATTGTTAGAGATGGATACGGAAGACCCACACGTTTTATTGAGGTCTGCGAAGCATCTCACCCTGTTCCTGACGAAAGAGGTATGGAGGCGACCAAGCGCTTGTTAGAAATCATTCATAAAACGGATAAAGAAACACTGGTTATCGGTTTGTGGTCCGGCGGTGCCTCGTCGCTGCTGGTTCAGCCCGCAGAGGGGCTTACACTTTCTCACAAACAAAGTGTTTCACGCTCACTTTTGCAGTCGGGCGCACCGATCCAGGAGATTAATATCGTGCGCAAGCATCTCTCTTCGGTGAAAGGTGGCCAACTTGCAGCCCTCGTAGGACAAAGACGCCTGCTTAACCTCTTAGTCTCAGATGTGGTTGGTGATGACCCAGCGGTGATCGGTTCTGGTCCGACTGTCGCTGACCCAACAACTTGTGCTGATGCGCTCCGTATAATCGACCGGCATGAGATCTTTATTCCAAAAGTCATTCGGCATGGACTTCGTTTCGGCACTTTAGAAACGCCAAAGCACTTGCCTGAGAACATCGTCAACCACATCGTAGCAAAGCCAAAAGATGCAATTTTTGCCGCGCACCAACACTGCGTGCAGGCGGGTATCGAGGTTGTTGATCAGGGCGACAGAGTCGAGGGTGAGGCTCGTGATGTTGCGAAAAATCTCGTTATCTCAGCGCTTCAACTAGCCGATCAGATCCGAAAGCCGACCGTTTTGTTGTCTGGCGGCGAGGTAACAGTGTCCATGAATGGGTCGGCTATAGGTGGGCCTAATCTAGAGTTTTGTCTGGCGATGGCTATAGCCCTAGAGGGACACCCCCGCATATGGGGATTGTCTTGCGATACAGATGGTACGGACGGCGCATCGACTTCAGCGGGTGCGATTGTGTCGCCTGATACGCTGACACGAGCCGCCTATGTTGGCCGTGATGCTAACGCAGATCTCACCGAGCATCGATCTGAAGATTTCTTTCATGCCATAGGTGATTTGGTCACACCAGGACCGACAGGAACTAATGTTAATGATTTTCGCGCGCTTTTGGTGCTGCCGAGAGTGAATTAACGTTACATCGAAAAGTATTGTTTAGGCCAGAATTGCTCAACCAGTGCGGTTAGATTGTCGATGAGGATGGAATCGACTATGACTCGTTGGCGAAAGCTAATGAAAAGGGTCGTTCTGAAAGGCCAGTTTTCGCCACAGGGAGGCGGCATGTCTGAGGAAAAAGCATCAATTCTCGTAATGAAAGCGGCAGGTGAAATCCGTCGGGCCGCTGAACTCAATAAAACACGGGCGGTCGAACTCACGAGCGTTGCGGATTATTTAGAGAGTATGATCTTTGAGGATGAGTTGGGCCATGACCTTTTTGTGGATGAACAACCCGCTGTTCCAAAGCAATCCCAGGTCAGAGAAATTGAGAAATTGGTGACGCCGTTCAAGGTCAGGTTGACGCGCTGAGGACAAGTCTTTTCATGCCCAAAGAGTCTAAAAAAAAGACCCAATCATCTGGCCCGATGTCGCATGTGACGCGTGACATGGCTATTGAGATGGTCAACCGGTCTCCTGCACATGTTATTTTAATCGACAAAGACAATTGTGTTGTCGATGTTAATCAGCGCGCCGAGAATCTTCTTGGACAGACGGTCGCAACATTGGTCGGGCACCCACCTACCGATGTATTCTCTGCCATTTTAGGGCGCGTCACCTCGATTGGTGAGGAACGGGCTGAACGCGGTTTCCAGCTGCAATATGGGCCGTCTTGGTATGAAGCCCAAGTCTTTCCAACTTCTGATGCGACAAGGGCTGACGGAACAGTTTTCAGAGTCATTCGTGCAACTGATATCACTGATCGTAAATCTGCTGAATTTGAGCTTTTAGAAAGTGAGGCGCGGCTTGAGGAGGCAACCCGCATCGCCCGCATGGGGACTTACAGACTTTATTGGGATACCAGGAAAGTGATCTGGTCTCACCAGATGTATGAAATCCACGGCGTGGCTCCAGGCTCTGTTGACCCTTCGTCGACAAGTTACAATAGATTCCTGCATCCTGATGATGTGAGCGTGGTGCGCGATATGGTGGCCAACCTCATCGCCGGAAAAGAGATTGCTGGAGCTGAGTACCGGATTGTCCGAGGGGAAGGAGACATCCGTTGGCTTAGCGTTGAGGGCCGGGTCTTATTTGATTCCGACGGCAAGCCATACGCTTCATTTGGGACCATCCAGGATGTCACCGAAGCCAAAAACCGTGAAGAGCGGTTGCGCGACCTTGTCGCCCGCAACACCATTTTAACCGAGGCCTTGCAGGCTTCACCAGTTGGTGTGGCTGTATTAACACCAGATTTAGAGCGGCCCACGTTTTTTTATGTAAACCCTGAGTTAGAGACGATCACAGGTTTTTCTGAAGGCCAACTCATAGGCAGTTCTGTCGATGTTTTACGCGGTCCTGAAACTGATGCTTCGGGCTTTGAAGATTTGCTTGATGCCATTCAGTCGCGATTGTTGTTGTCGTGCGAGCTTACACTTCATGGTGAAGACGGCTCTCCGTTCCTGAGCCAGATTGAACTGGCTCCCGTTACGGCACAAGACCGATACTCAGTTGTGGCGCTAACCCTTATCGTGCGTGATATCACAGATGACCGCCGCAGAACTGAAGCTATGATGGACGCGCAGAAGATGGAGGCGCTTGGGAAGCTTTCAGGGGGGGTCGCTCATGAGATTAATAATCTCCTGCAGCCTATTATCACACTGTCTGATCTGGGATTTGAGGCGTGTGCTCCGGAACAAGATAAGCTGCGCAAGTATTTTGAAGTGATTACGGGGAGCGGTCGTAAGGCGCGGGACGTTGTGCGCCAAATTTTGACGTTCTCTCGACAAGATGCGCCTTTGGTGGCGTCTCACCCCGTTACGCCTATCGTCGAAGATGCTCTCAAGTTAGCCCGAAGCGGTATACCCCCCGGAATTGACCTACAGTGTCATGTGGATGTGGAAGAGGCTTGTGCCATGGTCAATCCAACGCAGGTTTCGCAAGTTGTCATAAATCTTGTGCGCAATGCCGCTGATGCGATGGATGGACAAGGTGTTGTTGAATTGTCCTTGGTGAGGCTACGGCCAGACCAAATAACCACGTCGATTGTCTCTCATCGTCATAATGGATGGTTGCTACTTTCGGTATCCGATACCGGATGCGGGATAGATCATCAGAGCCGCCAAAGAATCTTCGAGCCTTTCTTTACAACTAAACCGGTTGGTCAGGGCACAGGGCTGGGCTTATCAGTTGTGTACAGCATTGTTTTAGGGTGGGGTGGGGCCGTCTCGCTTGAGAGCGAAGTTGATCAGGGAACAACCGCGATGGTATACATTCCAGAGTTTGTGGAAGCTATCGACCGCGCCACTGAGATGGAGTCGCCCAAGTGAACATTCTATTAGTTGAAGACTCTCCAGAAGTTAGTCTGTCTGTGCGGGAGATATTGGCAAGTGTCGGTCATGATGTTGACGATGTTGCCAATGGCAAAGAAGCTTTAGCCATGTTAGCAGATCATTCTTACGATATGGTTGTCAGCGACATTTGGATGCCAGAGATGGATGGTATCTCACTGTTGAAAGAAATACGTGGCGCTGGTAATGACGTGCCTGTGGTTGTGATTTCAGGGGGGGCGCCAAATGCGCCTCTTACATATACAGCTCCATTGGCATCAACCTTTGGTGCCAACGCTGTTATTTATAAGCCATTTGAAAAAGAAGAGTTGCTTAAGACGATTGATGCGGTGATGGCGGGGGAAACCGTTGCTCCAGGAGCGCAGGTTTAAAGGCATCTTCGGTATTAAGCCTTGATGATCTGCCGCAAGACTTTTTCCATGTTGACCGCCAAGGCCCATTTCTCTTGTTCTTCAAGCTGATCAACAGCAGCGGCGAGTGCTTGCAAGGGGTCTTGAGAGATAAGATTTTCACCTTCCTCAGTGAGCACAAGCCGATGAACCCGTCGGTCATTTTTATCCGCTACTCTTTCCAAGTAACCCTTGCGAACCATTGCAGCAACGGTTTGAGACGCCGTTCCCTTGGTCGTACCTTGAAAATTGGCAAATCCCGTCACCGTTCTACGATCTACCGTGGTTTCTTGAAAATAACGCAAAGCTGCCCATTGGGCTGGATTTAGTCCAGGCGTATACCCAAGGTTATAGCAAGCCTTACCGACTTGCTCGATCAGGCGGGCTAAACCGCGAGATGATAATTTGGGATCAGATCGCACAGTAACAAACGCTTTGCTAAATCATAACGGGACGTGCCAATTATAACCTCATGGCACCACGCAAAAGAACAAAAAACCAATGCTTTTTCTAGTGATTATTGATTCTAGACCAATTCAGTTAAAGAACGGTCATCTTAAATGGCTTTTTAGTTCGATGAGCGTCTAATCCAATGGCGGACTTCTACCCCTGGATTAAGCCAATCTTATGGCGAATCGACGCTGAACATGCCCATGCTGCGGCTTTGCAGGGGTTAAAGGTTGCTCCTAAGTGGTGTTTGCCGACTTCCGGGTCTGATGATGGCTTGGCAACGCGTGTGTGGGGACACAATTTTAACAACCCAATTGGCCTTGCAGCAGGATTTGATAAACATGCTGAGGCGATTCCAGCGCTGTTTCGGCTCGGGTTTGGGTTTGTTGAAGTCGGCGGTGTCACGTTAAGACCTCAATTTGGCAATCCTAAGCCGCGCCTGTTCCGCCTCGCTCAAGACCGAGCTGTTATCAACAGGATGGGCTTGAATAGCGTCGGTGCCCCCCTTGTTGCTGAGCGCTTATCATCTCTAAGATTAGCCAGAGATAGTGGGCTGATTAAAGGTCCCATCGCAGTTAATCTTGGGCTAAACAAAGAGTCTCAAGATCCTGAGTTTGATTATGCCCAACTCGCAGCAGAGTTGGCGTCCGTAGCCGACATCCTGACAATCAACGTCTCTTCGCCAAATACGCCTGGCCTGCGTGCGCTTCAGAACCCAGATAAATTAACCGGTATTGTAGATGCGGTTAGACTGGCGTGCGCTAGATCCCCTCAGTCCCGAGGTCCGACAATCCTGGTCAAGATCGCCCCTGATCTTGAAGGCAAAGACATTGATGACCTTTGTGATCTTGCGCTACGCCATGATTTAAGCGGACTGGTTATTTCAAATACGACAATTGCGCGTCCTCAAAGCCTTGTCTCAGAAGCGCGATCAGAAGCGGGAGGGCTCAGTGGTCAGCCACTCTTTAAGGCCTCTACTGAGATGCTGCGTTTGGTCTATTCACGCACTGGTGGAAAAATTCCTTTGATTGGTGTCGGTGGCGTATCCACTGGGGCCGAGGCCTATGAGAAAATCAAAGCTGGTGCCAGTCTCGTGCAGTTGTATTCAGCATTGGTTTTTGAAGGGCCAGCCCTTGTCGGCAAGCTTAAGGCTGAACTTCTGAATTTACTTCATGCAGATGGATTTGAAACCGTGTCAGATGCTGTAGGGGCTGATCACCGCCAAGGAGAATTTACGTGAAGGCTGTAAACGGTTTATCGGAAATTGCGTCAGAATTTGACGGCTTTATTCTCGATCTTTGGGGGCTCATCCATGACGGCGTCACGGCATATCCTGGGGTTGCGGAGACCTTTCATGCCCTGAAGAAAGCCGGTTTAAAAACCATACTGTTATCAAATGCGCCACGGCGCAGTCGGCTTCTTGTAGATGGCATGACCACTATGGGAATTGCTCGTGATCTCTACGGTGATGTTTTTTCATCGGGAGAAGCGACGTGGCAGGAGTTAACGCAGCGCTCTGATCCCTTTTTTGCGGAACTCGGTTCGCGCGCCTATCACATTGGACCTGAGCGCGATGTGAGCGTGTTAGAAGAAACGGGTATTGAACGGATTCAGTCTCTTGATGATGTCACATTTTTGTTAAACACAGGCCCAGTCGAATTAGATGAAACCTTAGATGACTATGAAATAGTGCTACAGGAGGCTCTGACTCGCGCTCTTCCCATGGTGTGCGCCAACCCCGATGACGTCGTCATACGCGAAGGGCGTCGTGTAATTTGTGCAGGCGCGATTGCGCGGCGATATGAGGCCATTGGTGGGCGCGTTGCTTACCGTGGTAAGCCCGACCCTGCCGTCTATTATCTCGCTGTTGAGCGTTTGAATGTTTCTGATCCGATGCGTGTAGGCGTTATCGGCGATGCCCTTGATACTGACGTGGCCGGCGCAAACGCATCTGGCCTAAAGGCAATCTGGTGCACAGGCGGTATTCATGGTGACGCACTAGGCGTTTCGTATGGTCAAGCGGCTGACTTGCAGGTCGCGACTAAATTGGCTGAGGAACATGCCCGCAAACCCTGGGCTACTATTCCCGGTTTTCAGTGGTAGTTCGGTTAGTTTCTATCGCGGTGCAAGCGCTGAAAAACGGCAAATGTCGCGGGGGCTATCATTACGATGAGGCCAATACGGACAATGTGATGCGTTGTAACGAAAGCGATATCCTGATTCAGGGCGAGGGCCATCAAGCTCATTTCGGTTACGCCGCCAGGGGCTAGAGCCAACATCAAAGCCATCGGGTCAATTTCAATCACCGGTGCGAGAAGAACAGCGCCTGTACCGCTCAAAGCAAGCATTCCTAGTGTTACGGCAACAGCTAGACCGAGCGTCTTTTTCATGGTTGCGAAGGTTAGGCCTGTAAATCTCGACCCGACTGATGCCCCCAATACGACCTGAGCGATCGCCACCAAGCTGTCAGGTGGTGAAGAGGATGTTAGTCCTGATACATGAACCAATGCACTAAGCGCGAGTGGCCCGGCCAGTGATCCAGCTGGAAAATTAGACCGTGTGCCGAACCATAACCCTAAGACCGCACATGTCGTGAGTATCGTGATATCCACGTTTGAAATCTCAAAGGTTGGTCGAATAAGTGTCTCAGGCCGCTCATAACCTACGAAAAGCACCATGAGAAATGGAATGGTAAAGGCGACGATTAGAACGCGAACCGTATGCGTAAGCGCGATAATATGAGGGTTGCCACCATTTTCGGAGCCTACGGCGGTCATCTCTGTGAGACCCGCCGGAAGTGCGGAAAAGAAAGCCGTTGCCCGGTCATAGCCTGCGTGTTGCAGACACCAGGGAATGATGATTGCCAACATGAGCAGGAAAACCGCAAGTACAGATAGGCTCAAAGTCCATTGCAGAATCTGACTTGCTAGGGCCGGTGTGAAGGCGCTGCCTAAGAGCACACCGATGATGGCAATCATTATGTTTCGTAAGTATTTCGACATTGCCATAGGGAGCCCGAAAACGGCCGCCATGGAAGTTGTCGCCATTGCGCCCAGCATCCACGGCAGTGGCAGAGATAGGCCGTAGAAAATGCCACCGCCCAAAGCTCCGAGCAAAAGGCTGAGCGCAATGTTACGCAGGCTTGTGGCTGGTAATTTTACCGGGGTCGTTCCCGCAGGCGTGTCGATCACGGTGAGAATTGTTCGGCCAGTATCCGTTCTTCAAGGTTATGTTCATGGTCGAACAGCATCGTGATGGCGTGGCTGTGGTCTTCTTCAATAGTAACTTCCACAACATGACGTACTTCGGCCCGGTCTGCGACGGCGCTAACGGGGCGTTTATCAGCCTCAAGGACCTCAAACTTTATAACGGCGTTATCGGGTACGATTGCGCCGCGCCAGCGCCGCGGGCGAAAAGCACTGATAGGTGTTACGGCCAGCAGGCTAGCGCCCAGCGGTAAAACAGGGCCGTGGATGGAAAGATTATAGGCTGTGCTACCTGCTGGAGTGCAAACAAGTGCACCATCGCAAACCAATTCTTCCATGCGGCAGCGACCATTAATGGAGATACGCAGTTTTGCCGCCTGTCTGGATTCGCGTAGCATAGATACTTCGTTAATCGCCAGCGCCCAGGATTCTTCCCCTTTATTATCGCGCGTGGTCATTTTTAAGGGATGGATTTTTACGCTATCCGCTTTTGAAAGGCGCATGGGAAGATCATCTTCCGCGTAATCGTTCATGAGAAAGCCAACAGTGCCGCGGTGCATTCCAAAAACGGGCTTATCCAGAGGCAAATAGGTGTGAAGTGTTTCCAACATATAACCGTCTCCACCTAAGGCGACGATGATGTCGGCGTCTTCAGGGCTGACATATCCGTATCGATCTTCAAGGTTGCTCAAAGCGATCTGTGCTGGCTCGCTGTCTGTAGCTACAAAGGCAACGGTTGGAATGGTCATGGAGGTGTCCAAGATAAAGAGGTCTTTAGTAGTTTTATACCTTGAGTATATAATGACTCATGGGCGAAACCTACCCGCCCGTCACACTCATGTGCCGGGAAACCGCAGGGCGATTGTGGCGTCGATCTATGATGAAATCGTGGCCCTTCGGTTTGCGCTCAATAGCCTCATGTATGCAGGCTATTAAGGGTTCGTTGCTTTCACTTTGTCTCAATGGCGTTCGCAAATCAGCCGCATCGTCCTGGCCCAGGCACATATACAGTGTCCCGGTGCAGGTGAGACGAACGCGATTGCATGACTCACAGAAGTTGTGTGTCATCGGTGTAATGAAACCAACACGCTGCCCGGTCTCTCTGCAAATCGTGTATCGAGCTGGGCCTCCAGTCTGATAGTCCGTTTCATCCAGAGTCCAAGACTTTTGTAAGTTGGCGCGGACCAGGCTGAGCGGCATGTATTGTGCTGTCCGATCACCATCAATATCACCCATCGGCATGGTTTCGATGAACGTTAGATCAAACCCTTGCTCACCACACCATTCGACCATTCTATCTATATCTTGGTCATTAAAGTTGCGCATCGCGACCGTGTTGATCTTAACGGCAAGGCCGGCTTTTTTGGCCGCATCAAGTCCGGCCAAGACTTTGTTGAGGTCGCCCCAGCGTGTAATCGTCTTAAATCGGTCCGGATCCAGAGTGTCCAATGATACATTGATGCGCTTCATGCCTGCATCAACCAACTGGTCAGCGAATTCTGCAAGACGGGTGCCGTTGGTCGTAAGTGTAAGTTCATCTAGGTCCCCGGTCTTTAAGTGGCGACCCAGAGACTGGATTAGTGACATCACATTGCGTCGGACGAGGGGTTCACCGCCCGTAAGCCGCAGTTTTCGTACACCAAGTTTAACAAAGGTGCTGCAGAGGCGATCCAATTCCTCAAGGGTCAGGAGATCTTTTTTTGGCAGAAAAACCATGTCCTCTGACATGCAGTAAACGCATCTGAGGTCACACCGGTCTGTCACGGACACGCGCAAGTAATTTATGGTTCGGCCAAATGGATCAATCATGAGGTGCTTTTAACATGAGGCATGTCGCTTTGTTAATCGTTGGTTTGGATGGGCTGAAAACGAGCATAAGGCAGCCGGCTCCATATATATGGCTAGTAGAGGGCGTACTCTCAAGTGGGAGGTAAATTCTCCAGGTCCACTTCTTTGAGTTCAACAATGGCCGTATTCATAGTTATCTTGCCCATATTCTCAAAATTTACAGTCACTTTTGTACCAACGGCAGACTGTACCTGTCCAATACCCCAGTCTAATTGGGCTGGATTTATCACCAGCACGCCAGGTGTGAATTCGAGTTCCATAGAGCAGCCTCCCGCATACTAACGTATGAGCTTTGCAGCGTGATAAATTATAGTCTAGGTGGTTGGGTGGCAAAGCAACCCATTGCTATACTCAATACTTAATTTCCGTAATCGGGGTGGGGATGACCGAAGACCTGAAAATTGCACATCTGTTGTGCACGCGCCTTTGCCACGATTTGGCCGGACCAGTAGGGGCCGTATCAGCCGGAGTCGAACTAATTGGATCAGATTTGCCTCTGGTTGATGAGGAGATGTTGTCCTTGTTATCCGGTAGCGCCGATGCAGCAGGCCGGAAGCTCAAGTTTCTTAGGCTTGCATTCGGGTGGTCAGGGAGTGGTGCGGCGTCTATGGGTGACCTCTCCGGAATTTTTGAAGACTACCTTATTGCGACATCGGGACCCTCTGGTGGGCCGACACTATCTTGGCCTGACCAAAGCCAGTTTCAGCCGTTTGTCGCCAAATTAGGCGATGAAGCCACACAAGTAATCTCGAATCTTATACTATTTGGTGTTGAGTGCATGCCCAGTTGCCGTTCCTTGGTGGTGGAATGCCAAGGTGAAGGCGGTTCCGTCGAGGTTGCGGTCAAAAACCGGACGGCTGAGGGCCGCGCATCCAAGGTCCGCAGCGTCATTCATGATATCTTGTATGCGCCAAAAGTACCTGAAATTACGCCTCATACGGTGCAGGCCTATCATACACGTCTTCTTATAGAGAGGGTGGGGGGGCATCTCTCACTGGATGATGACGAAACGGGAGCTATTGTTAAGGCCAGATGGGGCTAGCTGCTGCAACCAATTAATCTTGATTTCTCCGAGCTTCTAATAATTATTGTATCGAGGCGATAGGGCCTTTCTATCTATGGCTTTATCCGAACCCGTTAACCTTCTAGTGTAAATAATAAGAACAACAGTCTTTGAAGTAGGGGCGAGGATGCGCGGCGGTTTTCGGGCCGCGATTACTCAGTAAACCAGCATGAAACGTTGCCTCGTTGTCGATGACTCACGTGTGATCCGCCGCGTTGCCACTCGCATCGTTGAGGACCTTGGATTTAAAGCAGACGAAGCTGTAGACGGGGACAAGGCTTTAGACGCGGCTCGCATTCATATGCCCGATGTTGTGCTGCTTGATTGGGACATGCCAAATATGTCTGGTATCGAGTTTATTAAAGTCCTGCGCACTATGCCGGATGGTGACACACCTAAAGTTGTTTTTTGCGCTACGCAGAACGATGTTAAGCATATCCAGCAGGCGCTCGATGCTGGTGCTGATGAGTATATCATGAAACCGTTTGATGGTGAGATCGTGTACGCCAAGTTGAAAATGATTGGCGCTGTCGCGTGACTGCTGAAGATTTCGAGTTTGTGGCATCTTTGCTGCGAGACCGCGCAGGCTTAATCTTAAGCCGCGACAAGTCCTATTTAATTGAGAATAGGCTCATGCCATTGATCCGGCGACGGCGTATCAATGGGTTGGATGAATTGATTGGTTATCTGCGACGGGGTGAGGACTCTCTGACTCGTGAAGTCGTCGATGCGATGATGACTTCAGAAACGTCTTTTTTCAGGGACTGGTCTCCATTTGAGCACTTTCGCACTGTAACTCTTCCTAATTTGGTTAAAGCGCGCAAAGATAAAGAGACGTTCCGCATTCTGTGCTGTGGTGTATCGACGGGCCAGGAGGCTTATTCTCTCGCGTTGATGTTCCGGCAAGAGTCCAAAATAGTTGCAGGTTGTGACCCTCAAATTGTCGGCCTGGATTTGTCACAGACCTCCATCAGTCGCGCTGAAAAAGGTTTGTACTCTCAGTTTGAGGCGCAGAGCGGACTACCTATCAACATGCTTCTTAGCGGGTTCGATAAAGTTGGTGAGTTCCAGTGGCGTATCAAAGATATTATGCGGTCCGGTATTGAATTTAAGACGTGGAATTTATTGGACGAACTTTACCCTCTTGGCGCATTTGATGTCCTATTTTGTCGCAATGTTTTGATGTTCTTTGATCAGGAAACCAAGGCTAAGGTGCTGGGTCGTCTATCTCGACTGCTTGGTGACGACGGTGTGCTGTATCTGGGGCTAAATGAAACTACGGTTGGTGTTTCAGAGAGCTTTAAGCCTATTGCACCAGACCTGGGTGTGTTTGGAATTCATAGAACAGATCGCCCTAAAATACGGTGCCTCGCGGAGAGAGAACTACAATCCTTGCCGATTTAGTCGAGTTCAAAGTTGCTTACGTAATCTTCTTTTAAGTCTGGATTTTGCGCGTCTTTGCGTAAGACGCAGTTCTCAATGACCAGCAAATCAAGCCCCGTTGCCATAAAACACCGAAAGGCGTCTTCCGGCGTGCAGACGATGGGTTCACCACGCACATTAAAGCTTGTGTTTACGATGACCGGAATGCCGGTGATGTCTTTGAACTTTCTGATCAGCGCATGAAACCTGGGATTCGTCTGTTGATGAACTGTTTGGACACGCGCTGAATAATCCACATGAGTGACGGCCGGTATGGTCGATCTGAGTGCGTTTACTCTGTCTGTTCCGCGTCGTTCCATATCCAGTCGTGACAATGGCAAGCAGTGATCGTTGTTAACCGGCGCTACGATCAGCATGTAGGGGCTGTCCGCATCAAGATCAAACCAATCCGCAACGTCTTCGCGCAGGACTGCCGGCGCAAAGGGTCTGAAGCTCTCCCGAAATTTTACCTTCAAATTTAACGTACGTTGTGTTTCTGGATCTGTCGGGTTGCCCAGTATTGATCGCGCGCCAAGGGCACGGGGCCCGAACTCCATCCGTCCCTGAAACCATCCGACACCCTGATTCTCGGCCAATGCGGCTGCTGTTTGGTCGATCAGAGATTGATCATCCAGGCGTTCAAAAACAGCTCCAGCTTTGGTTAACCGCCCTTCGATATCAGCTTGGTCGTAACTTGGCCCCAAATAGGTCCCGGACATGCCATCGCCTCGGGCAACAATCGTGCGCCGTCCTTCATTGTGGAGGTGATGTGCAACCATCGCTGCGCCGACTGCACCTCCTGCATCGCCTGCTGCTGGTTGAACCCAAAGGTTTTTAAATATGCCTTCCGCTAGCAGTTTACCGTTCGCCACGCAGTTCAAAGCCACGCCACCGGCCAGGCACAGATTCTCGGCTCCAGTATCTTTTTTAATGCCTTTCGCAAGTCGCAGAACAACCTGCTCGGTCACAGCTTGAACAGAGGCCGCTAAGTCCATCTCACGTTGGCCAATGTTACTCTCTGGATCTCGCGGTGGGCTCTCAAAAAGCTCATCAAAGCGATGATTCGTCATCGTTAAACCGGTGGCAAAATCAAAGTAAGACATGTCTAAACGGAACGTGCCGTCTTCTTTAAGGTCAATGAGATGGTCCAAAATTTTCTGCGCGTAACGTGGTCGACCGTAGGGGGCGAGTCCCATGACCTTGTACTCACCTGAGTTCACCTTAAAACCTGTGTAATAGGTAAAAGCTGAATACAGCAGCCCAAGGGAATGCGGGAAATGGAGCTCTTTGTGAATGGCAAGGCTGTTGCCGTCCCCTAGTGCTAGAGAGGTTGTAGCCCATTCACCAACCCCATCCATTGTAAGAACCGCAGCTTTTTCAAACGGAGAGGGGAAAAAGGCGGATGCTGCGTGACTGAGGTGGTGCTCTGAAAAAACGAGTTTCTTTGCCCAGTCCACATTTTCATCGAATGACTTTAGATGACTGATCA
The DNA here is from genome assembly GCA_964352705.1 of uncultured Rhodobacterales bacterium. GTDB lineage: Bacteria > Pseudomonadota > Alphaproteobacteria > Rhodospirillales > Rhodospirillaceae > WLXB01. The sequence continues at coordinate 28,240 of CAYGSZ010000001.1, forward strand.
GATTGTCTTTCTGGAATAGCTTTTCTTTCATCCAAACCGGTATCGCGCGCCGGAAAGAGGTCAGGCCTCGCGGGGCAAAGGCGGCATAGGTTTCAAGTAATCTCTCAAACTTAAGAAACGGCTTCTCGTAAAACGCTACTACGTCTAGGTCAGACGCTTTCAGGCCTGCGTGATCTAGGCAGTACTGAATAGAGTGTGCAGGTAGAGCGGCATCGTGCTTAATGCGGGTAAAGCGTTCTTCTTGTGCTGCCGCAACAAGTTCACCGTCAACCAAAAGAGCTGCTGCACTGTCATGATAAAGGGCTGAGAGGCCTAGAATACGCACGATGAGCTTTCATCCAGCCGTTGTTTAAAAGATCGTGTAAATGAAGGGCGCGATGGCACTGCCCTGCGCCAGTACAATTAGACCGCCAAACAAGACCAGCATAATGATCATCGGCAATAGCCAGAATTTCTTACGGATTTTCAAGAACTGCCAGAACTCAGAAATAAAAGACATCACTCAATCTCAAAACTGTTGATGTAAAGATTTAGGATCAGGGCCCGGTGGGGTTCTGTCGATCCAATAGGTGTCAGCTTCTGGGTCTGCCTTTAGACGCAGCGGGTCTTTTCCGGTAATTTTTAAATAAATACCAGTTGGAACTACGGCAAAGAAATAAAGGGCGCTCAAGACGATTGGGCTGGTAATGAGGTGAAGTAAATGTCCCAGCCCTAGCCAAGCCCAAGCGACTGGCGTTAAGGCGCGGGGCAGCACCAGTGCTAAAACCAGCAATCCAGCGGCAATGGCCAGGGCCCAGATATGCACCGCTGAGTCGTTGATCAGAGGCCAAAAACCGATTAAGGAAAAAACCACAGCCAACACCATACCAACTGATCTGTTGGACGCGCGCGGCTGATCCGTCTCAATCCTACGATTTTCGTGATGATCTGCACTCATGGGACGGAGCTATACCATCCCAAGGCTAAATTCGCAGCAGGAAATGATCCAGAAGGCGGGAGTTGGTGCGTGTTTGTCTCAGAGCGTTAGCCTGCCGCTGCTTTGGCCGGAGGAAGATCTGCGGCGGTCATGCTTTCGCGCAGCACATACCCGCGCCCCCAGACTGTCTCAATGTAATGCTCTCCACCGGTGGCATTGGCGATTTTCTTGCGCAATTTACAGATAAAAACATCAATAATCTTAAGCTCCGGTTCATCCATGCCACCATAGAGATGGTTGAGGAACTGCTCCTTGGTCAAAGTGGTTCCTTTGCGCAAAGCTAGGAGTTCTAAAATGCCATATTCTTTGCCAGTCAGATGTAACGGCTCGCCTTCTACCGCAGCAGTCCGGTCTTCTAGGTGAACAGCAAGCTTGCCGACTTCGACCTTCGGTTGTGAATGCCCCTTTGAGCGGCGGACAATGGCTTGAATACGAGCCATCAACTCATCTCGGTTGAAAGGCTTGGTCAGGTAATCATCTGCGCCAATGCCAAACCCTTGAACTTTCTTAGAGGGTTCCGTCAAACCAGACAGAATGAGAACCGGCGTGTTGACTTTAGAGTTTCGCAACTGACGCAGTACTTCAAGACCATCCATATCCGGAAGCATGAGATCCAGGATTACCAGATCATATTCATAAAGCTTCCCAATCTCGATGCCATCTTCACCCATGTCGGTAGTGTCAACCACCCACTCTTCTTTCTTCAACATGGCTTCGATGGTTTGTGCCGTCGATGGATCATCCTCAACCAAAAGAATACGCATGACAGTCTGCCCCTTACAGTTCACACCCACATATTAACGGTTATTAACATATCATGAAGGATAAGGTATTACTAGGAGTTCTGCCGAGTCGCAATATAACAACGAAATCAACAGATTCCAGCTGATGGCACCTTTTACTCGCCGTTAACGGCCTTACCTTAAGTACTATGGGTAGCGACCTTAGCGTCTGGTCGCAGCCCTGGCCGGTGTGACTGGGACTCGCACATGCTATGATGGGTAAATTATGGCCGAAACCCGGTCAGTTGCGATGGGACATAGAGTGCGGTGACGTTAGATATCTCAACACTAATCAATGATTTGGGCCGCCTTTCTGTTCATCGCGTTTTTGGGCGGGTCTCCGCTGTGCAAGGCTTGCTTATCGAAGTCTCTGGCATTCAGGGGAACTTATCTGTTGGAGACCGGTGCAACATCATCGCACGCGATGATCGCCGTGTTGTCTGTGAGGTTGTCGGCTTTCGGGATGACCGTGCTTTACTGATGCCCTTCGGTGCTCTTGAGGGGGTTGGTCTCGGATGTCGCGCTGAAATTGGCGAGAGCCAGCCGGCAATTTTTCCAGATGACGCGTGGCTTGGTCGTGTGATTAACGCCATGGGGCGTCCGGTTGATGATAAGGGCGCGCTGCCATCAGGGTCAGAACCCTATCAAATCAAGAATTCTCCTCCGCCAGCCCACACTCGTAAACGCATCGGTTCCAAAGTCGATGTTGGAATTCGATCCCTCAACACCTTTACAACATGTTGCCATGGACAACGGATGGGTATTTTTGCAGGCTCTGGTGTTGGCAAGTCGACGGTTTTATCGATGATGGCGCGTTATACCAACGCCGACGTTACTGTTGTTGGTCTGGTCGGTGAGCGTGGTCGTGAGGCCAGGGAGTTTATTGAAGACGACCTTGGCCCAGAGGGCCTCGCGCGTTCTGTCGTCGTCGTCGCGACATCTGACGAGCCTCCTTTGATGCGCCGCCAAGCCGCTTATGTGACAATGGCTGTTGCGGAATACTTCCGCGATCAAGGTAAGAATGTTCTCTGTTTAATGGACTCCGTAACTCGTTTTTCAATGGCTCAGCGCGAAATAAGTCTCTCGGCTGGCGAACCCCCTGCAGCCAAGGGGTATACCCCCAGTGTTTTTGCTGAGCTTCCAAAACTTCTGGAGCGCGCGGGTCCAGGCCGCAAGAAAACCGGCAACATTACTGGATTATTTACGGTTCTTGTTGAGGGCGATGACCACAACGAACCCATTTCTGATGCGGTGCGTGGCATATTGGATGGTCATATTGTTTTGAATCGCGCCATTGCAGAGCGCGGCCGATATCCGGCAATTGATGTTCTACGATCGATTTCCAGAACCATGCCTGGATGTAATACGGATGATCAGAATGAACTTCTCAAACGTGCTCGGAAATATATCTCAGCGTATGAGGATATGGCCGAATTAATTCGGCTTGGAGCGTATCGCCGTGGGTCGAATCCTGAAGTCGACGAGGCTGTGTTCTATTATCCCCGCATTGAAGACTTCATGCGACAGACCAAAGACGATCATTCCGACCTTGAGACATGCTATCGTCTTCTTGAGGAAGCTTTGACGCCGCCAGATGAGCTTGGTGCTGTATCTAAAAAAGCGGCGGCTCCCGCTTCAGCCCCACGACCAATATCTGTCACCGGCTCAGGGCCTGATCTGAACAATCCGTCTAGTGTGCAGGCGACTTCTCCGACGTCGCCCCGTGTTGCGGAGTAGATAGAATACAATGCCGTCCAGTGACCTTGAAACCCTAATCCGCCTAAGAAAATTTGAAGTTGATGAGCTTCAAAGGGCCATGGCTCTCTTGCTGCGTCAAGAAGAGGCTGTTCTGAGCGGTATTGATGCGTTGCACCAAGAGAAGGAAAGCGAGAGATCCTTTATGGCAAGTGCAGGGCTTTTGGAAGGGTCAACATTTGCACCTTATCTTGAGCATTGGGCAACGCGGCACGAGCAATTCAAGCAAGTTTTGGTGCAAGTGCGCGAACAAATAGAAGCTGAACGTGACAAGTTGTCAGATGCTTACCGTCGCCTCAAGACTTTTGAAATCACACAAGAACAGCGTGACGAAGCAGAGGCTCTGGAAGAAAGCCGCCTTGAGCAAATTGAGCTTGATGAGATGGGCCTGGAGTTGCATCGCCGAGAGCAAAACGTGCATGTGCTTTAAGGCCTTGATGACACAGCCCGCAGCGCTACAAAGCCATCAGTTCCATCAGGTGCGATAACGCGAACCCAGGACCCACCTGGGCTTACTTCCGTCACCAGCAGGTTCGTGTCTTTCGCGAGTATCATAAGAACCTGATAATCCTCTCCCGGGCCAGTTCGAAGGTTAAGGGCGTCCGTTTTAACGGAAACATTCGCTCCAATGCGCACCGATGGCCCACTCATGAATGTGCTGATCCGCCCAGCGGTCTCTATTACCCAATTTGTAAGAGATGTCGGAGTGCTCATTGTAGCGGTGACACTAAGCCAAACAATAAATGCGATTAGCGGCATCAGTTGGGCAATTGGAGCCCACCCGGATTTATCCCAACGAGTCTTTAAGTGCTTTGCACTGTGTGCGGAAAGCGAGAGTAAAAGAGTGTCTACCTCGCGCCGGAGTGTCGGCGTATTGGCATAAGCCAGCGCTTGCTCGGCGGTGCCGCGTGCAAGTGTTAGGTCTCCACGCTCTTGAAAGGCTTTTGCTTGACGGACCAGTAAACGCGTATTGCGGTCGGCAGGTTTGCGGCCGCCTCGAACATTGTTCAATAAGGCCCTGATGGTTTCTTTTGGTCCATTGGGAATGGCCCACCACCCCGTTAGCCAGGTCACAAAACTTGCCTTCAACGCTGCACGATCGGCGCAAGTTCGGCAAAATACACCGGATATAGTTTTCTTTTTTACAGACCGGCCCAGTCCAGCAACCATGTCAAACTCTACATAACGCGGCTGCGCTGTCACTTTGCCGCATTGGCACACTTCTGGTTTGAAACTAGACGATGGACGTGTTGATTTCTGAGAGTGCGATGTTGAATTGTCTGTCTGTGTTTCTGTTGGGTTAGGTTTCGTCTTGGTCTCTTGCTTAGGATTGGACTCAGTTTTTGTCTGAGCTTGTGACTGTGCTTTTGAATGTGATTTAGATTTCGGACCGGACTCTGCTTTTGACGTATTCGTTGATCGCGTTTTATCGTAGGCTGCGCGCTTTTCAACATCAGAAAGCACATTATAGGCTTCTGTCAGGCGTTGAAACTGTTTGGCGGCAAGGGGGGAGGGGTTGATGTCTGGATGTAATCGTTTTGCTTTGCCACGATAAGCACTCTTGATGCCGTCAGCATCCGCATTGTCGGAGACGCCAAGCATCGCGTAGTAGCCTTTGGGGTCGTGGCTGAGATCTCTCACCACTTTGCTCCGCTGTGTTTAAAGGTCTGAAAGGGTACGTGAGTACCCCAGAGTCACGCGATACATGGGTGTAAGGATACCTTCCCAGATATCCAATACTGTTGCCGAAAATGCCTTGGCAATGCAAAGAAAGGGTTAAGAAAACATCCGTGGTGCCATCACATTGGCGCGACTCTAGAGTATTTTTGTGAGTCACGCCTTTCCGGTGAGCTTGCGATGTTGCTTCACGCCCTTGATCAGCTTGCCGAATTTTTTGTCTTTGAAGCGGCGCTCCGCTAAACTTTCTGTATTTCGAGCATCTTCAGCTGAAAGTTTTTGAAACCGCAACAGCCGTTGTTCATTTAGGTCGCCGCGACTAACAGCATCTTTGACGGCGCAACCGGGTTCAGCAAGGTGCGCACAATCAGAGAACCGGCATTGCAAAGCAAGATCAAAGATATCCGCGAACACTTGTCCCAAGCCCTGTTCGACATCCGAAAGTTGCAGTTCGCGCATGCCCGGGGTGTCCAACACCCATCCTCCTGAGGGCAGATGATGGAGCGAACGACCGGATGTCGTGTGTCGTCCTTTTGCGTCGTCATCACGAATACTCTGCGTCGCCTGCACGGGTTCGCCAGACAGTGAGTTTAATAATGTTGATTTCCCAACGCCAGACGATCCGACAAAGGCAACGGTCTGGCCGGTAACGCACCAGGGTATTAATTTCTCTACAGAGTCCTGAGATGTTGCGTTGATCACTTCAACAAATGAAACACTGCCAAGCCGGGAGGCTTCCTCGGTGTAAGGGCTGACGTCTTCGCAGAGATCAGCTTTGGTCAAAACAATGACAGGGGTGACGCCAGCTTCTCCCGCCAACACAAGGTAGCGTTCTAGTCGAGCGGTGTTGAAGTCCTGATTGCAAGAGGACACGATGAACAATGTGTCTACATTTGCAGCAATCAATTGTGTGCGTCTGTCGTGTCCCGGGGCCTTACGTTTGAAGATACTGGTTCGTGAAAGTAGCCGTTCGAGCGTGCCCGTATCAGGATTAACAAGCACCCAGTCCCCGACCGTTGGAACATCGTCGTCTGTCATATCTGTATTGGGTAGAGACAAGCGTAGTTCAGACGTCGTGGTAAGCACATCTACAGCACCACGGTGTGCGGCTATTACTCGTGCTGCGATGAGGTTTTCCAGGTCTTCGATCGAAAGTTGAGATTGGAAGAAAGGGGACCAACCAAGGTCTGTCAATGTCGGAGTCATCATGGTTTATTATCTCGATCCTTTGCGCTGTCTACGTATTAAGATACGCAGCAGAAGCGTTATCCTTCAGGTCGGTCAAATACCCAGTAACCCGGTGATTTGACACGCCTACGGCAGTGCTGATCGAGACTTTACCCCCTGGTTTTGAGGCACCGCTGATTATGCGATTGCGACGTTTCGATCAGTGTAGGATGAAACAATGGCTTGCACAAAATACTCCGCTTGAAGTGACCCATTTGTTTAGGCTCATACGCACATCCAATCAAGCTGTGCGACGTTGTTTACATATTATTGGTGATGACCTGAAAAGGTCCAACACAAAGGCGTTTAACAGCTTTGATTGTTGATTGGCGCGCCTGCGAATTAGGGCTGTGACCCTACTAAGGGGTAAGCTTACGAAGCATAAAGATTGGTTAAGGAATACACATATGACTTTTAAAGTGCCTGGCAGCGTGGCTTTGGTCACGGGAGCTAATCAAGGGATTGGTAAAGGGTTCGTTGAAGTACTTTTAGAACGCGGTGCCGCAAAGGTTTATGCCACGGCGAGGCGGCCAGAAACATTTGAGGAACTCCAGGCTTTGGATCCTAAACATGTCGTGCCGCTTCGGCTTGATATCACCAACCCAGGACTCAGAGCTGCGGTGAGCGCGCAGTCCCCGGATGTCACGCTGCTCATCAATAACGCTGGAATTCCGGGCAATCCTGCTGAGCCCGATGAGCGACGCATTCTTTCGGCAACTAAGCTAGACGATGCCAAAAGAGTAATGGACACCAATATGTGGTCCCAGGCTGAGATGTGTCGGCTCTATGCGGAGCGTCTCATTGGAAATGCCGAATCGTCAGGGTCCGATAGCGGCATCATCAATATTATTTCTATTGGAGCCTTGTTCTGTTTGCCTGAGTATATGAGCTATTCCATCTCGAAAGCAGCTTACGCTGCTATGACAGCAGGTGTGCGCGCTGAACTGCATCACGACCCTGTCCAGGTGGCGGGAGTCTTCACAGGTGCTGTAGAGACGCGTTCCGCAGGCAAGGGCGATTACCCAAAGACCTCGCCGGTAGAACACGCCCATGAAGTGCTGGATGCGATGGAGGCGGGTGAGACCACCATCTTCGCCGCAAAGATGGCGACAGATATCCGTGATCAAATACACGCCGATCCAAAAGCTTTTGAGGCTCAAGTCATTGAACGTTTTTACAACAATCCAATCTCAGTCGATCCGGGGGATTATACCAATGGTTAAATTTGTAAGAGTACAACTCATGGGAGTGGCAGTTATAGCCCTGCTGCTCGCTATAACTGCCGCAGAAGCGCAAAGTATGTCTGCCGCTGCACAGCAATCGACAGTGCTTGTAACCGGCTCTAACCGCGGGATTGGTTTGGAATTTGTCAGGCAATATGCGGCAAAGGGGTGGCAGGTCATCGCGACAACCAGACGGCCCGCGCAGGCCGATGAGTTGCAGCGCTTGGCCAAGCAACACACCAATATTGTAGTTGAAATTCTGGACGTGGCCGACGGTGATCATCTGGCCGCGCTTGCCAAAAAGTATAAAGGTCAACCGATTGATGTTTTGATCAATAACGCTGGCGTGTCTGGCGATTTTCAAGGTCCGGGGCAGAGCTTCGGTACCTTAGATTATACCACAGTTGATACCTTTATGAGCGTCAACGCGATTGGCCCTCTGCGTGTTACAGAAGCGTTCTACGATAACATCAAGGCGGGGCAGCAGAAAAAGGTTGTCGCTATCACGGCGCTGCTGGGCGTCCATAGCTTCAAGTATGGAAACTTTGATGGTGCCTATTGGTACAAAGTGAGTAAGGCTGCCATGAATGCGGCCATGTACAACGTTGCACGCGAGGCCCTTAAAGATGGTGTCACTGTTGCCCTGATTACGCCAGGGGAGGTCGCGGTCGAGAAGGTTGAAAATCCTGGCCCTGAATTTATCTCGCCACAAGTTTCTATAAGCGGGATGATTGATGTGATCGCTGCTCTGACACTAGAAGATGCAGGCACCATCATTCGTTACAACGGCACGCGCTATCAGTTCTAGTCTGTTTCCTGCTGGGAAATTGGAAACATTCCAGTTGCTTTAATTGGACTTATTCTGCTGCTGCCTTCTCTGAAGCACTTGGTGCAACAGTTGGCGCCGCTTCAATGGCCCAGCCTTTGGCCGCGCGTCGCGCTGGACTAGGGATTGCAAACGCTTTCTGCTCCCGTAATCGATTCACCTTTGCTGTATCGATACGCCATCCTTGGTTTTCCCATTCGGCAATGAATTCGCGGTAGCGGTTCACTACATTATCAGCTTTAACCAGAACTTCTTCTGTCGAGGACTGTGGCGTGTAAAAGGGCTCAATGCGTTCGATTACAACTTTGTCCTGCATCATCACCGCTGAATTGCGTTCATTAATAGTCTCATCCATTTCAGGGTCGGCCCTGAAATTGCGCGCTTGCAGGAAGAAACGCTTCAGAATTTTCTCATCTACGGGTGTGGAGAAGCCATACTGATGCGCCCAAGCAAATGGGCTGAAGTGTAACTTTGTCCAGGCGCTTGCGGGGCCGTGATTGCCGGCTCCTGCTTCCATTTGGCCTTCACCTTTGAGGCCCTTCATTTTGGAGTCAGGGAGGTCGGGTGACTCAAAAACTGTCATCGTGCCGCATCCCCACTCTTCTTCGATAAGCTTTAGATCTGGGACACGATAGTCGTCACGGTCTCCTTGGTATCCCATTGATGGGTGCACGAATTCCGTATGTGCGGGGTCTAAGGTGTTCTCGACAGCACGTTGATAGTTTGTCGTCCACTCATAGACTTGAGTAGTAACGCGCCATCCTTCTTGATCAAACTCTGGAATATCCATGATCGGGGGACGCTCTGCTTCTGGTAGATCGCCAAGAAATGCGAAAACGAGGCCGTACTTTTCTTGTGTGGGGTAGCTGTCGACTTTTGCGCGCGCAGGAATTTTTCCTTCAGCACCGAGAGAAGGAATTTTAATGCAAACACCATCCTCTCCTTTGAATTGCCAGCCGTGATACGGACATTCGATGGCATCCCCTTTAACTTTGCCATGCGCGAGAGAGGCGCCGCGGTGGACACAGAGGTTGGACAGGCAGTGAACTTGTCCGGCAGAGTCCCGGAAGACGACGAAATCAAAGCCGAGCATTTTTACGTGAATCGGTTCTTCTTTGACGTTTTCGCTCAAGTCAGCCACGTACCAGAAATTCATGAACATAGGTGTGTCCTTCAGTTTGTTTGTGCCTGTTTAACACTAGGCCTGCGCAGGTTTGTCTCAATGATATTACGCTTATGTCTTAGTTAACTGGCTGGCTAATCAAAAGGTTGATTAATGGTCTGACCGCATTTTGGCTAATCCTCACGGTAGGTAGGGCTATGTGTCAGCCTAAAGTAATATCTTCAAAGCCGATGTAACCGTACGTCTGGTCAAAACCAGACGTTCTGGGGCTCAAGCCAACAAACCCAATATTTTCATGGAGAAAAATGCTTGGAGCCTGCGCGTGGTAATGGCGCATCACCTTTTGGCGCAAGTCTAAGGCCGTGTCTGGGTCTGTTTCCGTCCAGGCGGCTTCAATGATGGGCTGAATGGTTCGGTCGCACAACCAGGGGTCCGCTTTGCGGCAGGAGTTGATATTTGTCATCTGAATAGCATCCAATATGGGATAGGAGCCCCATTGCAACGTAAACGAATCTGCCTCAATGCGGCCCCGTACAAAATCCAATAAGAAGCGCATAACGGGTCTCTGCTGAACGTCCATGTTCACACCGACTCGATTTAAATCATCGGCCACCCGCTGTACAACAAGCGCCCCATTCGTGCCGCCTCCAGACGTTACTAAGGTCATACTAAAGCCGTTCGGATAACCGGCCTCGGTGAGCAGTTTCCGCGCCAAGTCTGGATTGTATGCGTAAGGCTCTATGGTGGGGTCAAACCCGTAGGCGGATCTGACTGCGGGCTGGCTGGAAACCACCGTCAATCCGCCAAGCAGAACATCTACAATGGTTTGTTTGTCAACGGCATGATTCAAAGCCTGACGTACTCGTAGATCATTGAGGGGCGTTTCTTTGCTAATGCCAAATTGCAGCATAATTGAAAACGCTGCGCCATCTTTGACTGATGCGATACTTCCACCAATGCCTTCAAGAATAGCAAAGTCTTCGGGGGTCGTTTGGTAAGCGGCGTCTAGTCCACCGGACAGAACAGCTTGAATGCGTGATGAGGCGTCGGGTAAGACGATGAAGTCGACACCATCAATTTTCATCGGCCGCCAACTCAATGGATTGGTTCGTGTAATTGCACGTCCGGGTTCCCAAGCTTCAACGACAAGGGGGCCAGTGCCGACAGGGGTCAAGGAGAACTGTTCTACGCCCATGTCTTGCCAAGCTGTTGGTTCGACGATCAACAGAACAGAGGCGTAGCGGGGTAGCATTGGAACGGGAGTTAACGTTTTGATCTCAACAGTCGTCGGCGTAATGGCGACCGCTTTGTCCAGGAAGTGGAAGTCCCTCCTCAACCCCTCAGTTTGTGGCCCCGAACCGGCGAGGTAGTTACAAGTAAAAGCAACCGCATCCGCGTTGAAAGGTTGACCGTTTGAAAACACGATGTCACTTCGAAGGGTGAATCGCCACGTCAGTGAGTCGATTAACTCCCATTGTGTCGCCAACCAGGGTTTAACTTCACCGTCTTTAGTCAGGCGGGTCAGGCCATCAAACACACCGCCGGTGAGCAGAATGCTGGGGGTTTGTATGTTAGAGAAGGCGTTGCCTTTCTCGGTTGGAAGCCCGCCGATTCCGATTCTGAGGATTTTTGACTTGCCTGTCTGTGCGTGAGCTGGAACGAGTGTTGTCGCGGCGAGTGAACTCAAAAGTGTTCGGCGCGCTATTTTCATTGTCAGAGCTCCAAGTGCTTTTGATCATAGAGTAACGCTTTATCGCGCTGCTATAAATGCCTTTAGATCATCTGAAACACGTTTCATGACATCGCTCCAGTCGTGCCACTTCGTCTGCCGATAGAGTGTCATTGAACGGTACCAGAGGCTTTTTGAACCTTCATTAAACCAGTACCACAACAGGCTACTTGAACCGCGTCGAGGTAATATGGTCCAGGTCGGGAGGCCTAGTGCGCCTGCCAGATGAGCGACCGTATTACTGTTTGAGATGACCAAATCCATCGCGCCGACCTGCGCGGCGAAGGTGTCAAAATCTACCAAAGAATTTACTGTGCTATCAGAGATGACTTTGATCTTGTGCTCGTTGAATACCTTTTCAATCTCTAAGTTATGATCTCCGTATTGCAGGGAGATAAAAGTAGCGTCTTGTGCAAGAATGTCGCGCCATTGCTCTAGAGGTATCGATTTATCCCGGCCTTCTGATTGGCGGCCACTTCGCCATGCAATTCCAATAAGGGGTTTTGTTGGACTTAAGTTTTGATACTTTTCCCTAAAGTTTTCTCTCAGATTCTCATTATATGTGAGGTAGCTGGATTCGTCTTGGAAGGCGTCAAAATTTGGTTGCAGAAATTCGCAAAGATCACCGATAGAAATTTGCCAATCCGCCTCAATATCAAGCAAAGCCGCATCTGTAGGGTTTGAACGTGGATGAACGCTTGCAAGGGGAAACGAGCGCATAAACACAGGAACGAGCCGCGGCTCAATTTCTATGGTTACAGACTGCGCCATAGCGATGACGTCGCTGATCATGCTTGCATATAAAATTTCGTCTCCGAGTCCCTGTTCGCCCCAAATCAGTATGGATTTACCGGAGAGGTCGCTTCCGTCCCAAACCGGGAGCTTATGGTCTCGCTTCCCAGCGTAAGTTGGATGTTGTTGAAACCGCCATTTGTAATCAGGCCAGCCCTCTGCAATCAGTCCGTCACTTAGCAGCGGTTGGCTCCGTTTTATGTGGGCCTCTGGTTTGTCAGTTGCGAGGTCAATGGCTTCATCCAGTATCGTCAAAGCCGCTTGTCGCCCTTTGGTTTCATGCACCATATGCGCGAGGTTGTAACGTGCGGGGGCGAGGCTGTGGTCGTGCTTTAAGGCGGTGCCGAATGCTTTCTCCGCTTCATCTTCACGTCCCAGCATACGCAGGACGAGACCTCGGTTGTTCCAGGCCTCTGCATGTGTGGGTGCTGTCTGTAGAACGACATCAAATAATGTCAGCGCTTTTTCAAACTGGCCGGTCTTAAAATAACTGGACCCGAGCGACAACCTCGTTGCCAAATCTGCAGGGTTGTGTGCTGTGTAATACTCAAGAAACTCAAAACTTTCCTCGATAAGGTCTTCGGATTGTAGAGCTAAGCCGAGGTTGCGCCAGGCCGAGAGCAACTCTGGGTGGGTTTTGATAACTCTTTGGTAGTGTTTAATCGCACTGTCTATATCGCCGCTGTCTTTTAGGGCTTCTCCGATGTTTACCAGTGCTGCGCCGAGGGATGGGTCAAGTTTGAGAGCTTTTTCAAAACACGCCAGGGCCTTTTTGGGCATGTCTTGACGCAGGCGGCAGTCCCCCAATGTGTTTAATCCGATCGCTGGAAGTTTGTTTTTTCGTGCAAGTTTTTCTAACCCCCGCGCTGCTTCGTCAAGCTGCCCAACAGCCATTCGGGCTTGAGCCAAGCTGTTAGCAATCACACCATCAGATTTTTTTCCAGCGGCGGCTTCTTCAAGCAGACCAAGCGCATCTTCTGCATGTCCTAAACTCAGTTTGCTCAGTCCGCTAACATGAAGTGCCGTGACGTTCTGAGGATACTCTTTCAATACCTGCTCAGCTAAGGCGAGGGCTTCTGCGAAACGCCCATGGTTGAAATGCGAACTTGCGAGCATAAGAGCTGAATTAAGATCGGAGGACTGTGCTTCAGGCATATCAGGGTTGATTGAACCTTAGTCTTGTGAGTAGCAAGTGGTGTTGTTGCTTGTAGCAGTAATGTAGCACTGCTTGTTTTCGGTGATAAGATAAGGGAATGCATTACATGACTTGGGGGTGAAATGACAATTGAAGCGAAACGACTATATGTCGATGGCCCCTATGGACAAGTTCATCTCAGGCAAGCGAGTCCAATGGGCAAGAGCGCTGTCAAAACGCCCCTAATTTGTTTTCACCAAAGTCCTATGTCAGGTATTCAGTACCGGCCTTTTCAAGATGAAATGGCTAAAGACCGTGTTGTTTATTGCCCGGACACCCCTGGCTTTGGCGGATCAGATGCGCCACCCGGCGTTGTAACTGTCCGCGATTATGCCAGGGCCATGGCGGTTGTGATTGATAGCCTAGGCTGCGGAAAAGCTGGTGTTGGTCCAGTTGATGTCTTTGGTGGCCATACGGGCAGTGTCATCGGTACGGAGCTCGCCGTGACACGGCCAGATCTAGTGCGGAAAATTATTTTCCCCTCGGTTGCATTATTTTCCGATGAACAGAAAACCATGATGATGCAACGGTTTGGTGGGCCTCCAGGGTATTTTACAGATCCAGATTTTGTCTCCTCCTCTTACAAGCAAACGGTCTTGGATGGTCATCCTGAACTAGATCCTGAGCGCCGCCTTGAATTGTTTGCCGAGCGTTTACGTTCGGGTATGAAAGCCTGGTACGCGCCAGAAGCTGTGATGAGTTACGACGCACACAACCAATTACAGAAAGTCATGCAACCGACGCTGCTGTTGGTGCTTGATGATATGCTCGCAGAGAATACGCGCCAAGCTGGGGCTCTGCTTCCAGATGCCACTCTGATCGAGATGACTCACATTCCTCATGCGCTGGCGTGGGACGTGCATGCTGCTGAGATTGCTGAGATCGTGCGCAATTTTCTCGATAAGTGATGAATGTCCAAGTTGAACGTCGGTATGTGGATGGGCCCTACGGTCAGATACATTTGTATGATGCTGTCCCCGCTTTGCCCTCATTTCAGTTAAAGACGCCTCTCATCTGTTTTCATCAAAGCCCAGTGTCTGGGCTTCAATATCAGGCGTTTCAATCTGCTATGGCCACCGACCGTCGCGTTATTTGCCCAGATACGCCGGGTTTCGGCGGGTCAGATGCACCGTCCTCTGCTCCTGGAATTGAGGGTTATGCGGTGGCGCTGGCAAAATTACTGGAAGAACTAGGTTTTGGAGACGGAAGATTGGTTGATGTTTTGGGTTTCCACACGGGTGCCCAAATATGTGTGGAACTGGCAGCCACTCGGCCAGACTTAGTAAGACGCCAGGTGCTGAGCAGCCTTGCTCTCTTAAGTGATGAAGAAATAGAGAGAAACCGTTCTGTCTTTGGCGGAGCGCGCCCGTTGTTCACAGACTCTGACTACGTTGGTCGGTATTACCAGCAGCAGGTTATTGACGGTTATGATGGCATGTCCCTGGAACGACGTCTGGCTTTGTTTGCTGAGCGGATGCGGCCTGGCATGCTGTCTTGGTATGGCCCAGAAGCCGTGTTTACACACGATACGAAGGTCGCACTTCAGAAAGTAGTCCAACCAACGCTCTTATATGTAATGCGCGACACTTTAAGTGAAAACACGCGACAAGCCGCGTCGCTCGTGCAGCGGGCTACCATTTACGAGCGCATGGACATTCATGGCCCTGCAGGTTGGGATAGTCATCCGCATGAAATTGCAGCAGATGTGCGGCGCTTTCTTGACGCTGCACTGTAAGGGGTTATGGGGTATTTTCGTTTTCTTGCTGCAAACCCACTTTTTTTGAGTTTTGGGTTTGGCTTGAATGTGTTTGTTGCCTTGGGACAAACGTTTTACGTCTCCCTCTACAACACAGAAATCCGTGACGCCCTTTCCTTAACGCATGGTGAACTGGCGGCCCTCTACGGCACGGCAACGATACTCGGGTCTGTCGGCTTGCTGGGTACTGGGCGCTTGCTTGATCGCGTTGATCTCAGATGGTTTGCAGCGGCGACAACGATATTGGTGGCTGTGGGTTGCTGGTTATTTGCAGCGGCGACAACAGTCACGGCCTTTTTCTTTGCAGTGCTGGCCGTACGATTCTCGGCCCAGGGCCTATGGGGTGTGTGTGCGCAAGTCAGCATGGCGCGCTATTTCGATGATAATCGAGGTAAAGCAGCTGCTGTTGCCAACACAGGTTATGCGCTTGGCTATGCTATTTTTCCAACCGTAGGTGCTTGGTTGCTATTGACGTTTGGATGGCGTGAAGCCTGGTCTTTGACGGGATGGGTTGTACTGTTGGTGATTTTACCTATCACGATGATGCAGCTTTGGGGGCATGGTAAGCGGCACCGGGCTTATGAAGAAAAGCTGGCCAGTCTAACTGACGGCTCAGCAGGCTCAAAAGTTCATCAATGGACCCTCGCAGAGGTTTTTAGGGATAGCCGGTTTTGGTTGCTGCAGCCAGCCATGCTGGCGGTGCCCTCGGTTGTGTTCTCCATCCAGTTTCATCAACTGTACTTGGTTGAAATAAAGGGATGGAGTTTAACAGCGTTCGCCAGTGGCTATGCTGTGTACTCGGGTGTCTCACTTCTCGCAGGTTTTGCTGGAGGTGCGTTGATTGACCGCCTTGGTTCTCAGCGTCTCATCGGATACTTTCTTTGGCCACTCATTCCTGCGTTGATGCTGCTGGCATTTCTGGACTCTCCGCTAACCATTCCTTTGCTCATGGCGTTCACAGGGCTAACGTTTGGGTTAAGTCTGGTGGTGTTTGTAACGGTTTGGGCAGAACTTTACGGGACTCAGCACATGGGGGCGATCAGATCCTTTAACATCTTTTTGAACGTCTCATTTGCCTCTGGTGTCATGGTGTTAACAGGATGGCTCATAGATCAGGACGTTACTTTGGAAGCCATGTGTTGGGGCGGTGTAGTTTGTGTTGGTGTCGCCTTGGTTTCCACAGAGTTGGCGCGTCGGCGCTCACATCAAGTGCGAACTAATTAGCTAACAGAAAGAATCCTAAATATGAAAAAAGCATTACTAGGATTGGGCGGCATCATCGTTTTGGCCGGATTGGCTTTTGTCTGGTCAAACGGTGTGTTGATGTATCGGCACTATACCCGCAACGCGCCCAATCAGGTGAACGGCTATAGCTGGTATAAACCGACGGATAATATTGCTGGGGCCCACGCAGGTTTTTTTGAGGTCGTACCGGCAGAGCAGCTTACGGTTCCGGCGTCTGCAATAAACGCGGCCAGTGAATATGCAAAAGCCAATCAATCAGAAAGTCTTCTGATCTGGCATCGCGGTGCTTTGCAGCATGCTGAATACTGGCTTGGTCTTGATGAGTCGGATGTGGTGAATTCTCGAAGTATGCATAAAATGGCGGGTGGGTTGCTGATCGCCCGGGCCATTGAAGATGGCTATATCGAGTCTATTGATGACCCAGTTGGAAAATATATTACGGCTTGGCGTGATAAAGAGCAGGGTAAAATTACCATCCGTAATGTGTTGCAGATGTCCAGCGGCTTACGATGGTTCGGCATTCGCGATGAAGCCCCATTTGGCCTAAGTTCCAGGCGCTATCTTGATCCTTATTGGGACGAGGTTTTGCTCGAAGAAATCCCCATGTCATTTGAGCCTGGCACAGACTACGACTACAGCGATACGACCGCTGATGTCATGCCCCACATTATTCAAGGGGCAACGGGCAAGCGTTATGCCGAGTATTTTTCCGAAGCGCTCGTGAAGCCGCTGGACGCTGCTGGTGGCTTTATATGGATCAATCGTGAGGGCGGCATGCCTCACGGCGGCTGTTGCTTAATGCTGCCTCCAGAGACGTGGCTCAGATTCGGTGTGTTGGTTTTGAATAAGGGCATGTGGAACGGGCAGCAGTTGTTGCCAGTGGATTGGTTGTCAGAGATGCTGGAGCCATCGCCCAAAAACCAGCACTTCGGTTTAATGGTCTGGCTCGGGAAGCCATATGCAGAGCGCCGCCTATACCACCGCCCGGATTCTCCTATTAATCAAGTGACGAAACCTGGAGTTTACAACTCAGAGCCCTTCTTGGCGGATGACATTTTCATGTTCGACGGGGCAGAAGGCCGGATGGTTTACATCGTTCCGTCGGAAGAATTGGTGATTGTGCGCACTGGCTTTCGCCCGCCTGCGGGTCAGCCTGAATGGGACAATGCGTTTCTCCCCAACACAATTTTGCGCAGCCTACAAGAATTACGGGATGAGACGGAGATGCTGCAATGAGAACCGTTTTGATTGTCCTGATTGCTTTGCTTGGAGTCGGCGTCGTTAGCGTTGCTCTGGATTGGACGTTTTGGACACGGTTTCTTTCCATCGGCTCTCAAACAGCTCTCAGTTATCCAGAGTGGATTGCGCCGACCGCGAAGGTAAAGGGGAATTTTCAGGAAGAATTACCAACTGTGCAGCCAGAGGATCGCACCTTGTCAGACTCAGCCATTGCAGAGTTGGTCACTTATGCAGAACAGCACGACTCTTTTTCACTCCTTGTTCACCATCAGGGGGCCGTGCAATTCGAAACCTATTGGAGAGACTTCGGTCCTGATGATGTGACAGAGACGTACTCCATGGCCAAATCAGTCACGGGTATAATGATCGGGTTTGCGGTTGAAGACGGATTTATTACCTCGTTAGACGACCCAGTCACAAAGTACGTGCCCGAATGGGACGGCACAGATCGCCAAACCATGACGGTCCGCCACGTGATACAAATGGCAAGTGGTTTGGAACACTACAGGTTTAGTTTCAAATTGATGCAAAACCCCTATGGAAAAGCGCTGCGTTTGTTCATTGGCACCAATATGGAAGCTGCGATCTTGCGTTTTGGTGTGACCGCCGCGCCTGGTTCAGAGTTCACTTACAACAGCCTAAATTCGCAATTGCTTATGCTGATCCTTGAGCGGTCTACCGGCATATCCTATGCCGACTATGTTTCGGAAAAACTCTGGCAACCTTTAGGGTCCAAAGACGCAACGCTTTGGCTGGACCGTTCCGGCGGTATGCCAAAAGCGTATTCTTTTTTTCAGGCTCGGCCACGGGACTGGCTAAGGATCGGAATGGCTTTAAAAGATGAGGGCCGTTTTGACGGGAGACAAATCATTCCGTCAGATTGGGTTAAGCAAATGCGCACGCCATCTGTCAATAATCCAAAGTACGGACTCCACTTGTGGCTCGGCAGCCCATATGTAGCCGAGCGTATGTACAACACGAACACACCCTTTGGTATGAAACAGGCTGTGCCTTTTCCTGTGGATGATGTGGTGTTTTTTGACGGCGGTGGGGGGCAACGTGTTTACATCATTCCGTCAGCCGACCTTGTGATTGTCCGTACGGGTATGCCGTCGCCTGACTGGGATGATGGCGTTTTGCCAAACATTGTGCTGCGGGATTTGGGTTTTGATACGGAAGGCGTTTCAAATGAAAACTGATCTAACAGTCTCACGTCGCGGCATGATCGCCGCAGGCTGCGCATTTGCTGCGACGCCACGGCCAGCCTTCGCCGCGTCTGCTTTGCCGACTGATCCCGCCGAGCAGAATGAGGCGTATGTCAAAATCCTCGGCCGGACGGACGGTGGGCGGGTGGTCAAGAAAACCCGTGGCATTGTGATGGCGGTTCTGCCCGATGCAATTGTGCCGCTCTATGGGTTCCGGAATAGTGAGTCCGCATGGTGGCGGCAGATCGGCGAGCACAGTTGGGTACGCTTTCCCTCCGTGCTGTCGTTCTTTACCGATCTTGAGACAGACCAGTTTATTGATACGTTTGTGAGTCCGTTCAACGGTAAAGAGGTTCAACTGACGCCGAGTTACATTCGTCACAAAGAGGGCGAGCTGTTCACGCCAACCGGCCATTATTACGGTAGCATGAAGACGGCTTTTCCCGATCTTTATCCCGATGAAGAGTTGCAGTTGAATTGGACATTGGATGGCGATGATATCCGGATGCAACGGTCATCTAACTTCCCGCCAATGATTCCTCAGCCGTCTTTAGAATCTGTGTCCTTTTTTGCCAGTGCTAAAGAAGTGCTGAACCCAGATGTAACAGATGCACACTATCGTTCAGCTGGCTGGAACATTTTTTCTGGCACCCGCGCGCCGTATCAAGAGCTTGGAATTCTGCCCGGTCATGCCATTTGGCATTACGATGCCGTAAAGCTGGACCGTGTGGAAGACTGCGATGCTGATTACCTGGAGCGCGCGCGTTCGTATACTCCGTTGTTTGATCAATCCCCGGAGTTGGACGAGGGGCCGACGTTTTTTGAACGGTTCTCCGTCAACCGGCAGCCCTAACCAAAGGACTGCCGCGTCCGATCGTTATTCTGCTGCCGCCGCCGCTGCGGTTTCCCAAGTCAGGAATTTTTCGCCGAGCAAGCGGCCCATGGTCAGGCAGCCCCCGACACTGGAGCCACCCAAGTAAGCATTGCCCCAAATGCCCATGCCGAGCATTTCGCCACCTGCATAGAGATTCGGAATGGCTTTGCCATCCCCACCTAGAATGCGCAGTTCGTTATCACATGCAATGCCGCCAAAGCTCACAACTGAAAGGGCGTAGTGTCGTATTGCGTAGAACGGCCCTTTCTCAATAGGGGCCGGTGTGTGCTGGCGACGCCAAGCATCAGAGTTAACCTCACGGCCTTTATTAAATTGCTCAACAGTTGTTTTTAGATTGTCTGCGGGCAGGCCGCATTCCATCGCCAAACCTTCAATGGTGTCAGCGCGGCAGAAGTCGGGGTGAGTGGAGAAAGCGCGTTCGATCTTCTCGGCATCCCATTTCATGAAGAGCGGAGGAGCTTGTTCCCGAATGCCTTCGTCATAAACCACCCAGCAACTCCAGTCTGGTTGATTCATAATGGTCCGTTCGCGGAAATCCTGGCTTGTGGATTCTTCATTGAAGAATCTCCGGCCCGTATTGTTCACCATGATTTCCCAAGGTGCCCGCATCATTGGGACCGTGGCCGTGTGAATCCAGTAATCATCGGGGTTGTCGATGTCGATCGTGCCACCGAAGGTCATAATGAGATTGTCGGCCAACTGTACTTTAGCGCCCAATTTACGGGCCTGTTGAATGCCATCACCTTTGGAATGCTCGTAAGTGTAAACCCGCTTCGGCCGTCCGTGGAATTCTTTCCAGAGTTCGTCGTTGTTGGAATACCCACCACAGGCCAGCAAAGTCGTTGAGGCGCGAATTTCTTCCTTTTTACCGTTTCCGTTCTGAACGATGATGCCACCGACGGAGCCGTCAGCATCAACGATGAGGTCTGTCATCTTGGTTTTGAGACGTAGTTCTACGTTACTGTTATCGATTGCTTTTTGAAATGCGGGTTCAAGCACGGCAATATAAGCTCGGCCGGCATTAACGGGTGTTGTCAGCCTTGCCGTCTTATAGGGTTCATGGCCTTGTCCAATGACTGGATTGCTCTCTGGGAATTCCAGCCCAATAGACATCAACCAATCCAGGGTTTTACCTGCATTGTCTTGCCACAGGCGCATCTTGTCGTATTCGCCTGTGCCGTGATTGATGTCCATGGACTCATCGAAATGTTTTTGTGGGGAGTCATCAATGCCTTTCGATTGTTGCAGTTTTGAACTGGCTGCACTCATGGAGCCGGAAGAGAGATGGAGCGTTCCGCCCACTTTATCCGCCACATCCACGACCAAAACTTTCGCGCCGCGTTCGGATGCTTTGATGGCTGCAGGCATGCCGGTTGTACCTGCGCCTACGATCACGATATCCCACTGGCCTGACATTCTGTGTCTCCCTGTTGTGTTTGTGCGTGGTCCACTCACTCGCTTAACGCTTGGTAGACCAGTGTTTGAAAGGTGTCCCAAACGGATTCGGGAACCTGATCTGTTAGATTAATACGGTACTGAGTGAACATAATCATGGCCAGTCGATTGTCCCGGTCACCGAGGAAATAGATATCTGCCAGGCCGTCCTTCATGAAAGATTCCGCAGTGGCTGGGCGCATTGCGGCTGTCGGGTCATCCAACACGTTTAGACCCCAGCCATAAGTGTAGCCTGAAAAAATACGCCACATATCCGATCCGGTTGGGTATTTGTCGCGAATCGGGGCGATTTCAGCAGGTATCTGACGGCTGGTCATCATGTCTACTGTGGCTGGAGAAAGCAGTTGGGTACCCTCTAATGTGCCCTTGTTCAGCAGCATCTGTGTAAACCGCAGCATGTCGCTGACGGTGGAGGTTAGGCCACCACCGCCTGAATACATGGTGGCGTCTGCGTTTAAGTAATCACCGGACTTAGGCAGCCTATCAGTGCCGCGTAATAGCTCTCCGGCTGTGCCAAGGTCGTACCCTTCCACCAAGCGAGATCGTTTCTCAGGGGGAACATAAAACCCGGTGTCCATCATTCCCAGCGGATTGAGCACCAACTCCTTGACTGCAGTGTCTAAAGATTTTCCAGTCACCAATTCAATCACATGACCAAGCACGTCGATGTTCAGGCCGTACTCCCAATCTGTACCGGGGTGAAACAACAGCGGGATTGAAGCCAGGTAATTTAACCCATCTGCCATGGGGACATTCAGACCCATAACTTGCTCGCGATCCACCTTAAGCGCTTTGGGATAGTCAAAAGCGTATCCAAGTCCGGCCGTGTGTGTCACGAGGTGGATCAGGCGAATGGAGTCTTGTGCGGGCTCCGTCAGTGGCGAGCCATCTTCGGCAAACCCCGTCAGGACGACGGGATTGGCAAACGCAGGGATGTACTTTTCAACGGGGTCGGCGAGGTCGATGCGCCCTTGCTCCATGAGCCGAAGCGCTGCAACGGTTATGATTGGTTTTGTGAGCGAGAAGACACGAAAGATAGTGTCTTCCGCCATAGGGATTTGGGTCTCGCGATCTTGCCAGCCAACGGCACGTTGCGTGATCAATTTACCATCTCGCGCGACCGCATACACAAAGCCGACACGCTTTTTGTCTTCAACGAGTTGCGCCATACCTTGATGCAAAACATCTAAGCGATTCTCGTTGAAGCCATACTTTGAGGTGCTTCTAGCTTCTCGATCTAAGTCCCCAGCATTTACGATACCGGTGTATATGGAAAAGACCCCTGTGAGAAAAAGGGAGAGGGTGGTTTTTCTCATGCGTCGCCCCACGCCAATACGTCAGGGATATACTGCTCTGCCTGGTTAAGATATTCAGGCGACAGGTCATCGAAGCCATTTACCTTGCTCCCGACGCAATGCCATACCGAATGTCCAGGGCGATCACCCATTTTTAGAAAGCCCTGCCATGGGGCAAGAAACACAATCCCAAAAATAGAATCGACTCGTTCCAAAGAGCGGTCTTGCAATTGTTTAAGCGGAATGGTCGTTGTGCCGTATTCAGCGAGTGGAATAGGGCGCAGCTCTGGATATTTACGCTGGCCAACCATTTGAACGTTATCGCCCATAATGGCCCAATCCAATGTCAGGGCACTGATCATGTTCGGGTCAATTTCAGCGCTCCAGTTTTCACCCTTGGCGGCATTTGTGTCGCGGGCGAATTGTGCACTGGTCACGCGCCCGTCATCGCCAACATAGTACAAGCTGCGAGATCCAATGATGTTGGGAGCGACGAGGTTTTCTTCGCCGGTCCATGGATTGCGAAACATTTTACCATTGAGCACTTCGCCAGTCTCCGGGTCTTTGAAGATGGTCATAACCTTTGACCACACTTCGTAGCGACCATCTTCTAGCTGGATCACTTTTTTGGTTTCACAACTTTCGCAGTCAAATACGATTCTCGGGTTCTCGTCTGGAGGGACGGCGATGTAATAGCCGCGCCAGGCATTTGGCGCTGGCTTTCCGCTTAGATCCCCCTGGATTCTCAGATAATTCCGTAGCTCGTCAGCCGGGTCTAAATGTAAGGCAGAGGTGTCAGCGGCGCGGCTCTGTTTGGCTCTGTTTGTTGCAACGATTGCTGTCGCGACTCCGCCCAAGCCAAGGTTAAAGCCTCTGCGCGTTAATAATGGTCCAGATAATATCGGCATTGTGCATTCCTTGAATAATTTTCTGAAGGAAAGGTTAGAGGTCCCTCGCGATTTGACCAGGGACTCAGTTGAGACGTGATCAACATGCGGTCGGATTGCTCCCGGGCGCAGACCTGCTTAAAGTTCTCGGATGACTGACCTCACTGGCACTGACCTCTTTGGCAAAGTGGCATTTGTGGCAAATGCCGAAACTGCAATCGGTAAAGCCTGCGTTCTGGCGCTCACGCAGGCGGGAGCGCGCGTGTGCGCGGTCGGCAAAAACGATGCAGCACTGGTTGTGAATGTGACGCCGGGTGATCAGGACTCCTGGGATAAGGCGTTTAAAAGCTGTATTGATCAACTCGGTGGGTTAGACATTTTGGTTATTCCCACGGTGGGCGGCCCCTCTGCGACCATTGAATCTGTTACGTATTCAGAATTTAAAGGGGCGCACCGGAGTATGGTTGTTCCAGCGTTCCTTGCACAAAACCGGGGCGTGCTTGCCATGCGCTTGACTGGTTCGGCTGGGGTCATCGTGCATATTCTTCCCGCTGCGGCGCGGGCCGGGGTTGAGGGTGCTGTGGCAGCCTGTACAGCAAGCGCAGGCATCTTGTTTTCAGCAAAGTCTGCCGCGTTGGAGTGTGCAAAAGCAAAAGACGGTATTGTTATTAATTCGGTCTTGGTTGGTGATGTTGATGGCCAGCCGTCACTTAACTACGCCCCGAACTCACAAGTCATTCCTCCCGATGCAGTGGCTGATGCTGTGCTGTTCTTCTCAACCGACGGTGCGGTGTACATGAGTGGTATGGACTTGCCTGTAGACGATGGGTTTCTGGCAACATGAATGCGGTGACTCATTCAAGCCAATTGGCTGGCAAGGTGGTTTTAATCACCGGCGGCACTTCAGGTCTTGGACGTTGGACGACGCTGGTCATGGCGGCGCAGGGCGCGACAGTGGTTTATACGGGGCGTAACGCAGAGGGAGCTATAGAGACAGGCAGGCGCCTTGAGGCTGAAGAGCTCAGTGCTCAATATCTTGCACACGATGTGACCAGTGAGACGGATTGGCAGAGAGTCATTGAGGCTGTGATGCAGCAGCACGGTAAACTCGATGGCTTGGTTAATAACTCTGGCGTGTCTCGCCTCAAGCCCATGGATCAGTTGTCTTTAGATGACCTTGAGTTTCTGCTTTCGGTCAATGTGGATGGCATGTTCTTAGGGATTCAGTATGCCTTCCGCGTGATGAAAAATTCCGGTGGTGCCATCGTCAATATTTCGGCTTTGAATGCTTTGCGCGGGTCACCCAATTCCACCGGCTATGGTATGGCAAAAGCTGGGACCACGCATCTGGCGCGCGCGGCTGCGGTGGAAGGTCGTAAATATGGCATCCGGGTGAACGCGGTTCATCCTGGTGTTTTGTTTGAGGGTGGCGATAAGCCGTCACCTGGCGCGATTTCCCTGTTCGGAGAAGAGGGGGCTCAAAAATTTGTTCAATTTAATATTGATACAACACCGCTTGGTCGTCTTGGGCATCCCCGTGATATCGGGACGGCTGTTGCGTTCCTGTTGTCAGATGCCGCGCGTCACGTCACGGGCACGGCAGTGTGCGTCGATGGTGGCCGTATGGCTGGTGAGTTTCAACATCACGGTATCAAGTCACAAAAGTAAACTGGGGAGGGTTCATGATGAAAAAGTACTTTAACCTTATTGCGACATCACTTGCTTTTGGAATGGCCTGTACAGGCACGCTAAAAGCCGAAGATATAAATCATCAAAGCTTATTGCTGCGCTCTGTCGCGGTGACTTGTAAGGTTGAGGAGTCGATCACATTTTACCGCGACGTCATGGGCCAGCAGATCATTGAAGACGTCACGTTCGAAGGCTCTGGTATTCAGAAGTACATAGATGTGGCTGACGGCGGTAAAGTGCGCTTTGTGATTATGGGGGGCTCTGGTGTCTATCCCGGCGGCCAAGTGGTTGGCGGCAATATTGCTTTTATGGGTATCGTTGATCCTGATGATCCCGCCTGTTCTGGTGAGGTTGTAAACCGTCGCGGACGGCAGGGGTCAACCATACTGCCGCACCGGGTTAGTAACATTGAGGAAATCGCCAAGCGCGCTGAAGCTGCGGGGCATAAAATTCTGTTTGATGTCAAAGCGTCGGGAACTGGCTTGTCTCGCAACATGATGCTTTTTGACCCCAATGGAAATATCGTCGAGGTGTTCCAGATCAATACGGCCGTTATGAAGTAGCCGTCAAAACGACTTGTGTAGAGTCGATAACGGCTGAGGCGAAGTATGGGCACTTTCTCTTTATCCCTCTTCGTACTAGGTTTATCCAATAACGAGGGGAGTAGGGATATGCGCAGATTTATAGCGGCCATTGTTGTGCTGGCGTTTGTGACGCCGGCTTTCGCCACAAATTCAAAACCAGAGTTGGCCAAGGTCCTTGAGGATCTGATGGCGTGGCTGCCGGGTGAGTACACCTCTATTCCCCAGGTTTATCTGGAACGCGCGCTTGGCACGCCGCCCGATGGCGAACACGAGATTTATCATCGTGTTTTTGCAGAAATAGAGGCACCCCATCTCGGTGAACATGTGATCTATACGCAACTGCGCTTGGACGGGGATGACGGCACAATTTTTCCAGGCCAACAGCAGGTCTTTATTGTCTCCATCGACGAAGAAAAAAGAACGGTCGCCGTTTCGGGACGACGCATCAAAGATCCCGAAAAGTATGAGGATGCGCATCTTCATCCTGAAATGTGGGCAAGCATCGAGCCGGACCTCGACTTTGGAGGGAACTGCGCTTTCAATTGGCGGCGTCATGGCCAACAACTCCGCGGGCTTCTGGGAGATCATGGTCAATGCACTATGATTTCAAAACGATCCGGCCAGGAAATGACATGGGATGCCGAGTGGATTTTGAATCCGGAGCAGCTTTGGATTTATGACAACGGCACCATGGCTGACGGAACATTGTTTACCGGTCGTGAAGATCGGACGCATCTTCGTATGTCCAAGGCGCAGCGGTATGAGTGCTTCACATCAATCCGCAATCCTGATGGGACGTCGCAGGTGTTCAACCCCTACTTCATGCACAATCGTGGAGATGTGTTTACGTTTGAAACGACGGGGCCTGAACCGCGTAAGCTGCACGTTGAGTTCCTAACGTCGTTGTGGCCGTCTAACTCGGGCCGCAATTACGTCGATCTCATGCGTCTAACCTTGCACGATGGCGAGCCTGGTACCTACAAGGACGAAGATGTCCTCGGATTTGCCTGGGCAGAACCGACCAGCAAACGCGTTGGCTTTACCACCGAATGGGCAAGTGCGCGTTGCAAGCTGGCCGATCCAGATGATCCCAGGCTGAAGGCTGCACTTTTAGGTTAGTAACCGGTTTAGACGGCGGTCCCGCCAACCGTCAGTACGTCCAGCTTTAGTGTTGGTTGTCCGACACCGACAGGTACGCCTTGGCCTTCTTTGCCGCAGGTGCCAATGCCCGGATCCAGCATCATGTCGTTGCCAAGCATAGAGACTTTGGTCAGGCAATCAGGACCATTACCGATCAGGGTTGCGCCCTTAACAGGGGCACCGATTTTACCATTCTCAATCATGTAGGCTTCTGTCGCCGAGAACACAAACTTGCCGGACGTGATATCCACTTGTCCGCCGCCAAAGTTGACGGCGTACAGGCCTTTGTTGACTGACTTGATAATCTCTTCCGGGTCATGCGCGCCGTTGGCCATGTAGGTGTTGGTCATGCGTGGCATGGGGTGATGAGCGTGCGATTGCCTGCGTCCGTTACCCGTCGGCTTTACACCCATCAGTCGGGCGTTCAGACGGTCCTGTAAAAAGCCCACCAGAATGCCATCTTCGATCAGAGTCGTTTGCGATGTTGGCGTGCCCTCATCGTCGATTGTCAAAGACCCGCGCCGGTCTTGCATGGTGCCATCGTCAATGACTGTAACACCCTTGGCGGCCACTTGCTTGCCGATCAGGTCATAGAACGCGGATGTTTTCTTGCGATTGAAGTCCCCTTCGAGACCATGCCCTACAGCTTCATGCAACAGCACGCCAGGCCAACCTGGTCCTAGCACCACTGGCATTTCCCCACCAGGTGAATCCACGCTTTCCAGATTTACCAGGGCTTGGCGAAGGGCTTCGTCGACGGCCCCCATCCAGGTGCTTTCTTCCAGGAACCGGTCGTAACCAACGCGTCCGCCGGTGCCGAAAGACCCCATTTCCATGCGTTCGCCTTCCCCAACCACAATGGAGACATTGAGACGCACGAGCGGACGAATATCACCGACAGACAATCCGCCAGCCCGCATAATCTGCACCGCCTGCCAGGAGGCCGAGAGTGAGGCGGAGACTTGCTTGATTTTAGTGTTCTTGCTGCGCGCGTAGGTATCAATCGCTTCGAGCGTTTTGACCTTGGTTTCATAAGGAATCAGCGGCAACGGGTTTTCGTCCGTGTAAAGCGCGCGATTGGTGCCTGTTGGCGGATCAGCCAGCGTGCCGCCATGCCCAGCTTTAACGGCAGCAACGGTTTCTGCGGCCCGCGCAATTGCGGCTTCGGTCATTGTTGTCGAATGGGCAAAGCCTGTGGTTTCACCCACAAGAGCCCGCAATCCAAAACCTTGTGCTGTATCGAACGCGGCAGATCGAATGCGGCCGTCGTCAAAGCTCATGCTTTCAGATTGGCTGTACTCAAAGAAAAGTTCACCATCATCGCATCCGCCAAGCGTCTTGCTTACAGTTTTTTCGACTGAATTTTTATCGATGCCAGTGCGCGCAAAAAACAAATCATCGGTTATGGAAAGATCACTCATGAGGGGGTTTTTTTATCCTTATTTTTCTATTAAGCCGGTTCAGCTCTGTGCTGCATCTAAAACTGGCGCAGACGTAACAACTCCGGCGGTCTCAGTGGAGGGGTGCGTTAGCCTCGCAAGGGTCACACCCAATGTAAATAGGATCAAGGCCCCAGTTTGATGAAGTAACGCAAGCCACAACGGCACCACGAGGAGCAAGGTGCTGATGCCAAGTATAACCTGGAGCACAGCCATACCAAGGAAGGCATTGGCTAATTTTCGCTGCAGGCCCCGTGCTCCATCGCGGATCAGACGCCACCACGTAAAACCTATAAATACGACGAGCGCGATTGCCAGAACACGATGGTTAAATTGAACCGTCATGATGTTCTCAAACCAATTGGCATACCAGGGCGTCATCTCATAAAGCCCATCTGGCACAAATTGCCCGTCCATCAACGGGAACGTATTGTAAATCAAACCGGCGTTGAGGCCCGCAACAAACGCTCCTGACATTACGACAAGGAGAACCGCTAAAGCTGCACCAAGAGACAACCGCGCTGTGGTCGCGTCGGTCACGATCTGCAGTGTTGGCTTTTTCGCCTCATCCTCGCTTTTAATTCCAAGCGCGACCCAGATCAGCAATCCATAAACCACGAAGGCGAGTCCGAGGTGCGCGGCTAAACGATACTGGCTGACGTCAGGTCGGTCGACCAGGCCACTGGCGACCATAAACCAGCCCAGCACACCTTGCGCGCCGCCCAGCACCAAAAGTCCGGCCAAAGTGAGGGCGAGCCGGCCACGGGCCTTCTTCTTAAACACGAACCAAAAGAAGGGCAGCGCAAAAACCAGGCCGATCAAACGGCCCCAGAGGCGATGAGAATACTCCAGCCAGTAAATCTCTTTGAAGTCGCCCACGGTCATCCAGGAATTCACTTTTTGATACTCTGGATACTGTTTGTAGGCTTCAAACTCTTCCGCCCACTCTTGGTCGTTCAGGGGTGGCAAAACATGCAAGGGCTTCCATTCCACCATGGACAGGCCCGATTCGGTAATTCTCGTGGCACCGCCGAGTACGACCATAAAAAATACCATGCCCGCGCAGATCAATAGCCAAAGCCGGATATAGCGCGCGTCTCGGTCGGTCGGGCAAAAAGCAGTCATCTAAGGTCCAGAGCAAATTTAAGACTGTATAAGACTTGATTTAGGCGATCCCAAGGCTCGCAACAAGCCCGGCAGCAAGGTCATGGTTGCTTAAGCCATCTGTTGCAAAGGGGTTTCACGGTTTATCAGGGCTGTGTATCAGTACGATATAAAGTAGCCAACTTGCACCGACGGATGTCATGTCAGTCTTAACACCATCTCAAAAGCGACCGGACTATGCTGTCGTTGTTCCGGTTCTGAATGAAGCGGGCAACATCGAACCGCTGGTGTCGGAGATCGTCGCTGCGATGTTTAGTCTCAACGGCAAGCCCTCGTTCGAAATTATCTACGTGAATGATGGATCTACCGATGCAACAGCAGAGGAACTCGACCGTGTGAAAGCATCGGCTCCATCGCTAAGCGTGTTGCATCACACCAAGACCAGCGGTCAAAGCCAATCCCTTATCACAGGCATCATGCGGGCACAGGCCGAATGGATTATAACTCTCGATGGCGACGGCCAAAACGATCCAGTAGATTTTCAAAAATTAATTGCTGCACGTGATGCCGCAGTTGCAACCGAGCCGCATATCGCCAATGACTTTATCTACCTGGGCCATCGGCGTTTGCGGCGTGATAGTCTGGCCCGGCGCTATCAGTCTTGGCTGGCGAACGATATACGCGGCTGGATTTTAGGAGACCACACGCCTGATAGCGGTTGCGGCCTGAAGTTATTTCGTCGCGCGTTGTTTTTATCACTGCCCCGTTTTGATGCTTTGCACCGGTTCTTGCCAGCCTTGGTCATT
>CAYGSZ010000002.1:0-15658 GCA_964352705.1 uncultured Rhodobacterales bacterium
GGAAGCGTTTTCTTCATACATCGCCGGAGTTTGCCATGAAAAAACTTCTGGCTGCTGGGGAACAGCGTATTTTTCAAATATGTCACGTTTTTCGCGACCATGAGGATGGGCCGCTCCATCATCCTGAGTTCACGATGTTGGAATGGTATAGGACAGGAGCGACCTATGAGAGCCTTATGCAGGACTTGGAGGCTTTGGTATTGTCAGCTGCCGAGGCTTCAAACGCAGAGCAGCTTAAGCACCAAGAAATTGCGGTTTCTGTGGACCAAACGTGGCAAAGGATGTCTGTTGCAGAGGCTTTTTCGCTTTACGTAAGCATCGATTTACTGGCTCAGGTAGAATGCGATGGTGCCGAAAAAACGGGGTCCTTTTTATCTGCAGCTCGTCAATCAGGTGTCAGATGTGAGGACACAGACTCTTGGGATGATATCTTTCATCGGGTGATGTTGGAAAAAATAGAGCCAGTTCTAAAACAGGGACCACCAATTTTTTTATACGACTATCCTGCGCCAGTGGGCGCTCTCGCCCGACAAAAGCCAAAAGACTTAAGGGTTTGTGAGCGCGTTGAGGCTTATGTCTGTGGTGTGGAATTGGCGAATGGGTTTTCAGAATTGACGGATGCAAAAGAACAACGTCAGCGTTTCGAGCGCGACCGTAACGTTTTTGAGGCTCAATACGGTGCACCATTAACGATTGATGAGGATTTTCTGATGGCGTTGGAGTGTGTCCCACCTTCAACTGGAATGGCGCTTGGGATCGACCGGCTGGTTATGTTGCTCACCGGTGCTGATGAGATCAAAGATGTGATGTGGTCCGAGGTTGACCTCACTCGGGATTAAAGCTTTAGACTTCAAAAAAAAACGGCAGGTTTGATCCTGCCGTTTTGAAACATAGTGCTGAATGTATTTTTATTGCGGCGGAGCACAAGCCTCTTCGACTAAGGCAAGCGCTTCGGCTTGAAGGGCGGGGTCAGTGATTTCGGCTGACGCCAGTTGCATCTCACTACACCAATAACCTTGGTTCGAGCTGCATTCTGCAGCCGTTCTGGTAACAAACTCACTGTTGGTTTCCGTTGGAACCCAAGGGGTATATTCCGTTTCGTTGTCTTCAGCGATATCTGCGAGAAGCTTTTCATATTCGGCGCGGTCTTTGCGGCTCTTCCTGGTCGACTCAATCGCTGCACTCTTCGAGCACATGGCTGCGCCCATGGCACCAATTTTCCATGCTTCATCGCCTAAATCGGCAACTTTCTCAAGGCCATCACAAGTCTTAGTAGAGACGGGGCTGCAATGGTCCAGCTTCTTCTTTTTTTTCGCGGCCGGCTGGGCTGGAGTCTCTGGCTCTTCTTCAGCGATCTCGGGTGGGGGAGGAGGCGCGATATTATTTGCTTCCTGTGCGTAGCTTGGCGTTACGCCGAGGAGGAGAACGGTTGTTAGCAGTGCAATCCGGTATTTCATTTTTATCTGCCTGATTTCAGGTTCTAAGTCGAGGTCACATTATGCGGATCAGTCCCTGATGGGAAGGCCCAGAAGGCCGCATTTTTTGATTATTGGGCCATTCTTTCGGAAAATGAACGCACAGCACTTTCCGGGCCTTCTTTGTAGGACCAAACCCCACCCGAGACGGCAAGGAAATCAGCGCCAGCGCTGATTAAGGGTTGGCAGTTGTCAACTGTAATGCCGCCAATGGCAACAGACGGGACGTTGGTTGTTTCTGACCAGACCTCAATTAAATCAAGGGGGGCTGTTTCTGTGACTTGTTTGGTCATTGAAGGGAAAAAAGCCCCAAAAGCGACGTAATCGGCCCCAGCTTCAGCCGCTGACATCGCTAAATGGTGCGACGACTTACAGGACACACCGACCGACGCCTGTTCGCCTACCAATTTTCTGGCCTCCCCATAGGAGGCATCTTCAGGGCCGATATGGACGCCGTCGCAGCCTGTAGATGCCGCGAGATCTGGGCGATCATTTAAGATCAAAGCCACTTCAGCCTGCTCACAGACCGGGAGCATCGCTGCCACTGTGCGCCTGATAGTGTCGTCATCGACGCCTTTCAACCGCAGTTGAATACAGGCGACATCACCGGCTTCAAAAACGGCGGGCAGTTGGGCTATGAAACCGGCTGTATCCGTGATTTGCGGCGGGGTAATAAGGTAAAGACGGCAAGCCATTACGGCACCTAGTCTTTGCCTTTATATATGTTGATGAGAGTATCCAGCATTGCCATGGCGTCGTCTCTAGGCCGTTGGAAGGTGTTTCTTCCAATAATTGAGCCATTCCCTCCGCCATCGCGGATGGCCCGTGCTTCGTCATAAAGGCCATCAAGGCCTTTTTTGCCGCCTCCCGAGAACACTACAATACGACGGCCTTCAAAGCAGCTTTGAACCACGTGCTCGACGCGCTTTGACAGGGTGGAGCCGTCTATTTTTTCTTCTTTATATACTTTCTTCGCGGCTGACAGCTCTAAGTGATCTGTAGGCAATTTGACTTTAATAATATGCGCGCCGGCCAGAGCTGCCATATGGGCTGCATAGGCAATAATATCGAAGGCTGTTTCGCCTTCTTTTGAGACATAGGCACCACGTGGGTATGACCAGACCACAACCGCCAGTCCAACGGATTTAGCCTCTTCAGTCAGTTCCCTCAGGTCTTCAATCATTCCATAGGCTTGCTGTGACCCAGGGTAAATGGTGTATCCAATAGCAGAGCAGCCAAGCCGCAACGCATCGCCTACGCTTGCAGTAATGGCCTGCGTTGGGGCGTCGCTCTCTCCATTTAAAGAGTTGGCGCTATTCATTTTGAGAATGGTTGGAACTGATCCTGCGAAGGTTGAGGCACCAGCTTCGATCATGCCAAGCGGTGCAGCAAAAGCAGATAAGCCAGCGTCTATCGCCAATTGCCAGTGGTAGTGGGGGTCATAACCGTGCGGATTGGGGGCGAAGCTGCGGGCCGGACCGTGCTCAAATCCTTGATCGACCGGTAAAATGACAAGCTTGCCTGTCCCGCCTAAGCGGCCCTGCATCAGAATGCGCGCCAGATTGGCTTTGGTGCCAGGATTATCGCTCTCATAAGCGGCCAGTATTTTCTTGACGCGTTGGGTCAATTTCATCGCTTTTCTTTCCCCTGTCATTTTGAAACCAAACCAACACTAGGCTGAGCCTGTCTCAATGTTAGGCCGAAGATATATCGACCTGCTGCACGCCTGAACAGACCCAATTCTATGAGAACCTAAACAGGGCTAGTTTTTTGTTCTAAATGAGAGTGATTGACGCTTGTTAAAGCTCTGATTATGTTCCAGTAGTGGTTCAAGAAGAGGTGTCTACTCCATTGAAAGATATTGCGATCTATAGACTCCAGCGTGTTGAGAAAGCACTTGAACGGCTAGGGGCGGCTGTTGGTCGTCTTGAGGGCGCCACAACAGCTATTGAGGTGCCTGAGGAGGCGGATTCGAGCGTTCAATCTGATAAAGGGCAGCTTAATTTTCTGCACACGGAGCTAGAGTCTGTGCGGGCGGACTATGATCGACTGCACGCTGCCGCATCTCAGGTCGCTAATCGCCTGGACCAGACAATTGAGACACTCGATAATTCTGTTGATTCTGTTGTTATCCGCGCTCAAGGCGTTCAGGGCTAAAGGTAAAGATAGATATGGCCCAAGTTTCGATAACCTTGCGCGGTAGATCCTATCAGATTGCGTGTGATGACGGACAGGAGGCTCATTTGAGCCGCTTGGGCCGGTATTTGGATGAGCGCGCCACCACTTTATTGGAGTCTACGGGCCCCGTGTCCGATAGCATGCTGCTGGTTATGGTCTCTCTTCTGATTGCAGATGAGCTGTCTGATGCCGCCGGGGAACTGGAAAATTTGAGACGTAGCGGCAAAGGTGAGGCCCGAATTGAGGCCGAAGAAGCAATCGTTACGGCCATAGACTCAATGGCAACACGCATCGACAGCCTTGCTGAAAAGCTCGAACGTCCCTAAGTTGCCCCTGTGGAGCTGCCTGGTGCGTCAGGCGTGGTTACTCCCAGGGGCGATATCGATAGATCGGGAGCTGCCTCTCATAGGGCTCTGGCTCTATGATCGCGGCACCCACATTAACCCTGTGGCCCATGGCGAGGTCACGTTAGCCAACGGCTGTGGCGGCTCCACATTCGCTTCGGTATAGGTTTTGAAAATGTCACACTTGGCCCAGGGCCACAGCCGAGCCGAAAAGGCTGCCCTCAGGACTGAGATTTTGGCGTTGCGAAAAACCGTCAAAAGAAATCACCCAAAAGCTCCGAATCTAATCAGCGCTCAGTTAGACAAACATCTCGAAATTGCGCCTGAGACTGTGATTGCAGGCTACTTTGCGATAGGCGACGAGCTTGATCCGCATGAGGCGCTCACTCGACTGCAAGGCAGAGGTGCCAAACTCTGCCTGCCGGTTGCAGGTCTGCCCGGTGAAGTTCTGACCTTCAGGCCCTGGCGGGTTGGTGAGCCTTTGGAAAGTGGACTCCATAAGACCTTTCACCCAGGCAAATTCTCTGGCGAACTTGTTCCCAATATTATTTTGGTACCATTGGTCGCATTTGACGCCGCAGGGTTCCGACTTGGCTTTGGCGGCGGCTATTATGACCGGACGCTGAGTTATCTCAGGCAAAACAAAAACATAGCCGCCTATGGAATGGCGTTTGATGAACAACAGGTTCAGGCCATCCCTGTTGAGCCGTTTGATGCCCAATTGGATGGCGTCTTTACGCCGACACGATTTATTGACGCGGGCCGTGTTGGGCAGGCCTCGCCATGAGGGTGATGTACCTCGGTGACATTATGGGCAAAGTCGGCCGCGAAGCTGTGATTGACCTTGTGCCTGAATTACGGGACCGGCTTAGCCTGGATTTTGTGGTCGCATGTGGGGAAAATGCAGCCCACGGCTTTGGCATCACGGTCAAGATTTGTGAAGCCCTGTTCGCCGCTGGTGTCGATGTCATTACCACCGGCAATCATGCCTGGGATCAACGGGAGATCATTGACTACATCCCAACGGAACCCCGTTTGTTGCGGCCCTTGAATTACGCCGAGGGAACGCCTGGCCTTGGCGCTGGACTGTATCAAACAGCAGACGGACGGCGTGTCGCCGTGTGCCAGGTCATGGGCCGTTTGTTCATGCCGCCCATTGATGATCCCTTTCGGGCGCTGGAAGGCTTTCTGGCTGGAACCCAGCTCGGCAGGGACGCAGATGCGATTATTGTTGATATTCATGGCGAGGCGACCAGCGAAAAGACAGCGCTAGGGTGTATCTCAGATGGTCGTGCGTCCCTTGCTGTCGGAAGCCATTCCCATATTCCGACCGCTGACACGCGCATTCTTCCTGAAGGAACCGGATTTCAAACTGATGCAGGGATGTGCGGTCCTTATAACTCTGTGATCGGTATGGATGCCGGGATCGCGCTGCGGCGCTTTGTGGCGAGCCTGCCAGGGGAGCGGCTGGAGCCGGCGACCGGTCCGGCAACGCTGTGCGGCGTGGTCGTGGTCACCGATGACCGCACTGGCTTGGCGGATGCAATTCATCCGATTCGTGTGGGTGGAGAATTGGCAGAAATCCTTCCCCCAGTGGTTTAACTCTGCTTGACAGCAGCCTTAACTGCTTGTCATTCAGAGGCCCAACGTTTGTTGGGTGAGAAACACAACATCTGGTATGCTACAATAAAGTGGGTCGCCGTACATGGTGGCCACAAGGACGGTGTTATGGCAGGTCATTCCAAATTCAAGAATATCATGTTCCGCAAGGGTGCTCAGGATAAGAAGCGCTCTAAGCTGTTTACCAAGCTGGCAAAAGAAATCACAGTTTCGGCTAAAATGGGCATGCCTGACCCGGATCATAATCCGCGGTTAAGGGCTGCCATTGCGGCCGCACGCGCGCAAAGTATGCCTAAAGACAATATTCAACGCGCGATAGATAAGGCGATTGGCAGCGATAGCGAGAATTATGAAGAAACGCGCTACGAAGGTTACGGACCGGGAAACGTCGCTCTGATCATTGAAGCGTTAACAGATAATCGCAACCGCACAGCGGCAGAAGTGCGAACAGCTTTCAACAAGGGCGGCGGCACATTGGGTGAAACCAATAGCGTTGCTTTTAGTTTTGACCGTGTTGGCTTGGTTAAATATTCCGCCGACGCTGGAAACGAAGACGGCATTATGGAAGCGGCCATTCTGGCGGGCGCAGATGATGTTGAGTCCTCAGAGGATGGGCATGATATTTACTGTGATCCCAATGATCTCAATGTAGTTCAAAAAGCCTTAGAAGATGCCTTAGGTGAGCCGGAAAGCGCCAGATTGGACTGGCGTCCACAGAATACGGTCGAGCTGGATAAAGAAAATGCTGAAAAGCTTTTCACCCTGCTTGAAGTCCTGGAGGACAACGATGATGTCCAAAATGTCGCGGCCAATTACGAAATAGACGACAGCATTTTAGCTGAACTGAGCTGACTGACGTCTGAATTACAGGAATTAGGAATGGCCATTCGGCTCTTAGGGCTAGACCCAGGACTTCGCGCAACGGGGTGGGGCGTTATCGATGTTGATGGCAATAACCTCAGCGCCGTGGCGAATGGAACGGTGTGCGCGCCCGATAAGGACGATCTCGCCACTCGGTTGCAGTATATTTTTTCGCATTTGACGGACATTATTACCTTACACCGACCAAACGAATGCGCGATTGAAGAAACTTTTGTAAACAAGAACCCGACCTCAACGCTCAAACTTGGGCATGCGCGGGCTGCGGCCATGCTGGCGGCCTCGAACGCCGGATTGGGCGTCTCTGAATACACGCCCAATGCTGTTAAAAAAGCGGTTGTTGGAGCCGGGCACGCGGACAAGCACCAAGTCGAGACGATGGTTGCGATGCTATTGCCGGGTCACAAAGCGGCGTCGTCTGATGCGGCAGACGCCTTGGCGGTGGCTATTTGTCATGCGCATCATCGTGTTTCCAACCAAAGACTTCAGCGCGCCATGGCAGCAGGAGCGGCGCGATGATCGCAAAACTAAAAGGCATCGTCGATAGCATCGGCGATGATTGGGTCGTGATTGATGTTTCTGGTGTTGGATATCAGGTTTTCTGTTCGTCGCGAACGCTGAGTGAACTTCCTTCAAAGGGCGAGGCTGTAGCGCTGTCTATCGAAACCCATGTCCGGGAGGATCACATACATCTGTATGGGTTTGCTTCAGCCCGGGAACGCGAGGCCTTCTTGTTGGTTACGAAAGTTCAAGGTGTCGGCAATAAAGTCGCCTTGGCGATCTTGTCCGCACTCAGCCCTGATCAAATTGCAGAGGCTGTTGCAGCCCAGGACAAAACACCCTTCACCCGCGCGTCCGGCGTTGGCCCAAAATTGGCCGCGAGGATCGTGACCGAACTCAAGGACAAGGTTGGGGCGATCAGTTCTTTTGCCGCATTGTCGTCGGCAAAGGCTGGAGCGAAAACATCAACGCCAGAAAATCAGGTAAAGGTGGGCTTGGTTGACGACGCAGTGTCTGCCTTGGTCAACCTTGGCTACGGTCGAGCTGACGCGTTTGGCGCGGTCTCTAGGGTGCTCCAAAAAAAGCCTGCCGAGATGTCACTGGATATTGTTATACGTGACGGTCTGAAGGACCTTTCAAGTCATGGCTGAAGACCGGGTCGTTTCAGGCGGAGAGCAACAAGATGACGCGGATGCGAAGCTTCGCCCGCAGCGTCTCAGCGAGTTCATCGGTCAAAAGCCGTTACGTGAAAACCTCAGTGTTTTTATCTCAGCGGCTGCGGCCCGCAGCGAACCGCTTGACCACGTTCTTCTGCATGGGCCGCCAGGTCTGGGTAAGACAACGCTGGCGCAAATCGTGTCCAGAGAGTTGGGTGTTGGGTTCCGGGCGACGTCTGGGCCAATGATCGCAAAGGCCGGGGACCTGGCTGCGATCCTGACCAACCTTGAGGCCCGCGATGTTCTGTTTATCGACGAGATACATCGCCTCAATCCCGCCATAGAAGAGGTGTTATATCCGGCGATGGAAGATTTCCAGTTGGACCTCATCATAGGCGAGGGGCCAGCAGCTCGTTCAGTGCGGATAGAATTGCAACCTTTTACACTTGTCGGCGCAACCACGCGATCAGGTCTTTTGACAACCCCTTTGCGTGACCGTTTTGGTATTCCGTTGCGCTTGGAATTTTATGAGCCTGATGATTTAGTCAGCATCGTCACGCGTGGCGCAGCCATTCTTAACTTGAACATGTCATCTGATGGCGCCTTGGAGATCGCGAAGCGCTCCAGAGGAACGCCACGGGTGGCAGGTCGCCTCTTGCGACGGGTCAGAGATTTTGCTGCGGTTGAGGGCACCGAGATTGTTGACGCCAAGGCGGCGGATGCCGCTTTGCAAAGGCTCGACGTTGATACTCTTGGGCTTGATGCCATGGACCGTCGTTACCTGAGGTGTATTGCCGAATTCTACGGCGGTGGTCCTGTCGGGGTTGATACTTTATCGGCGGCCTTAGCAGAGGAACGAGACACGATTGAAGACGTGGTTGAGCCGTTTCTGATTCAAAAGGGGCTGATCCAGCGAACACCTCGGGGGCGCATGTTATCTGATAGTGGCTATCGCCACATCGGATTGTCCGCCCCACGAAGAGAGCAGCCTCAGCTTGATATGCTGGGTGAGCCGGAATGACTGTGCCCTTGCCGCGCTCCGCAACAGGTGTAATGGACGGTCCCATTCACCTTTATCCGTTACGCGTTTATTACGAGGAGACAGACGCGGGACGGATGGTGTATCACGCGAATTATTTTAAGTTTGCTGAGCGCGCCCGCACCGAGATGATGCGCCTCAATGGGCTTAATCATGTTGAAATGATAGAGACGTATGGCTTGGTGTTTGCTGTTCATTCGGCTGACGTTAAATACATTAGTCAGTCTAAGCTTGAGGATGAACTCATCGTTCGGACTCACCTTGACCGTCTTGGTGGTGCCTCAATGGTGATGCATCAGCAGATCAACCGGATGGATGAGTCTGGCATTGGCGATGCGGTTGCAGATCTAAAAATCAAACTGGTGGTGGTCAATGAAGAGGGGAAGCCGCAGCGTTTATCCTCAGACTTGAAAGCAACACTTGAACGTTTATGTAAACAAAAGGGTTAGTTGGGTATGGATGTTGAAACAGTCGGTGCCGTTGGAGAAGTTGCCACACAACTAGACTTCTCTCTTTGGGGCCTATTTCTGCAAGCTGACTTTGTGGTGAAGTCGGTAATGCTGTTTTTGTCTGCGGCATCGCTTTGGAGTTGGGCGATCATTTTCGATAAAGCCCTAAGGCTTCGGTCGTTGACCAAACGCGCAGAACGCTTTGAAGAAAAGTTCTGGTCGGGTAGTTCATTAGAGGAATTATATGACCGTGTTGGGCCGCGACCCCCTGACCCTATGTCCTCAATTTTTGTTGCCGCAATGCGGGAGTGGCGCCGTTCGCCGTCCAAAGGCCGTGAGGGTAAGCAAGAGAACATTGGAGTGCTGGGGCAGCGGATTGATCGTGTAATGCGGATCAGCCTGGAACGTGAGATGGACCAATTGCAGCGCCGCATGACGTTTTTGGCATCGACGGGGGCGGTTGCGCCCTTTGTTGGATTGTTTGGAACCGTTTGGGGCATTATGAATACGTTTAGCGCGATTGGAGCCTCCAGTGACACGAGTCTGGCAACGGTTGCGCCAGGCATTGCAGAAGCCCTTTTTGCGACAGCGCTTGGGTTGGTCGCGGCTATACCAGCCGTCATTGCTTACAACTCCATTTCATCTGACATGAATCGTTATGCCTTGCGTCTTGAAAACTTTGCGGGAGAGTTTGGAGCGATTTTGTCCCGGAAACTTGAGGAGCGGAGTTAGATATGGGCATGTTTGTACAGCCCAGCGAAGGCGGGGGCGGGTCGCGTCGGAAGCCCTATCGACCAATGGCTGAGATCAACGTGACTCCAATGGTAGATGTGATGCTGGTGTTGCTTGTGATTTTTATCGTGGCCGCGCCGCTTTTGACCACCGGAGTAGATGTTGATCTGCCAGAGGCAAAAACTCCAAGTCTACCTCAAGACAGTCAAGCCCTAACTGTGAGCATAAACAAGGACGGTGTGACTTTGCAGAGCACGCCAGTTGAGTTGGAAAACTTAGGAGCACGCCTGAAAGCGGTCACGGAGGCGAATCCTGACGTGCGTATTTATGTGCGTGCGGACAAGTCACTTGCTTATGGAACAGTCATGGACGTGATGTCGGAGATTTATCAAGCCGGGTTGCGGAACGCGGCGTTGATCACCGATCCACCGAAAGCCCGTTAGGCAAAGCACCCGTGGGAAAAAGTTTCCTCCTCTCGTTTGCGCTGCACGGCCTCGTGATTTTGTTCACGTTGTTTGGCCTGCCGTTCGTTCAGCGCGAAAAGATTGTCGTAGAAGATACGATTGTTGTTGAGCTGGTTGAAATTGCTGAAGTGACGGCAGCGCCACCGCCGAAGCCAAAACCAGAACCCGAGCCCGAACCTAAGCCCGCTCCCGCGCCACCAGAACCAGAGCCGGCTCCTGCTCAACCAAAACCCGAACCTGCGCCTGCGCCCCCTCCGCCACCGCCAGAAGCGCCTGCGCCTAAACCTGAACCCGAGAAAGTTGCCGAAGCACCTCCAGTGCCCAAGGTCGCTGCTCCACCCCGCAAACCAGTGCCTCCTAAAAAGCCGGAGCCTCCCAAAAAGGAGGACTCCTTTGATCAACTCGTGAGTTTGGTGAAAGATTTAAAGCAGGAAGTTGCTAAAAGACCGACACCGCCACAAGAGCCAACCGAAGCTGAGCCCGATGACCGGGTGAGAACTTTGTTGAATGCAGACCGGGCGACCTTAAGTGAACGTGACGCCATACGCGCGCATATTGAAAATTGCTGGCGCATTGATCCAGGTAAAGAGGGGCTACAGGATTTGTCAGCGGATATTAAAGTGTCGATCCAGCCCGATGGGAGTGTGCGTCAGGCTCTTATAGAAAACACTGCTCGGTATTTTTCAGATCCGCAATTTAGAACATTTGCAGACAGTGCGCGTGCGGCTGTATTGAGTTGCAGCAATATCCCAATCTCGCCACAAAGATACGAAACATTTAAAGAAATCGTATTTACGTTTTCTCCGCAGGGTCGCCTCAACTAAACTAAATTTCTGAAATCGGGCTGTGATCGAATCTGGGTCGTGATAATAATATGAAGGCAAAAAAAGGATGTTTGGTGTGCGTATAAGCTGGCTTTCATTGGCGGCAGCGTTTGCAACGCTGTTAACCGCTGCCGTAGCGCAAGCTCAGGTTCAGATCGATATCACGCGGGGACGTGTCGAGCCCATGCCGATTGCGGTCGCGCTATTCTCTGGAAACGATGACGCGGCTGCTGGCATCGGACAGGACGTTAGTTCTGTCATTTCCAATGATTTAGAGCGATCAGGTCTTTTTAACCCGATTGACCAAGATGCCTTTATTCAGGCCTTACCCTCCCTTGATGTTCAGCCGAGGTTCGCGGATTGGCGTGCGTTGAATGCCCAAGCCTTGGTTCAGGGTGAAATAGAAACACAGCCCAACGGCCAGGTTCGAGTCGCTTTTCGTTTGTGGGATGTTTTCGGTGGACAACAGATGATTGGGCAGGCCTATGTCACCCAGCCAGAAAATTGGCGGCGCGTTTCACACATTATTGCCGATGCTATTTATACTCAGATTACAGGCGAAACTGGGTATTTTGATACGCGCGTCGTTTACGTCTCAGAAAGTGGGCCGGGTACGGCACGCATTAAACGGCTCGCGATTATGGATCAAGATGGGGCAGGGCATCGTTTTCTGACCGACGGCTCTGCGCTTGTTTTGACCCCGCGATTCTCGCCGACAGCCCAGGAAATCACGTATCTTTCGTATTTTCGCAATGTTCCTCGTGTCTACCTCTTTAATATCGACACCGGTCGCCAAGAGCTGCTGGGTGACTTTCCAGGGATGACCTATGCGCCGCGGTTTTCTCCGGATGGCAATAAAGTGACTTTTTCCATGGCTGCCGATGGCAATTCCGAAATCTATGAAATGGATCTCAGGACCCGTCGGACATTGAGGTTGACGAATCACCCAGCGATCGACACCTCGTCCTCCTATGCCCCGGATGGCAAGCAACTCACGTTCAACTCGGATCGCGGCGGAACCCAACAAATCTACGTGATGAACTCAGATGGGTCAGACGCGCGCAGAATCAGTTTTGGGGGTGGCCGTTATGCAACACCTGTCTGGTCGCCCAGAGGTGACCTCATCGCCTTTACACGCATGAGTGGTGGAAACTTCTATATTGGGGTGATTGAGCCGAATGGTGAAAACGAACGTTTGCTGGCTCAGGGTTTCCTGATGGAGTCTCCTACGTGGGCTCCAAATGGCAGAGTTCTGATGTATTATGCGCAGTCACCAACCCGCGCAGACGGCTCTGGTGGCCGTACCAGGCTCTATTCTATTGACTTAACCGGATACAACCAAAGAGAGATGTTGACGCCTCAGGACGCCTCAGATCCGGCGTGGTCACCCTTGATTCCATAGGTAAACTTGGATGCAAAAGGGGAATCCGATAGAGATTTAACGTGTTCTTGGGGTAAGAGGGCTTAACGGAATCACTTGCGTCCTAGTGAACACCTGATAAAAGTCCTCGCGAACACCTGAAAAAAAACAGGTGTGAAAATTCGCCATATTGTGCATATTTACGTCATTCTTGTGACCTAAGGGGAAGAAATAAAATGTTGGTCCGTTTCACTAGCGCCGTTGCCGCTATCGCTCTCTTGGCTGCCTGTGCATCCGATCCAAAGGATGACATGGGGTCCGACTCAATGGGGAGCACTCA
This sequence comes from uncultured Rhodobacterales bacterium, assembly GCA_964352705.1. Taxonomy (GTDB): domain Bacteria; phylum Pseudomonadota; class Alphaproteobacteria; order Rhodospirillales; family Rhodospirillaceae; genus WLXB01. Next base: position 12,862 of record CAYGSZ010000002.1, read on the forward strand.
ACCAGCTCCTGCTCCGTCAGCTCCATCAGGCCCGGCTATGGACTCTGCTGAGTACTTTAACCAAGTGGTTGGCAATTCAGTTTCCTTTGGCCTTGACGAATACAACCTGAACAGTGCGGCGCAAGCTACACTGCGCGGTCAGGCGTCATGGCTTAACCAAAACCCTTCACGTACAATTGTTATTGAAGGGCACTGTGACGAGCGTGGTACTCGCGAGTACAACCTTGGTCTCGGTGAGCGCCGTGCAAATGCTGTTAAGGATTACCTCGTTTCTCTTGGTGTGACACCAAGCAGAGCGCGTACGATTTCTTACGGTAAAGAACGCCCTGTTTGTGTTGCATCCAGCGAAGACTGCTGGAGCCGTAACAGACGCGGTGTGTCTGTCGTACAATAACGGTTAACACTTCAACTCACTTGTGAGTTGTTGCGTAGTTAAAACGGCGGCTGTCTGCACTGCAGGAGCCGCCGTTTGCCTTATTTCCGCCTTGCATTCGCGATATCCAACATACTCTTTTCTGGAAGATTGCAGCGCTATGTCACGTCTTTTGTTAAATTTTGCATCATCATCCCGCCTTTTGGCTGTCGTTCTTTTTGTGTCTGTTTTAGCTACCGCCACTCAGGCCCAATCCCCCCTTGATGTTCGCGTCTTGAGTGAACGGGTTGAGCAGCTTGAGCGGCAGTTGTCCGCCCTTCAAAGACAGGGAGGCAATTCGGTCCAAATGCCGCTTTCGCCGCAACAAACGGGCACAGACGTACAAGAGATGTCGACTGACACGTCAAGCCGACTACAAGTTCGTGTGTTGCAACTTGAGCGCTTGGTTGAAACACTGACGGGGCAAGTGGAAGAGGCACGTTTCGAAATTTCCAGACTCAGATCTGAAGTGCAAAGACTGTCGAGTGATGTGTCCTATCGCTTGGCCGTTTTGGAGCAGGCTGCTGGTATCTCTTCTGCCGTTGCCGCACCGCCAGTTGGAGCCGTGGCGCCGACTCAAAGCCAATCCAATGTGTCGGCCTTACCGCAAATTGGCGCGGCACCTGAAAATAACCTTGCACAACGTCAAGGTCGTCCAGAAGAAAGTTTCCCGGAAGGCCGTATCGAACCAGATATGAACATGCCGATGTCCAGTCCAGTGCAAGCCCAGCCCCAATTACAACTGCAAGGAAGAGCCGGGCAACCCGCTTTAAGGTCACCAGGCGTTGGCGCGCCGGCGCCCGGCATTACACTGACGCCACCAGTTGAGCCAGGACCGATTAACCAGGGCAATACGTTTGGTGTCATAAGAACCGACGAAGGTGGAGCTCCACTGCCTGCTGCGCCCGGAGCTGCAAATAGTCCTATCAGTCAGCCAGCTACAGAGACCTTTCAAGCGCCACCAGTCATGCAAGCTGCGCCATCCCCTGGTCCGGTTGCGGCGGCTAGAATTGGTGCGGCCTCAGGCGGAAACACGGCATCTGTCGCATTACCCGACGGCACGCCACAACAGCAATATGACTATGCTTTCGATATCCTGCGGCAGGCCGACTATGACCGTGCAGAACGTGCTTTACGCCTTTTTCTCGAGGAAAACAGCACAGATGCCCTTGCCGGAAATGCTCAATATTGGTTGGGTGAAACCTATTATGTCAGAGGCGATTTTGAGCAGGCGGCGGTAGAATTTTTATCCGGCTACCAGACGTATCCCACCAGTTCTAAGGGACCCGATAACCTTCTGAAGCTTGGCCTCTCTATGGCCCGTCTGGGCCAGACCGATGGAGCCTGCACAGCGCTGACCAGATTGGCAACGGAATACCCATCGGGCAGCGATACAATCCGTCGACGTGCGCAGACCGAAAGGGCTCGGTTAAAGTGCAGTTAAGCGATGCCACTGGCTGAACTGAACTCCTCAGAAATCAGCAAAGGCGAGGGTGCGATCACGTCAGAAGCCTTTGCCGCGTTGATGCTGCCCTATCAGGGCTTGGACGTAGGAGAGAGGCTCGCTGTCGCTGTTTCGGGCGGGGTGGATAGCATCGCGCTATGCCGCCTTATGCACGGCTGGGCAAAAATCAATAATATCTCGGTGGTCGGGCTAACTGTTGACCATCAACTGAGGTCAGAAGCCACAGCTGAGGCCAAGAAAGTTAAAGGCTGGCTCGCTGACATCGGTATGCCTCACGAGACGCTTGTCTGGGCGGACGGGCAAAAAGTCAAACATCTGGATCGGAGCCCTCAGGCTGCCGCGCGTGCCGGACGGTTCTCCAAAATGCTTGAATGGTGTAAGGAAAACGATGCCGGTGCCTTACTGACGGCGCATCATGCGGATGATCAAGCGGAGACCTTTTTGTATCGACTAACCCGTGGGTCTGGCGTGGATGGTTTAGCCTCAATCCAAAGCGAAACAGAACGCGAGGGTGTTAGAGTTCTAAGGCCTCTTCTCAGCGTTTCTAAAGCGTCGCTGATCGCCACGTGTGAACACTTGAAACAGGATTGGGTGACAGACCCGAGCAATACGGACAGAACCTTCGCACGGGTGCGTATTCGAAATTTGTTGTCAGAACTCAAAGGCGAAGGATTCACGACGGATCGACTGCTTAGAACTGTGGGCCACATGCAACGAGCAAAGGTTGCAATTGACGATTTTGTTGACGCCCTGAACGGTCTTGCCGTGAATAAGATGGAAGACGGCTCTGTGGAGCTTGATGCAGATTTGCTTCTTCGAGCACCAGAGGAAGTGGGGTTGAGATGCCTTTCTCGACTTCTGGTTTATGTTGCCGGTTCGGATTATCCCCCGCGCTTTGATGGCTTAGAGAATGTTTATGC
>CAYGSZ010000002.1:15758-30874 GCA_964352705.1 uncultured Rhodobacterales bacterium
AACAGTTAATGCCATTACGTGCTGGTGAACGCGGGACAGCATGATAAAAAGCTACACATAAAGTTTTGAGAAGGATTAGACGTGAATATCAGTAGAAACCTTATCCTTTGGGTCGTAATCCTTGTTTTGATTGTCGCGTTATTCAATCTGTTCCAGGCTCCGACAACTCGTAATCAAAGTCGTGAAGTCTCCTTTACTGAGTTTATGGCCTCCGTAGAAGGCAACGAGGTGACAAGCGTCACCATTCAAGGCGACAACATTACCGGCAAGACCCGCGAAGGTGTTCAGTTCCGCACCTATGCGCCCAATGATCCGACTCTCGTGCCTGCACTGCGTTCCAATGGGGTAGACATCAAAGCGGTACCTGCAACGGACGGCGAAACGACGTTGTGGAGTATTTTAATATCCTGGTTCCCAATGCTATTGCTGATCGGGGTTTGGATATTCTTCATGCGTCAAATGCAAGGCGGCGGCGGCAAGGCCATGGGCTTTGGCAAGTCTCGCGCCAAGCTTCTGACCGAGAAGCAAGGCCGGGTGACCTTTGAAGATGTCGCGGGCATTGATGAAGCCAAACAAGAACTTGAAGAAGTCGTCGAGTTTCTTCGTGATCCAGGCAAGTTCCAACGCCTAGGCGGCAAAATCCCCAAGGGTGTGCTGCTGGTCGGTCCTCCGGGGACAGGTAAAACGTTGCTGGCTCGTTCCATTGCGGGTGAAGCAAACGTTCCATTCTTTACGATCTCGGGTTCAGACTTCGTTGAGATGTTTGTCGGTGTGGGTGCAAGCCGCGTACGCGATATGTTTGAGCAGGGTAAGAAAAATGCGCCTTGCATCATCTTCATTGATGAAATTGACGCCGTCGGTCGGCATCGTGGTGCCGGCCTTGGGGGCGGCAATGATGAACGTGAGCAGACGCTGAACCAATTGCTGGTCGAGATGGATGGGTTTGAGGCCAACGAGGGTGTAATCCTCATTGCCGCAACGAACCGTCCAGATGTTCTTGACCCGGCTTTGTTGCGCCCTGGCCGTTTTGACCGTCAGGTTGTAGTGCCGAACCCAGATATTATTGGCCGCGAAAAAATTCTAAAAGTACACACACGCAAGACACCGATTTCTCCAGATGTGGATTTGAAGGTGATTGCACGCGGCTCGCCTGGATTCTCCGGCGCTGATCTAGCCAACCTTGTGAATGAAGCCGCGTTGTTGGCTGCCCGAAAAGCCAAGCGTGTCATCACAATGCTGGAATTTGAAGAGGCCAAAGACAAAGTTATGATGGGCGCTGAGCGCCGTTCGATGGTCATGACTGAGGATGAGAAGAAACTTACAGCTTATCATGAAGCCGGGCACGCGCTGATTATGATGCATGCTGAAGGGCATGATCCACTGCATAAAGTGACGATCATCCCGCGCGGCAGAGCGCTTGGTCTCACCATGTTTTTGCCAGAACGAGACAAGTACAGTCAGTCTCAAATGGAACTTAAGGCCATGATCGCGAGTCTTTTTGGTGGTCGCGTTGCCGAAGAAATGATTTTCGGTATTGAAAGGGTGACCACAGGCGCATCTGATGATCTCAAACGTGCGACAGATATTGCTCGTCGTATGGTTACCGAGTTCGGGTTTTCAGATAAACTAGGCCCACTGCGCTACAACGCAGACCAAGAAGAAGTGTTTTTGGGTCACTCTGTTTCCCAACAGAAGAACGTGTCTGACGCAACCGCTGAGTTGATTGACCAAGAGGTGCGTCGTTTTGTGGAAGAGGGTGAGAAAAAGGCTCGCCAAATTCTTCAAGAGCATAAGGATGATCTTGAAGTTATTGCCAAAGGCTTGCTGGAATATGAAACGCTGTCGCGGGCTGAGATCGACGCGCTGCTTCGTGGTGAGGACATCGACAAGTCAGAAAAGCCAACGACACGCCCTCGTCCTCCCGGGCGCAGGACATCTGTTCCCACAACAGATGGTGGTGATGAAGAGTCAGATTCCGGTGGGATAAACCCTGAACCGGAACCTCAACCCAATACGTGATCGAACTTAAAAGTGGACTCCCAAATCCGGCCTCGCTCAGAAATGCGCGGGGCCTATCCATTTATTGCATTCCCCGTGGACTGGTTTCTGGCCCCTTAGCCGCTCACCTGGTTAAGGGCGGGCACGCTCTGCCGTTTCTTGGCGTAAGTCGCGCGTTTTCAGCCGTTGAGTTGATTACGCACCAAGATGGGATCATCGCCAGGTATGGAGTTTCAGTTGCTGCATTTGAGCCATGGCGACAGGTTTTGCATGGGGATGTAAAGTCTCGGCTATCCGTTCTCTTAGATTCTATTTCTTCTGAAAAGCCATCTTTTTCAGACTTAAAGCTGAACGCGTCCAAAATTATGGGAGTTGTAAATGTTACCCCAGATAGTTTTTCTGATGGGGGCGACCATGAGACAGCGGAAACTGCAATCGCCCATGGCCTTCGTTTAGCTGAAGAGGGCGCGGACATACTAGACGTCGGAGGCGAGTCAACTCGACCTGGCGCCGAGCAAGTATCGCCAGAGACTGAGCAACAACGTGTTATGCCGGTTATCAGAGGGCTTTCTTCACGAGGACTTAAGGTGTCGATTGATACGCGCCATTCATCTACCATGGCCGCAGCTATAGATGCAGGAGCAACGGTCATTAATGATGTGACGGCTCTTTCAGCAGACCCCGCGTCACTCAGCGTTGTGCAACAGAAAAATTGCTCGGTGGTTCTTATGCATATGCAGGGGACGCCAACGACTATGCAGAATACGCCCACTTACACTTGGTCACCCTTGGATGTATTTGACTACTTAGAAGTCCGTGTGCAGACGTGTATCGACGCTGGAATAGACCAAAGAAAAATCTGTATCGATCCTGGGATTGGATTCGGAAAGAATGATAACCACAACTTGGATTTGTTGAAGTCTTTATCGATTCTTCATGGGTTAGGGTGTCCGATCCTCCTTGGTGCTTCGAGAAAGAGTTTCATTGGCAGGGTATCCGGTGTTGATCCCCCAAAAGAGCGACTGCCAGGGTCACTTGCCATTGCGTTGGATGGCATAGATCAAGGGGTTCAGATTGTTCGTGTTCACGACGTTGCTGAAACACGTCAGGCGATTCGGATGCTAAACGCCGTTCAGGACAGATAAAGCGCTTGTGGCTTGATTCATACGAGGGCCTAGGTCATGAACTCAACCTGACTTAATATCGACGATCTTCAGAGCTAATTGGTTGGGGCTATATGGCAGTTACGCGTCTATTCGGAACAGACGGTATACGTGGGACAGCGAATACTGCCCCGATGACCGCAGAAATGGCTTTGAAGCTTGGGATGGCGGCAGGACACACGTTTCTGCGCGGTCAGCATAGGCATACTGTTGTCATTGGAAAAGATACCAGGCTGTCTGGTTATATGCTGGAGCCGGCCCTAACGGCAGGTTTTACATCTGTGGGTATGGACGTGGTTTTGGTTGGCCCAATCCCTACGCCTGGCATCGCCATGCTGACGCGCTCTTTAAGATGTGACTTAGGGGTAATGCTGTCTGCGTCTCATAACCCCTACGAAGACAACGGCATTAAAATTTTTGGGCCAGACGGTTTCAAGCTGTCAGACGAAATAGAAGAGGGTATCGAAGATTTAATGGCTAAAGGGACGAATGATCTGCGTGTTGAGTCTTCTAAGCTTGGCCGTGCGCGACGTCTCGACAACGGGACTGGAGCCGTTCGTTATATTGAGTTTGTGAAGAACACTTTTCCAAGAAGCTTGAGGCTCGATGGTCTGAAGATTGTGGTCGATTGTGGCCATGGCGCTGCCTACAAGGTTGCTCCTGCTGTTTTATGGGAACTGGGGGCAGACGTTGTGCCGCTCGGTGTTGATCCAGACGGCTTTAACATCAACAAAGACAGCGGATCGTTGCACCCACAACTTATGGCAGGCCAAGTTAAAGCCCATCATGCTGATTTTGGTATGGCGTTAGATGGTGACGCTGATCGAATCGTCGTCTGTGATGAGAAGGGGGTGGTTGTAGATGGCGATCAAATCTTAGCGACAATCGCAAAACGCTGGCAGACATCTGGTGAACTTAAAGGTAATGCTGTTGTTGCAACTGTGATGAGTAATTTGGGGTTGGAGCGGTATCTTCAAACTCTTGGATTAACTCTTGAGCGTACACAAGTCGGGGACCGTTACGTTTCTGCTCGAATGGAGGAAGGGGGGTTTAATCTGGGCGGAGAGCAGTCAGGTCATGTTATTCTGGGCCGTCATGCTACGACTGGGGACGGTTTGATGGCCGGACTCCAATTGCTTGCTGCTCTGGTTGAAAGTGAAAAACCAGCCAGCGAAATGTTGTCATCCTTTCAACCGGTACCCCAGATTTTGAAAAATATCCGTATGCGGGACCGGCCTGCAGCCGAGCGCGCCCTTGATCATTCAGATGTTAAGAGCGCTATTGCTGATGCGGAAAGTGAAATGGCTGGTTCAGGACGACTATTAATTCGACAATCGGGCACTGAGCCTTTGGTTCGTGTTATGGCTGAAGGGGATGACTCAGTTCAGGTAAACGCCGTTGTCGACGCTCTGGTATCCATTATCGAAAAAGCTGCTGCATAATGCGCAAGCTGCAGGTGCCAAGACATGTCTATTAGTCCCAATTTGGGCCGCATACTTATTGTTGCAGGGTCAGACTCTGGCGGTGGTGCCGGAATACAAGCTGACATTAAAACTGTAACGGCACTGGGCGGTTATGCGTCAACAGCGATAACGGCTGTGACCAATCAGAACACAATCGGTGTCCATGGCATTCATGCGGTGCCGTCAGATTTTATTCGACAGCAGATACGTTCTGTCCTGACTGACATTGGCGCGGACGTGATCAAGACGGGTATGCTGGCAAGTGCAGAAATTGTTAACGTCGTGGCGCAGGCTTTGACCAACTTTGGGAAAAATATACCGCGCGTTGTTGATCCCGTTATGGTGGCCAAAGGAGGGCATCATTTAATCGATACCAGCGCAACCGAAGTTCTTATTAACAAACTCATAGTCGGTGCTGCAGTTGTTACGCCCAATCTGCCAGAGGCTGAAGTCTTGACCGGACGAAGAATTAAGACGCAATCCGATATGGAAGACGCAATCCCAGATCTTGCTTCCTTGGGCGCGCATGCGGTTTTGCTCAAAGGTGGACATCTTGAGGGGGACTCTCTTGTCGATCTTCTCATCCACAATGACCAGATTCATAGATTTGAGGGCCCAAGACTAGCATCGTCATCCACGCATGGCACCGGATGTACACTTGCCTCTGCCATTGCGGCAGGGCTGGCTCAGGGGCTTAGCCTTTATGATGCTGTTGGACGCGCCCGAAGGTATGTGTTTGATGCAATCAAAAGTGCGCCCGGATTAGGGCAGGGACATGGACCATTAAATCATGCTCATACGGTCCAGGAGTCCTGGACCGCAAATGTTTTGAAGGCTTACTGAATTACTATGGCTGGTTTTGAAGCAACATTTCAGATGTGGGTGGTTCTAGGGTTAGCAGTCGTTCTGCTCACGCTTTACGTCACTCAATGGCTGTCCCTCGAAATAAGCTCTCTTGTTGTTCTGACTGTGTTGTTGCTGTTCTTTCAGATTTTCCCGCTAACTGGTCTCTATGATGTAAATCTACTTAATGCTGAAGTTTTACTGGGCGGTTTTTCCAACTCTGCCTTAATTGCAGTGATGGCCCTTCTTGTTGTTGGTGAGGGTATTGTTAGAACGGGTGCCTTAGAAGGTATAGGTACAGTTATTTCAGGTACGCGTCTTCCTTCGATAGTGCTGCTCGCCTTTGTCTTGTTCTTAGTAGCCGGATTGTCGGCATTTCTAAACAACACCCCTATTGTTTTGATCTTTATTCCGATCCTTCAGGCTTTGGCGCATAAGTCAGGTTTGTCACCCAGTCGCACGATGATGCCTTTGTCGTATGCAGCCATTCTCGGGGGGATGACGACGCTGGTTGGGTCAAGCACGAACTTGCTGATTTCCAGTTCGATGAGTCAGCAGGGCTTACGTCCACTTACATTCTTTGAAATCACACCGCTCGGGCTGATGCTTGCGGCTGTGGCGATCATCTACGTCTTATTTATTCTTCCCGTGATTATGCCTGAACGTAAGTCTGCAACAGCAAAGGTGCAAAGCGGACGGCAGTATATTTCACAATTCGTCGTTCCTGCCGATTCAGGACTTATGGGCGAAAAGGCCGTTGCGGGTACTTTTAAATCTTTGCCAAATGCGACTGTGCGGATGATTTATAGAGGGAATGAAACAGTTTTTCCGCCCTTTGATGACTACGTTATCCATGCAGGCGACACGTTTGTATTGGCCGCGACCCGCCAGACCCTGACAAAAATAGCCAGCAAGCACGAAGGCCTGTTCCATCCGCCTCTACCATACGGCTTAGACCTACAAAAAACACGTATCAAAGAGTACGAAGAAGCCTCTGAAGATGATGAGTCTGATGCGCCAGAGGATCGTGACACTGTGCTCGTGGAGGCAATGATTACGCCAACGTCTCGGATGGTTGGTCTAACGCTTGAGCAGTTCGAGCTTCAGCAAAGCCAGAGAGCTATCTTTCTGGGTATCCAGCGTCGTGCCCAAATGACAGCGGCACGGATGACGAATATCAGACTTCAATCCGGTGATGTTTTGTTACTCAAAGGACGACCGGATCGTTTAGAGGCGTTGCGGCCTGAACGGGATGTCGTGCTGATTTCAGGAACACGCGGCATCGTTCCTAACCGTACACACGCAAAACGGGCTGTGTTGATCTTCGGCGGAGCTATTGGATGCGCAGCTGTTGGTTTTATTAGCATCACCACTGCTGCTATAGCCGCGGCAACGCTTATGATTCTGACCGGGTGCATGAACCTGAGGCAGGCTGGTCGTGCAATCGATAAGACAATTTATCTGTTGGTTGGCACCTCTTTGGCGCTCGGTACGGCGATGACGGCAACAGGAGGTGCGGCTTACCTAGCTAATGTCATTGTCTCGGTGTTTGGTTCAGCATCGCCTCCGGTTATTCTCTCCGTTTTTTTCCTGGTGGTTGCGCTTTTCACCAATGTTTTGAGCAACAACGCCTGCGCCGTACTTTTTACACCTATAGGGGTAGGATTAGCGGCCAACTTGGGAATTGATCCCCGATTGTTTGCCATCACATGCTTGTTTGCGTGCAACTGCTCTTTTGCAACTCCCATGGGCTATCAAACGAACCTCTTGGTCATGGGGCCAGGACAATATCAGTTTGGTGATTTTGTCCGCGCTGGGCTGCCACTTGTCATATTGGTTTGGTTGGCATTTTCTTTCGCTGCGCCGTGGTACTGGGGGCTTTAGGCCTTAAAATTGGCTACGTTGACGCAGTGTGATGGCCTTCGTAGTATTCGCGCCGACTGAAGCAGCAGGTTGCATCGATGGTGCCCAACTTCACAGTCCATTGCTTGAGTGTATTAGGAAGGTTCCATACAGATGAACGTCGCCGCAAAGCCCAACGCTAGGCCCAGTAACCCGAATTTTTCGTCCGGCCCCTGTGCCAAACGGCCAGGGTGGTCACCGGACGTTCTTGCTGACGCTCTGGTCGGGCGCTCACACCGCGCGAAGCCGGCGAAAGCCCGTATTCAAGCTATTTCTGACCTCTCTAGAGAGATACTCGGTATTCCGGACGATTATTATATTGGCATCGTTCCCGCGTCAGATACGGGGGCAATGGAAATGTCGATGTGGTCTATGCTCGGCGCACGTGGCGTCGATATGTTGGCCTGGGAAAGCTTTGGCGATGGCTGGGTGACCGATGTCGTAAAGCAGTTAAAGCTAGAGAATACCCGCACGTTGAAAGCTGACTATGGCCATCTGCCAGACCTGAGCCAAGTTGATTTCGACAACGACGTCATTTTTACATGGAATGGAACGACGTCAGGCGTCCGGGTAGAAAATGGTGACTGGATTTCTGATGATCGCAAGGGGCTGACGTTTTGTGACGCAACCTCAGCCGTTTTTGCGATGGACCTACCGTGGCAGAAATTAGATGTGACAACCTATTCCTGGCAGAAGGTGCTCGGCGGCGAAGCTCAGCACGGGATGCTGGTTTTGAGTCCACGGGCCGTTGAGCGTCTGGAATCTTACGCGCCACCTTGGCCGATGCCGAAACTGTTTCGCATGGCGAAGGGTGGAAAATTTGATGACAGTATTTTCTCAGGTGCAACCATCAACACGGTTTCTATGCTGTGTGTGGAGGATGCCCTGGACGCTCTCAAATGGGTTCAGTCTGTCGGTGGTCAAGCCGGAGTAATGAAGCGATCAGAGGGCAACCTTGCTGCGTTATCGACATGGGTAAAAAAGACGAGTTGGATCGAGTTCTTAGCCAGCGACCCAGCAGTGCGATCTTGCACATCAATATGTCTCATCATTACGGCTGAGTGGTTTACGGCTTTACCGTCTGACGGACAGGAAGCGGCAGCAAAGAAAATTGTGTCGCTGTTAGATACCGAAGGCGCTGCGTTTGACATTGGCGCGTACCGAGATGCGCCACCAGGCCTGCGCATTTGGGGGGGGGCAACAGTTGAGACTAAAGATATCGAGGCGCTATGCCCTTGGCTCGAATGGGCTTATGCGCAAGTCATGACCGAGCACGTGGGATAGAACTATGCCAAAAGTACTAATTTCCGACAAGCTAAGTGAGCAATCTGTCCAGGTCTTTAAAGACCGGGGTATCGAAGTTGATGTTAAAACTGGGATGTCTGCTGAAGAACTGATCGCTTGTATTGGTGAGTATGATGGCCTGGCCATTCGCTCGAGTACAAAAGTGACTCCCGAAGTTCTGGCGGCTGCGAAAAACCTTAAGGTCGTCGGGCGTGCAGGCATTGGTGTCGACAATGTTGACACACACGCGGCAACCCAAAGCGGCGTCGTCGTCATGAACACGCCGTTCGGCAATGCCATAACCACAGCCGAGCATGCAATATCCATGATGATGGCGCTCGCCCGGCAGATTCCCCAGGCCAATGAGTCGACGCATCAGGGCAAGTGGGAAAAGAGTCGTTTCATGGGGGTTGAACTCTATGGCAAAACGCTTGGCTTAATCGGTTGCGGTAACATTGGAGCTATCGTTGCAGATCGGGCCCTTGGCCTTAAAATGAAGGTCGTCGCCTTTGATCCATACCTTTCGGCTGATCGTGCAGTGGAGTTAGGGGTAGAAAAGGCTGAACTTGACCAGCTTTTATCTCGTGCCGACTTCATAACCTTACATACGCCGTTGACGGATCAGACACGCGGCATGATCAATGCTGCTGCTCTTGCCAAAATGAAGAAGGGCGTGCGCATCGTTAACTGCGCGAGAGGCGGTTTGGTTGTCGAATCCGATCTTAAAAAAGCACTCGAAGATGGTCATGTTGCTGGCGCAGCGTTTGATGTTTTTGAGAAAGAACCAGCGAAAGAGAACATTCTGTTCGGTATGGAGAACGTCGTTTGCACGCCACATCTCGGGGCATCAACATCAGAGGCGCAAGAAAATGTCGCTATTCAAGTGGCTGAGCAAATGTCGGATTACCTTAACACTGGTGCCGTAACCAATGCTCTGAATATGGCCTCTGTAAGTGCTGAGGATGCACCACGACTGAAGCCCTATATGAAGCTCGCAGAACAGCTTGGTGGCTTTGCCGGGCAGATCACGCAAAGCAGCATAAGTGAAGTTATCGTTACTTACTCTGGTGCCGTTGCTCAATTAAACACACGACCACTTACAGCAATTGCTATTCAAGGATTGCTGTCGCCGCTTATGGAAAGCGTCAATATGGTCAACGCCCCGGTTATTGCACGAGAGCGTGATATCGAGATCACGGAAGTCAAAAAAGAGGACTGTGAGCAATATCACACGCTTATTACGTTAACAGTTCAGACTGAGCGCCAAACCAGGACTGTCTCAGGAACTCTTTTTGGGGATAACCTGCCACGGGTGGTAGAGGTCAACGGCATTCACTTAGAGGCTGAGGTTGGTGCTCATATGCTGTTCCTTACTAACGACGATAAGCCTGGATTTATTGGTGCTCTCGGCACGGCCCTCGGAAATGCGGGCGTCAATATTGCATCCTTCCATCTTGGACGGCCAACAAAGGGGAGCGAAGCGATTGCGCTTCTCCAGCTTGATCAGGAAATTGGCGACGATCTGCTCTCTGAAGTCAGGAAATTACCCCAAGTCCATCAAGCGCAAACGCTAGACTTCTAGCGGTTACCTGGGAATTAGATTGCCCTTGAGAGGGCAGACGGTTAGAACATCTTTAAACGAAAGGGTGAGGGCGCTTCACTCGTTGTTTAGTGCGCTTGATGCCCCCTTAAGACCAATCAGGCCTATACCTTATGTCCGATACAGCTAGCCAGACCTTGCTGCCAGAAGGCTTGCGCGACGTGCTCTCACCGGATGCCGCTCGCGAAGCGGCGGTTGTTGAGACCCTTTCCTCATGCTTTGAAGCAAATGGGTACGAGCGTGTGTCGCCCCCACTTGTAGAGTTTGAAAGCACTCTTCTGTCTGGGATGGGCGCTGCGACAGCAGATCGAATATTTCGGATGGTTGATCCGATTTCACAGCGCACTCTTGGGATCCGAGCGGACGTCACGGCACAGATCGCACGCCTAGCATCAACAAGACTGCAGAGGGCACCTCGGCCTTTGCGATTGATGTATGCAGGCCAAGTCCTGCGTGTGAAAGGTCATCAGTTGAGGCCCGAACGACAATTCTCACAGGTTGGAATTGAGTTGGTTGGCCCGGACAGTGTTGCAGCAGATGCTGAGGCTATCATGGTTGCTGCGGAGGCGGTCATGGCACTCGGCGTCAAGGGTCTGACAATTGACTTGGCGCTGCCGCCGTTGGTGCCGGCTATACTTGAGGCTACAAGGGTAGAAATTACCTCTGACGATGAACTTTATTCAGCACTCAACCAAAAAGACACAAAACGCATTCAGGAACTTGGCGGCGATTGTGCACAGGTTTTAGTTGAATTGGTTGAGGCATCGGGTCCTATAGACTCTGCTAAACGAAAGCTAAAAAATATCAAGCTGCCGGAAAAGGCGTCCGCATACTTGACGACACTTTTTACGGTAGGAGATCGACTGAGCCGTGAGGCACCTGGATTGTCTCTTACCGTAGATATGGTCGAGAATAGAGGCATTCAGTATCATACAGGACTAACCTTTTTTCTTTTTGCCAAGGGGAGCATGAGAGAAATCGGGCGCGGGGGGCGCTACGAAATCGACCACGGCGAAGGTGTCATTGAACGGGCAACCGGCGCGACGCTGTTTGTCGACTCTTTGCTGCCAGTTTGCCCAGCAGAGAACCAAGCTCCACGTCTTTATGTTTCGTTTGGTACGCCGCGAGAAGACATTAAGAAGCTGCAGACTGATGGGTTTAGGATAATAGCATCGCTATCCACTGATGATGATTCAATGGAAAATGCAGTTAAATTAGGATGCACACATATTTTACAAAACGGTGTCGTGACCGATGTTCCCAGTAAAGGATAAAGCGACGTGACAAATGTAGCAGTGATCGGCGCACAATGGGGCGACGAGGGAAAAGGTAAGGTTGTTGATTGGCTCTCTGAGAGGGCCGACGTGGTTGTGCGTTTCCAAGGTGGGCACAATGCGGGCCACACTTTAGTGATCGGTGGCGTAACCTATAAACTCAGTCTGCTGCCATCTGGCGCGGTTCGCGGTAAACCCTCCATTATTGGCAATGGCGTGGTGATTGATCCCTGGGCCTTATTTGAAGAAATTGACAGGGTAACAGCACAAGGTGTTCGCATTGATCCTGACGTTCTGCAGATTGCTGATAATGCGTGTCTGATCCTGCCACTTCATCGAAATTTGGATTTAGCAAGAGAAGACGCTGCTGGGACAGCTAAAATTGGAACAACTGGTCGTGGTATAGGCCCAGCCTATGAAGATAAAGTAGCGCGGCGAGCGATCAGAGTTTGTGATCTCGCTGATCAGGAGACGATTGAATATAAAGTTGATCGTTTATTGGCTCACCACAACGCTTTGCTTAAAGGTCTTGGACAAATTCAACTTGATCGAGCGGAGTTGATCTCTGCCATTACAGCGATTGCGCCAAAAATACTGCCATATGCAACCTCGACCTGGGAAAAACTTGACGAAGCCCGCCGAAGCGGTAAGCGGATTTTATTTGAGGGTGCCCAAGGGATAATGCTGGACCTGGATCATGGGACATATCCCTACGTCACGTCGTCAAATACGGTTGCCGGACAAGCAGCCGTTGGCTCAGGGTTAGGCCCAGGTGCCGTCGGGTATGTTCTTGGGATTACTAAGTCGTATACGACACGTGTTGGTTCAGGGCCGTTTCCAACGGAATTAGAAGATGAAGTTGGCAAAACCCTGGGAACACGGGGCCGAGAATTTGGGACTGTGACAGGCCGTCAGCGCCGCTGCGGCTGGTTTGATGCAGTTATGGTCCGTCAAGCCGTCAAGGTTGGTGGCATTACGGGGATTGCGTTAACGAAACTGGATGTCTTGGATACGCTTAAGGAACTCAAGGTCTGCGTTGCTTATGAGTTGAAAGGCGAGACAATCACGCGTTTTCCGTCTGCCATGGCAGAGCAGGCTGCTGTGAAACCAGTATATGAAACGCTTGATGGTTGGAACCAAAGCACCGAAGGCGCGCGATCATGGGCTGATCTCCCTGCGGAAGCGATTAAGTACATCCGCAGAATTGAGGAGCTTATAGACGCACCGGTCGCCTTGCTTTCGACCAGTCCAGAGCGTGAAGACACAATTCTGGTGCGCGATCCTTTTGCAGATTAGGTGAAGCTCTCCGCCTCTATCGCCAAACGGACATGATCTGGCGGTTAATCCTTCTGTAATTGTCATGTGTTGATGTAAACTGGCGAAATTGCCGCTTACCCGGCGGTTTACCCTTTTGCGTGCGCGAGAACACGACACTCAATGGCTGAACAGGTAGCAGAGTTGGAAACGGAATTGGCTTCGCCTGACGATCAGGCGTCGACCAATACTGCTGACTCTGGAATAAAGGCTGATTCAAAGGCCTCAAAAGAGGGTGGGGGGCAAACTGAAGACGGGACACAGCCCACTCCTCAGCCTGAACAAGCTGTCGTCGGCAATGCGATAACCGTTCGTGATCGCTACAGTATTTTCTACGATAGGCCTATTTCGAGCCTTGATATGCCGAACGCTTTGGCCTTTGAGGTCGAGGATCGGAAGCAGCCTGGGCGCGCTTTGTATGCACTGGTCAGTAAACCGGAGATGCTGGCACGCATTAGTGTGATGCGGGTTCTCAAGAGCAACGAGATTCCACATATGCTTCCGATGGTTGATTGGGGAGCCGCTGATTGGCCTCCGGCTGAGCGCAAGTGCATTATAATCATCTATCATCGGCCGCTTGGCGGCCGGGTCATGGATAGCTTGACAGTTGTTCGTGATAGAATTCCAGACCATCAGTTTCCGAAGCTCATCATTAAACCAATTGCAGATGCTCTGATTGAGCTTGGTCTAAAGGGGATCACTCATCGCGCGATCCGACCGGACAATCTTTACTTCATGGATGAAGCCCGACAGAAAATTGTGCTTGGGGATTGTTGCACTGCCGTTGCCGCAAGTGAACAGCCGGCTGTTGTTGAATCCATCGAATCAGGCATGAGCAATGTTTATGGCCGCGGCTCCGGCATGTACGCGGATGATATGTATGCCTTTGGTGTGAGCCTCATCATTCTCGCGCTTGGGCGAAACCCGATGGCTGGGAAATCTGACGCGGATGTCATAGACCGTAAAATTAAAAATGGCACGTATGCGGCGTTGGTTGGCGATGAGCGTTTACCGGTCTCTCTGATTGAATGTTTACGTGGGTTGGTGACGGACGACCCTGAGCAGCGGTGGCAAGTTCAAAATATTGATCTTTGGATCAATGGAAAGCGTTTGACACCTGTTCAAGCAAAGTCAGAAGCACATTCACAGCGCAGTTTCAAATTCGCTGAAAAAGAGTTTTCGGCGTGCCGCCCCCTTGCTGTGGAGTTGCACCGGCATTGGGATGAGGCCGTTAAAGTGATCAGCGATGGCACATTAGAAATATGGATACGTCGGGGCTTAGAACAATCAGATCTCGCTGACGCAATTTCAGCAGCAACAAAAACGTCGAAAGCTATGCCGGGGGATCAGAAAGAATCCGATGATGTTCTGGTCGCCAGAATTCTTATGCTGATGGATCCCGCCGCACCCATACGATACCGAACTTTTAGTTGCCATATGGAGGGGTTTGGATCGGCCTTGGCTGTAGCGATGCTGCAGAAAAAATCTCTTCAACCCTATATTGATTTCATCAACAAGGACTTGTGGCGTTACTGGGTCTCGGCACAGACAACTTATCATCCTGATCATGGTCAATGGGAAGGCGTGTTTAAAGATCTAAAAAACTATCTCAAGGATACAAATTCAGGGGCAGGGATAGAGCGGGTCGTTTATGAACTCAATGAGTGGCTGTATTGTTTAAGTCCTCTTATCGCCAACCAGTACGTGTTAGAAGTTAAGAGCGTATTGCCAGCCCTTGATATTGTCTCGAAGACGGCAAATACGAAGATGTGGCCAGTTGATCGCCATATTGCTGCGTTTTTACGAGCGCGTTATGCAAAGGGAACAGGAACGCAAATTGACGCGATGAATGATGATCGCCCGGATCGGGCAGCGACAGGAATGTTGAGCGTTCTAGCGATTGTGCAGTGGCGGATGGGACCGGAAGCTGTCTTTGGTCTGGCGAGTTGGGTCGGTGGCCTTATGGGCCCTATTATCAATAGCTTCCAGAATCGTCAGAAGCGCAAAGAAATTGAAAAAGAGATTCCTAAATTAGTCCGCAAGGGTAATTTACCAGAACTCTATAATTTCATCGATAACCCCGAGGAGCGTCAAAGAGATGCTGAGGGGTTTGCCTGGGCCAAAGCTGAATATGCGGCCGCTGAGAAACAGATGTACGAACTTCAGCATGGCCAGATGGATCGCGATGAAAATGCGTTGAGAACAGGACGTCAGGCAGGCGCTGCCGTGGCTGTTGTTATTATGCTGTTGGCTTATGCTGTTGCCCTCATTGGAG
>CAYGSZ010000002.1:30974-44755 GCA_964352705.1 uncultured Rhodobacterales bacterium
GCTGCCGTGGCTGTTGTTATTATGCTGTTGGCTTATGCTGTTGCCCTCATTGGAGCGGCGTTTTAGATGTCTAGCACGCCAGGAAAACGTAAAATGAATAAGAGCCGTATGTTCTTGTACCTCATGTTGGCTATTCCTATTGGCTTGATGATCGTGCCAACAATGATCGTGCTTATGTTTTCACTATTACCAAGCGCTGTCGCCTTTTTGATGGAGCGCGGAAAAGGCATCTATGCTGGGCTTTGCGTTGGGGCCATGAATCTTGCAGGGGCTTCACCTTATCTTGTCGAGCTATGGTTTTCGGGTCATACGACAGAGGGGGCCTTTGAAATCATCACAGACGTTTTTGCTGTGCTTGTTATATACGGATGCGCAGCCTTCGGGTGGGCGATCTATGCGTTCACGCCATCGTTTGTTTCAGCCTTCATGGCAATGACGGCTGGCCGACGTATTGCTGTGCTGCAAACCGCTCAAAAAGAACTCGTTTTGAAGTGGGGCACAGATGTTCAATCGGTGTATGAACCTGGGCCTTAAAAACAGAGCTAGCGCTCTTTCTTACTGGTCTTGATATCATCAAGTTGTGAGGTAAGGATGTTGAAGTCGTCTGGTAACGGGGCCTCAAACCTGAGCTGTTGATGGGTTTCAGGGTGCTCAAAACCCAATACAGCTGCGTGCAGGGCTTGCCGTCCGAAAACTTTGATAGCATCTACAATATTTCGCGGTGTTCCCTGTTTTGCGTCCCGACCGTAGACCTGATCTCCTAAGAGCGAGTGCCCTAAACTCGTCATGTGAACCCGTATTTGATGAGTGCGACCGGTTTCCAACTCGCACGACAACTGACTTATCAAGTGACCAAAGGTACGTTTTACTTTGTAGTGTGTGACGGCTGTTTTTCCACCTATCGCGACAATCGCCATCTTTTTTCTGTTTCTTGTGCTTCTCCCAATAGAGTTTTCCACCGTGCCACTTAGAGGTGACGGAACCCCCCACACCAGAGCGTCGTAACGTCGCTCTATACTATGCGCAGCAAATTGTTCGCTGAGGCCATGATGGGCTTGCTCCGTTTTTGCGACAACCAAAAGTCCCGATGTGTCTTTGTCGATCCTGTGGACAATGCCCGGACGCTTTACACCACCAATTCCACTAAGGGACTCACCGCAATGTGCAAGGAGGGCATTCACTAGCGTGCCGTCAGGGTTGCCTGCACCGGGGTGAACAACCAGGCCCGGAGGTTTGTTAAGAACAATCAGATGGCTGTCTTCATATTGGATGTCGAGCGGAATTTCTTGCGGTATTGGGTAGTCGGGCTTTGGGAGTGGCAAAGAGAGCACAAGATTATTGCCAGCTCTTACCCGGTGATTCGCGTCCTTTATAACTTTTCCATCAAGGGTAGCGCAGCCGTCCTCGATTAAGGCTTTAACGCGTGAGCGCGAAAGTGCAGGTATGACGTCGGTCAAGATACGATCAAGCCGGGTGCCATGTTGCTCTTCATCGACCTTGCAATGAAACTGGTTTTCAGACAATTCAACACCAAACAAGTTAAGAGCACATGTGATACAAGAGGCGCAGCAATTGAAATTAGCATGCGTAATGAGGGTTTTAGCATGAAAGCAGCGCGAATGCTTGTATGGGTTATGTCCGGTATGCTGATTGCATTATTGGCTCTTTTGGTAGTGGGGTTGTCACTTGGTTGGCATATTGATGAGGATATTGCTGTAACGGCCCCAAAAGAAGCGTTAAGCGGGGCGTTTTCTATCACTCTTCAACAGCCTGCCGGAACGATGATTGATAGTGTTTCTGAAGTTAACGGGCTTGCCGCAGTGTCACTCTCAGGGGGTGGTCTAGGCCCGCGCGTCTTGTTTCTTAACCTGTCAACGGGTGCGGTGATTGGTGATCTAACTTTGGGGTTTTCGGATTAGGTAATCCAGAAGAATGACGGCCACTCTAATGATTTCAGAAGAGTCGCGAACTCTAATGTGTGATGCAGCTGAGCGCGCCTATCCAAAAGAGTGTTGTGGCCTTCTGATTGGTGCAGGCGAAGATGTGGTCATTGTTTCCCATGTTGTTGTTGCTTCAAATCTTTCAGACGACCCGCATCGGTTTCTCATAGACCCACAGGTCCAGTTTGATTGGCTGCGAAAATTGAGGGGGACTCAAGAACGAATTGTGGGTCATTTCCATAGCCATCCAAACGGTCGTGCTGAACCTTCTGAGATTGATGCTGAAATGGCCAGCGAAAGCGGCCAATATTGGGTCATTATTCCTGTACACAACGGACTTTCTGGATCTCCAAAGGCCTATATCGCAGGACAATCTGAACAGGTCTTTTCGCCAGCGGAACTTATTGTAAAGCCACTGACCTAGGAGCTTACGCATTGTTGCTCGGCGACACTTCTGGCATGCTCGTTGTTGTGCAAAGCGAAAACACGCAGGAGGTGCAGATCAGATGAAAACTTTAAAAGACCTGAAAGCTTCAAAATACCAAGGCTTTGATCGTCGCCACCTTTTCAAATCCGTGAGTGCTGTGATGGCTGGTGTTGCCGTTGCTGGGTTTGGCCCCTCAGTCATTCCGACAGTTCATGCGGCAGCAGCACGTGGCCCTATACGCCTACTGGCCAACGAGAACCCGTATGGGCCTTCTCAGAGTGCACAGGCTGCAATGGCGGCCTCCTTGGAGGATGGCTGGATGTACGTTGGAGCAGAGATCCGCAGCCTGACAGCCCTAATTGCGGAACGCGAAGGTGTTCCAACAGACCATGTTTTAATAACAGCAGGATCTGGCGAGTTGTTAAAGATGGCCGGATTGAGTTTTGGTTTAGAGGGCGAAATTGTTGCCGCGCGCCCCACATTCTCCATGCTGATCGCGTATGCCAAACAAACAGGCGGGACAGTCCATGAAGTCGACGTTGATCAGAACATGCAGCATGATTTGGCGGCGATGGAAGGCAAAGTGGGCAAGGATACGAGTCTTGTTTACGTCTGCAATCCCAACAAC
This sequence comes from uncultured Rhodobacterales bacterium, assembly GCA_964352705.1. GTDB lineage: Bacteria > Pseudomonadota > Alphaproteobacteria > Rhodospirillales > Rhodospirillaceae > WLXB01. Next base: position 33,970 of record CAYGSZ010000002.1, read on the forward strand.
CCGACTGGAACACTGCTCGACGCCGATGTACTGCGATCTTTTATCAACAGCGTTGAGTCGCGGGCGACAGTGTTTGTGGATGAAGCCTATGTAGATCTTCTGTCTGACTATGATCACAACACTATGATTGACCAGGTCAAGGCGGGAAAGAACGTCATCCTGGCAAGGACCTTCTCTAAAATCCACGGCATGGCAGGGTTGCGGGTGGGGTACGCGATTGCCCGACCAGACCTCATCAAACGGTTAAGCCCTTTGCAAATGAGTTTCGCCAATGTGATGGGAATACGTGCCGCGATTGCAAGCTATCAGGATGCAGAATTCCAGACCTACAGCCGCGCCAAAATAGGGGAATGTATTGATCTGACCCAAACGGCTTTTGATGACCTGAGCCTAACATACACGCCATCCGTAACGAATTTTGTAATGTTCGACACGGGCGGTTCTGTTCAAGACTTTGTCACCGCAATGCGTGAGCAAGGCCTGCTGGTGGGGCGGTCCTATGCTCCATTTAACAGTTGGTGCCGTGTCAGTATGGGAAAAGTCGAGCAAATGGCTGTCTTTGCAGAAGCCACGCGCAGCTATTTTAAGGGGTAAAGAGTGACGTTTCGTATTGGTGTTATTGGGACGGGTGGGGGGCCTGCGAATACCAGCGCTCCGCCAGCGGGTATTGCAGAGATTGCGGGTGAGCGCTTTGCACCCGAACTTATCGAAACGCGTCTGCGTACATTTCCGATGACGCCGTATGATAGAAGCTTAACAACATTGGCGTATATCGACTGTGCCATAGAAGCAGAGAAAAACGGCTTTGATGCGGTGTTCATCAATACAGTTGGCGACTATGGCCTTGCTGAAATACGCTCCGCAACGGATATGGTTGTTGTCGGCGCGGGTGAAGCAACCATGGCTATGACGTGCCAAACCGGAGCCCGGTTTTCCATTGTTACGATCTGGCCACCGAAGCTCAACTTTATCTATCGCGAGCGCTTGCGGAGCTGTGGCATGGAAAGCCGCTGTGTGTCTGTACGCAATGTGTTGGGCGATGATGAGGTTGAGGGCGTTGAAGGTGCTGGAAGTGCGGTTTTAGGGCTGGCTGACCATAACGCTCAATTGATCGGGCGGGTTCTTCAAGAAATTGAAAAAGCGGTTAAGGAAGATGGTGCGGACACAATCATGCTCGGATGTACCTGTATGGCACCGATCGGTCCCCAGATTGCTGCGCAGTCTTCTGTACCTGTTTTAGAAGCGATGCGCACGGGTTATGCGGCTGTTGAATCCCTTTTGACCCTTGGTCTTAGCCACAGTGCCGTGGCTTATCCAAAGGCGAGCAAAAAGAACTTAAGCGCGGTCGGTAAGTTGATCTCGGGACAGGGGAATCTGGACTTGGGAGGAGACTGTGAAGTCTGCATCGTTTCCGATGTGGCTGCCGAGTAAGCGCTTTAGAGCGTGCTGGCAATTTTGTACGTTCTAACGGCCTCTACCCTTTTAACTGGTGGCAGTGTTTGGGCTGGAACTGTCTGGGCAAGTTGGCGGCAACTCTTAAACCCTTTCCACCAATGGCGCATTGAAGCCGCGATAGGTTGAGCCATATCCTGCTTGAAGACGATGTCTTTCGCCAATTCCTGTGTTTCCTCAAGGGTATGAATATGAAGTAACTCAGAAATCCGCTTCATCACGATGTCATGGGATTTCTTTGTATCGTCGGAGTCTGCGATGCGCACACGCTGCATAATGTCGAACACGAGGTCAGAGACCAATCGATCAGATCGGTCAGCAACGGCATCTATGTTTTCGTTAATATCAGCAAGAATGTCTTCTGCAAGATCGTCCTGATACAGTGTTCGTATCTTTGCCGCTTCCATTGCGACGATTGCAGCATAAAAGTAATAGCGAAGAGGATGCGCTTCAAGCAGGCCTCTTTTGTCTTCTAAACTAAGTGGCGTGTCATCTAAGAACGTTGCCAACCGACGCTCCCAGATAGGGTAGCTCTTTTCAACAGTTTCTGCGACATCGTAGAGGAAAAGTTCTGCTGCATCGCGTGTTGTAACTGTGATTTTTGGGGCCTGCTTTTCCATCTCTGTCACCACATATTGTATGTTCCAGTTACGGTAATAACGCTTTATGGCTGATTAGGTTGCACCGGTCTTTAGGGTTTATCTGTAAAGCCCTGCAAAAATAACGCTTTTCGCCTGCTCTTGCGCAGATACGCCTTTTAAAGGTTTTGTATAGAACTTCGCGCGAGGATAGACGTTGATATCACAGAGCCTCAGAATGAGGCTAATGCAGGATGTGTTGATGGCGGCCAAGGCGACTATACAAGCAGAACAGCAGGAAAGGCGTGGTTCGCCAGAGTTCCGGTTGCGTGCGCAACGAGGCTATTCAGTGTTGCGCAAGATGATAACCAGCCATGGTAGCTCTGAGATCGGAGATGATCTCAAAAATAGACCAATGATTGAAGATATCATGCGCCAAAAACCAGAGTTGGTTGGTGCTCTTTTAAAATCCACATGGCAATTACGTTCAAATGAAAATTTAGCCGAATTTTTTAAGTCGGCTGTGACGCCGGAAAAAGTTGTCGATGAGCAAGATGAATCGATCTTGCCCTGTGACCGGACCTACGAAAGTACCGTCCAGGCTCATCTGTTTGGGGCTGCGCGCCTTTACATGAGGCAGAAAGAGAATGATTGGGTCCAGCAAAGAGTGTCGCGGCCTGAAAATTTAGGCAAAGATGCGGTTGGTGGGTTTGGTAATTTTTTTCGTAAGCTTGTCGGGATGAAGCCCATCGTTAACGAGAATGTGGTCCGTGAGTCTTACCCGAGTCGTGGGCTTTATGAGACACTGAAGCCTTACCTGTTGCACGAAGATCAATTCAAATACGTCAAAGCTTACGCGGGTCTGAGCACCAAGGGTGCGGCGATCATTGGCGATATATTTGAGAATCTAAGATCATCTGCTGCGTTAAAGATTGCCTGTACATTAAGCCCTGATGCATTGCTGAACGCACGTGGGTGTGCGCGCGCTTACGCTGAGTCTGAAATCTTTGCCGCGGTTTTAAAAGAAGAAAAAGAAGTTGCTAGAAAGCGGACACCAAAGGAAATGCGACGCGATAGTGAAATTAAATCGCGGATCAAACAAGATACGGCTGTGATTTTTGCTGACATTCTTACTAATCACGTCGAAAGCTTAGACTTTGTGGAACGCCATAAAGCGGGCGCTGAAGCTGTGGTCAGAGCACTTGCGCCGCTTTACCAAGAAGAGACCTGGTCTGTATTGGCAGAGGAGGGGGCAGTCGAGAACGTCATTAACTGTCCGCCGACCGTGGCCAAAGAGCTCGGTAAAGACGCACGCTACATTGACGTACAAGTTTCGAAGTACATCACTCAGATGCATTATCCTGATATCGGGAGAGATATTATTGCAATCCTTCGTAAAAACTTAGATGAAGATAATTTCAGAAGAGCTTTACAAGATGAAGCGGCTATCAAAGTGTGGGAGGCCGTTCCTGGCAAATTTAACAATCAGTTTAAGTACCAACACGATGCCAAGGCCGGGGACAAAGAGATTAAAAACTTCAAAGACCTGTTGAGTGAAGCCAAGCCTATTATTGTTGAAATGCGAGAAGCGTTAGGGCTAACAAGACCCAAGCAATAATTTGTTGGCTTTAAATGAATCTGATGGTGTCGCGAACAGTGAACCGGATTTGCGCAAATCTTAAGCGACGAGTAGTTTAGACAAATATTTTATAGCTAGTGTAATGGGGCGGCAGTGATGGGCGATACGGAACGGGCACATCCGGATGTGATTTTTTTACGTTTTACCGGCGCAAAGGGCTATGGTTTCACCTATATTGATAATGAAGCTTATGCGGCTGCGGCAGATCATTTCCTTGCTATCGCGCTGGCGCGGGAAGAAGAAGACACTCCAGAAATACGTCGAAAGGTCTGCCACGATCAGCTATGGCGGGTGTTCGCTGATCCGATGGGGGAACAGTATTCGTGGCATAATGTCAGGTGGATTGCGGCTGCGGTTGTGCGCGATAAGTTCGGCTATGAAGGTCCTTCACCTAGGGTCGTTGTTGTTGAGAATGCGGAAGATGATTCCGGTATTGTGATTCGATCTGGCGACGAATTCTTAGATCACCCAGGCTGGCCGAGAGCTCTCATCATTGGCCATCCAGCGATTGGAGGAGGTCCGGCTACATTTTTCTCGTCGAATGAAAACTTTCAACTGACGGCCAAAAGTTCCATGTCAGATGACCTGTGGTTGCCGCAAATTGTTGCGCGTCTTTATGAAGTAACCCCTTCCGTTGTGATGGGGATGCCGAAGTCCGACAAAGAGGGAAAGATGCAAGTTCAGTGTCGAGCCCTCGCGTTTGGCACAAAGGCGAGCTTGAAGGAACGCGAGAGCGAGGCTTAATAATCAGGCGTATCTTCAAGGCTGATCAGAGCTTCGATATCTCTGTCTGCTAATTTCACCGCTAAAATGAGCTTGGTCACTTTTACATCTAGCGGTTCTTCATCAGTTTCCTTGTCTATCGCAGTGCTGACATCAGCGTGCAGCGCCATTTCAAGCCTTTGTGACATGGTTGCAACACCATCGTTACCCAGAGCCCTGATGCTTAGCTCAGGGCCACGCATTAAGAATCCAGAGAATTTTGCGAGATCTTCCAGAATCGAGTCCAGGGTGTCTTGATCATGGCTGTAGTGCTGCGCCCAGGTGTAAAGGAGCTGCCGGATACCATCATCAATCGGGCGTATATCAATGTCTTGGGCAACCCATTCGCGGTCTAAGACCTGAAATGCTGATTTTCGCTTGCTTCCGAAGCCAAGGATATCGAGACTAAGAGCCATGGTAGATGATCCAAATACGCCCAAGCCCGACTTGCCTGGTGTTCAAGAGTGCCAAAAGTGCTCCGCGACCTTTAGGTGGGAACCGAGTAACCCTTTAGCGGAAACGTCTCCACTTGTCGCCCGCTTGGTCAAGCCAAGTGATACCTGCGATTGTGGTTACGGTAAAATTGGGTCGAGTACGCCTGATTAGGGCTTAACGTCTAAGCTGTTTAAGATAGCCCGATTCTATCGTTATCCAAAGTGACGGCTTTGATAAGCGAATAGACCGGCATATCCTTTTGAAGACTAAGGCGCTCTGAAGCCAGTCGAGTAACCTGAGCCCACAGAAACACCGGGCGCTTGGCAGAGCCAATATTGACCTGCACTTCCACCACTGGCCGTCGTGGGGATTCGAGAATCGAGTTGATGGTGCCTTCCAAGATATTTAACACGCTTACTTTTTCAGGGCGTTCCAAAGCTAAAGAAACGTCTTGTGGTCTAACCTGGACCCTTACATGAGCGCCGGCAGGCAGATCAAGTTTGGTGACCATCAGGACTTGGCTAGAAACGGAGAGACGCGAGAGGCCATGCGCTTGGTCATGATCGGTGACGGTCGCGGCCAGTACAGTTCCGGCATCGCCGCCTTCGGCCAAAGGCGTCAGGTCCATCTGGCCAGTGATGTCTTCAACAGAACCAAACGCTTTAACTTGCCCTTGATCCATAACGGCGAGCCACGTCGCAAGTCGTCGGATTTCTGACAAGCTGTGAGATACGTAAAGGATGGGTAGGTTTAAATTGTGCCGAAGGCTCTCCAGATAAGGCAATATTTCCGCTTTGTGGCGGGGGTCTAGCGCGGCCAGGGGTTCGTCCAACAACAGAAGCCGTGGATTAGCCAATAATGCCCGGCCAATCGCGACACGTTGGCTTTCACCACCCGATAAACCGTGGATGGGTCGATCTAACAGGCGCTCCAATTCCAGCATACTGATGATGGCGTTGAAGGAAAGCTCAGGGCGTTCCGAGGGCGGATTGAATCGCCGTCCAAAATTGAGATTCCCTTTGACGTTCAGGTGAGGGAACAAGCGGGTGTCTTGAAAGACGTATCCTATTCGACGTTGCTCCGGCGGCACCCAAGCCCCGTTTTGCGTATCACACAATACGGTGCTACCGACTTCGACCCGGACAAAGTCAGGACGAAGGAGCCCTGCAATGATTTTTAGGAGGGTGGTTTTTCCAGAACCTGACCGCCCGAATATGGCCGTCACGCCCGTATCAGGCGTTTTAAGGCTGGCGTCTAAACTAAAGACGTTTGAGCTATCTACAAATCGATGTCCTGCTTCAACCGTGAGCATCAATCACTTCCCAACCAGTTGATTAGTGCTGCGGCGGGCCAGCCATTCAGAAACCAGCAAGGCAACAACAGCCAGAGCTAGTGAGAGGATCATGATACGCAAAGCAACCGGGTCGCCACCCGGTGTTTGCGTGGCCGTATAGAGGGCCAGCGGTAATGTTTGGGTTTCACCGGGTATGTTTGCGGCAAAGGTTATGGTTGCACCAAATTCACCAAGAGCACGGGCAAAGAACAGCAGCGCACCGGTAAGGATTCCCGGCATGACCATGGGCAGGGTGACTGCAAAAAAGGCCTGTCGGTGATTGGCACCAAGCGTTGTCGCCGCTTCCTCAAGGCGGGGGTCGACGGCTTCTAACGCTTGTCGAATGGGGCGCACGAAAAGCGGGAATGCGACCACGGAGGCCGCAATGGCTGCTCCTTGCCACGTAAACACGAGGCTTACACCGAACCAGTTATAAAGCGATGCTCCGATGACTCCCTGTCGCCCTAACAGAATGAGCAAGAGATAGCCGATGACAACCGGTGGCATAACCAACGGAATGTGTACGATCACGTTCAACACGGATTTTCCGGTGAAGTCTTTACGCGCCAAGACCCACGATACAGCGAGCGCGATGGGGAAAGTCCACACGATACTCCAGATCGAGATTTTGAGACTGACCTGCAGAGCTTCGAGTTCGAGCGGAGAAAGACCCAACATCGGATTAAGCGGCCGCGTTGAAGGATTTTATAGTGTTAAAGGCTTGCTCAAGGTCACCAATCAGGTCTTTGGGGTTTTCTAATCCAACATGCAGGCGAACAGTTGGGCCAGTGGCTTTCCAGCCTGAACTCGGGCGCTTAATAGAGTCTCCGGAAGTTGACATGGCGAGGCTTTCGTATCCGCCCCAACTGAAACCGCGCAGGAATATGTTAAGGGCGTTAAGGAAGTGATCGACTGCCGCTTGGTTAATGTCCTGTTTAAACATCACACCGAACAAGCCATTGGCACCGGAAAAGTCTCGTTTCCATATTTTATATCCCGGGTCTGACTCCAGGGCTGGATACATCACCCGCTCAACCTCTTTTCGTTTGCTGAGCCAGGCGGTTACGATCCGCGCGTTCTCTTCATGGCGTTGAAGTCTTACCCCTAAAGTGCGCAGCCCACGGAGTGCCAGATAAGCATCGTCTGGGCTTAGACCATAACCAAACAAAAGAGAGGTCCATTTTAGTTTGTGGTGCATGTCGTCGTCATCAAGACACAGCGTGCCGATGGCCACATCCGAATGGCCACCGATGTATTTGGTGCCCGACTGCACAGAGATATCAACGCCAAGCGCGGGAGAGTCGATCAGTAAGGGGGTTGCCCAGGTGTTATCGGCCATGATCAGAACACCGTGCTGCTTGGCGACTTTAGCTATGGCCGGAATGTCGGTCATGTCGAAAGTCAGCGAACCTGGGCTTTCAAGAATGATCATCTTGGTATTGGGCCGGATCAATTTTGCCACGTCTGTGCCAATCGAGGAGTCAAACAGCTCGGCGTCTAGTCCCCACCCGGCAAGACGATCACAGCACACCAGACGAATGGGGCCGTAAACATTATCGGCCACGAGAATATGGTCACCGCTGCTGCACAGCCCCAATACAGAGATGAGAATACCCGCCATGCCGCTCGGCAGAGTCAGGCAGTGCTTGTAACCTTCAAGGTCGGCTATGGCCTCTTGCAGCGCCCAATGGGTTGGGGTACCAGCCCGACCATAGGCTAGCACACCCGGGGGATGCTTTGATCGCTCACGCATTTCCTCAACGGTTTCTGAGACTACGGTTGTGACCCTGAAGACCGGCGGATTTACAGCCCCATCAAAGCGTTCGGGGTGCGCGCCACCATGAACGAGGCGCGTATCCTGATGCTGTCCATCGCTCTTGTTTGACATTCTGCGTATCCCGAACCGTAACTTCGCCGCATTGTGGCCTGACTCGGGGAAAAACGAAAGCGGTAGCTCACTGAAGTCAAGCGGCGCTGGCGTTTGGCCCCAGTTTCTGAAGTGCCGCCAGCGGGCTGGCTTCTATGTCGGTTGAAAGCGTCGCGTTCCATTTATTGAGGAAACCGAAGAGGGCGATCACGCTCACAATTTCGCAAATTTGGTTGTCGTCAAAGTGCTTCTTGAGTTCGGCAAAATCGTCATCTGTGACTTCAACAGGGGCATGACCTGCCCCCTGTGCGACCCGCATAGCCGCACGCTCCGCATCGTTAAACAGAGGGCTGTTCTCGTAGTCCCAGATGGCTTTTATTTTGGCTTCGTCGATCCCGGCCATATCTGCGCCATGCACAGTATGGGACTGACAATAAACGCAGCCTGCGGCGGAACTGGTAATGATGGACACCAGCCGCTTGATCTCGTTTGTGACGAGGCCATCTTTGCCGTAGATGGCCCAGGTCAGGCCGCTGAGACCTTCCATCAGGCCAGGCACCCGGGCGAAGGTCAGGCCGTCGTTGGCTTTGAACCCCATCTTGGATTGGCCTTGCTTCATCCGTTCTTGAAATTCTGCGGGCAGGGATTCTATGGGAAGCGGCTCAATACGCGGCATGGGACATCCTGTGTGAGGGTTGTTTAGGTGGCGGGTCCTGTAACGATCGGGGTATTGGCATCACTGCCCCAGTCAATCCAGGAGCCATCGTATATGGCGACATCCTCTTTGCCGAGCAGATAGGCCCCAAGGGCAACGGTGCAGGCGGTGACGCCAGAGCCACAGGTTGTGGTGACGGGTTTGGTGAGGTCAATGCCAGCGGCATCGAACTCGGCCTGAAGGCCCTCAGCCGATTTGAAGGTTTTGGTTTCTGGCGTGAACAGTTTGTTCCAGGGCAGATTTAGGCTGTTGGGAATGTGGCCCGAGCGCAGGCCGGCTTTGGGCTCCGGGTCGGTTCCGGTAAAGCGTCCAGCCGCGCGTGCATCAACCACTTGGTAGGCTGCCGCCTTAATGTTGTTCTGAATGTCCGACTTATTCCGAATACGCGGTTGAGCGTCTTGGCCTGCTGTGTATGTCTGAGGGGTTATAGCGGGAACTGCGGCTTCCAAAGGGCGATCTTCAGTTTTCCATTTGAACAGGCCGCCATTCAAGACGGCCACTTTTTCATGGCCAAAGGCTCTGAACATCCACCACACACGCGCCGCTGCACAACCGCCACCAGCGGCGTCATAGACAATCACAATGGACTGAGTGTTGACGCCGAGCGCGCCGACTTTTTCACCAAAGACCGCAGCAGACGGCATGGTGTGATCTTGGTCCGCATCGGGGTCGGCAACGTCGTTGATGTCAAAGAAGACGGCGCCGGGCAAGTGGCCGCTGGCGTACTGTTCTTTGGCTGGTCCGGTACCGCCGGGCACAAAATACGAGGCATCTAAAACGATGAGGTTATCGTCGGCGAGGTGATCGGCGAGCCACTCAGTAGAAACGAGGGCGTCGGGGTTGGCGTAACTCATGAACGGGCTTCCGTGTTTGTCGGTTAGTCCTCCATCCAAGGCGGAATTGGCAGGCCCTTGGAGCGGAGAAACTCGGGATTGTAAATCTTACTCTGATAACGGCTACCATGATCGCACAAAATTGTGACGATGTTCGCGCCGGGACCTAATTTTTTTCCAATTCGGATGGCTGCTGCCACGTTGATCCCGGTTGAGCCGCCCATCACCAGGCCATCGTGAAGCACCAGATTGTAAATGGTCTCTAACGCTTCAGGGTCGAGGATTCGCTCGGAGTCATCTATGGGCGCGTCTTTGAGATTGAGCGTAACGCGGCCTTGGCCAATGCCCTCAGTGATTGACCCGCCTTCACTGGTGAGCTCGCCAGTTTTGATGAAGTTGTGAATCACTGATCCGCCTGGATCAGCGGCGATGGTGAGGACATCTTTGGAGCGTTCTTTAAGGGCTATGGATATCCCGGCGAGCGTGCCCCCGGTGCCGACGGCAGTGGTGAAGGCGTCGACCTTGCCGTCGAGGGCATCCCAGATTTCGGGGCCGGTGCTGTGAATGTGGCCATCGCGGTTGGCGATGTTGTCAAACTGGTTGCAAAAATAACCCCCGACCTCCTCGGCCAGACGTTTGGCGACATGGACATAATTGTTGGGGTCTTTAAACGGAACGGCAGGGACTTCTTTCAGGACTGCGCCACAGGCTCTGACCGTGTCTTTCTTCTCCTGGGCTTGGGTATCCGGCATCACAATGATGGATTTGTAACCGAGCGCATTGCCAACCAGGGCGACGCCGATGCCGGTGTTGCCACCCGTCGCCTCCACCAGGGTGCCACCGGGTTGAAGCAGGCCACGCTTTTCAGCATCTTTGATCATGTAAAGGGCGGCACGGTCCTTTACAGAGCCGCCTGGGTTCATGAATTCAGCTTTGCCGTAGATGTTGGCGCCAGAGACCTCAGAGGCCCATTTCAGGCGAATGAGGGGCGTATTGCCGATGGCGGCGATAAAATCTCCGTGCACGGGAGTCTTCATGGTTTTGTCCTAGAACTTGCGATTATAGAACCGCAGCATAGGATTAAGCATCGCCCTGTCCAAGAAGAAGCCGGCCCAAATGGGCTCACATGTCTGTCATATGAGAAGGATTCCCCAAAATGTCTGAGAGCCGTA
>CAYGSZ010000003.1:0-26698 GCA_964352705.1 uncultured Rhodobacterales bacterium
AACCAGTTCCCGCCACCGTGGGGTGATTATGAAAGAACTCCTGCGCAGTAATAACATCGTTGCCCTCTCGGCCCTCAAAGCGGCGCTGTCCGCCGAGGGCATTGAGGTGTTTGAATTCGATGGCGACATTGCCAGCACCTACGCGGGCATTGATACCTTTCCCCGACGCCTAATGGTACGCGGCGAAGACCTCAAAGCTGCGGCTGAAGTGGCTCTGGCGATCTGCCCTGATCTGGTGTCATGACGTCTATTGCGCCTGATATCGAAACCACGTTTGATCACTTCTTCGAGGGCCGGTTGCAGTTGGTGCAGCCCAAGACCGGCTATCGCATCGCCATCGATCCGCTGCTGCTGGCTGCTGCTGTCGATGTGCCTCAGGGCGCGCGCGTGCTTGATGTCGGCTGTGGCACCGGCGCAGCGCTGCTGAGCCTGCTGATGCGCCGTCCGGATGTTCAGGGCATCGGCCTGGAACGCCATGGTCCGTTTCTTGAGTTGGCCAAACAAAGCACCAGCCTTAACAACCTGTCAGATCGGGCGTTTTTGATACGCGGTGACTTGGCGTCGCCACCGGCTGAGATTTCCGCTGCTGCTTTTGATGCCGTGATGACCAATCCTCCATTCTTTGAGGCGGGGACGGTGCCCGACCGGCCTGACGTTGACTCAACCCATGCCGTGACCGAACTACCGCTCGCAGTTTGGATACAAAAGTGTCTCGGTCTCCTGAAGTCGGGCGGTCTGTTTGCCATCATCCATCGTGCCGAGCGGGTGGCAGAGATCATCCAGGGGCTCAAGGGCTGCGGCTCAATCACCCTGATTCCCCTGTGGTCCAAAGCTCATCGTCCCGCCAGCAGGGTGATTGTTACCGCGCTGAAAGACCGTAAGTCCCCCTCTATCATCCACCCTGGTCTGATTTTGCATCAAAACGATGGCACCTACACTGAACCTGCAGCGGCAGTCTTGCGATTTGGCGATGCTCTGGATTCTTTGACTTAACCTCAACCCCGCATCCGTCTATGATGCGCCCATGGCTATACTTGATCATTTCAACGAATTCGCGGCACGGGTCGCTGGCCCCTTGGTCCGGCGTGAGATCCCGCTTGTCAGTGTTGTCCGTCTTAACGGCGTTATTGGGGCCGCAGGCGTGGGGCGCAAAGGGTTGACCCTGGCGAGCCTGGAACTGCCTTTGCGCAAGGCCTTTAGTAAAAAGGGCATTGATGCGGTCGCGCTGCTGATCAATTCACCGGGCGGCTCGCCGGTTCAGTCTGCCCATATTGCCGAGCGTATTCGACAGTTGTCCGACGAAAAAGAAGTCCCGGTTTACGCTTTTGCAGAAGATGTCGCGGCCTCTGGCGGTTACTGGCTGGCTTGTTCTGCCGATGAAATTTACGCCAGCCCCATGTCTATTGTGGGCTCCGTCGGTGTCATTGCGGCGACGTTTGGTTTTACCGGATTGATCGACAAAATTGGGGTCGAGCGCCGCGTTTATGCCCAGGGCGACAACAAAAGCATGCTCGATCCGTTTAAGGCTGAGAACCCGGACGACGTGAAACGGCTGCTTGAGTTACAGAAAGATATTCACGGCCAGTTCAAGTCCTACGTTAAAGAACGCCGCGCTGAAAAACTCAAAGGTGAGGACAAGGAACTGTTCAATGGTGATGTCTGGACCGGAGAGCGGGCGCTCAAGAATGGCCTCATTGATGGCCTTGGCGAAATGCGCGCGGTGATGCGCGAGAAGCTTGGTGAGAAAACCAAGTTTATCCAGGTGCAACCCCATGCGAGTTGGTTGCAGCGCAAGCTCGGCGGCGGTGCTGCCTTTGGTGTTTCCAGTGGATCTGCTTTTAGCGTTTCTGAAACCTGGGCAAATGATCTGATATCTGCTGCCGAAGACCGTGCCCTGTGGGCCCGCTTTGGGCTTTAGGAGCACAGCGCATGCTTGGGTTTAGCCTGTCGAAAATCCTCTTTACGGCCGTGATGATCTGCGCCGTGTGGTGGATCTACCGTCAAATCAACCTACTGACGTCTGGGGAAAAGAAACCCAGGTCTCGCGTGGATGCCGCCCGCAAGGCGGCTGAGGATGTGACGAAGGCGAGAACACAGGGCGTTGAAGATCTGACGGCCTGCCCCACATGCGGTGCGTATGTGGCGGCGGGTCTCAATCCCGGGTGTGGCCGCTCCGCCAAAGATTGCCCTATGCAGGGGACGAGATAACACGCCGCCAACCTTGATTCTAAGAGACTCGGCGAGTAGCTTGCGCGCAACCTGACACACTGAAGTGCCAGACATAGTTTTCACCTTCTAGCGGAAGTCATTGCATGGCCGCCTCGCACACTAAGGCGCTCAGTTTTCAGGGCCTTATTCTCAAGCTTCAGTCTTTCTGGGCCGAGCATGGGTGCGTCATCCTGCAGCCTTACGATATGGAGATGGGGGCCGGGACCTTCCATCCGGCGACCACACTGCGCGCTCTTGGTCCGAAGCCCTGGAAGGCGGCCTATGTGCAGCCCTCGCGGCGACCGACCGATGGCCGCTATGGCGAGAACCCCAATCGATTGCAGCACTATTACCAGTACCAAGTGATTCTCAAGCCGTCGCCAGACAACGCGCAGGACCTTTATCTACAAAGCTTGGCAGCGATTGGCATTGATGCGCTGGCGCACGACATTCGCTTTGTGGAAGACGACTGGGAAAGCCCGACCTTGGGCGCTTGGGGCCTCGGCTGGGAAGTCTGGTGCGATGGTATGGAAGTGACGCAGTTCACCTATTTTCAGCAGGTCGGCGGCATTGATTGCGCCCCTGTGGCCGTTGAACTCACCTACGGCCTAGAGCGTCTGGCCATGTATGTGCAGGGCGTCGAGCGCGTTTATGACTTGGCCTTCAACGATGACGGCGTGAAGTATGGCGACATTTTCTTGCAAGCCGAGCGGGAATACTCTGCGCATAACTTTGAACATGCCAATACCGAAATGCTGCTGCGTCACTTCGCAGATGCTGAGGCTGAATGTCAGTCGTTGTTGTCGAAAAAAGTTGCGCTACCCGCCTATGACCAATGCATCAAGGCCAGTCATTCATTTAATCTATTAGACGCGCGCGGTGTTATCAGTGTGACCGAGCGTGCCGGCTATATTGGCCGTGTGCGGGCGTTGGCGAAATCCTGTTGCGAAGCCTGGCTGGAAAGCCAGAGTTCAAAACAGGAGGCCTGAGATATGTCCCACGCTATATCAGAACTCCTGCTTGAACTTCTGTCGGAAGAAATTCCTGCCCGCATGCAAGTGCGCGCAGCAGACGATTTGAAGCGCTTGCTGTCCGAAGGCCTTAAGCAGGCTGGCCTGACATTCTCGCGGTTGGACGCGTTTTCTGGCCCACGCCGTTTGACGATTGTTTGCGATGGATTGCCAGACGCCCAGCCGGACGTGACGGAAGAGCGTAAAGGCCCAGGCGTTGATGCACCGGAACGGGCCATTGAAGGCTTTCTCAAGGCCAACGGTCTATCCTCTGTTGACGATGCTGAAAAGCGTGAGTTGCCAAAAGGCACGTTCTACTTTGCGGTAATTCAGCGCAAGGGACGACCGACGGCAGAGGTGCTTAAGGATGTAATCGAAGCCGCGCTGACAGCACTGCCCTGGCCGAAGTCCATGCGTTGGGGCAAAGGGGACACTCGCTGGGTGCGCCCTCTGCACGGTATCCTCTGTGTGTTCAGCGGCACTGTTGTGCCGGTGTCTTTCGCAGGCGTGAGTGCGTCCAACACCACTGTCGGCCACCGGTTCTTGGCACCGGATACACTGAGCGTTTCAGATTTTGCGACCTACAGAGACGCGATGAAATCCGCCAAGGTGATGGTCGAGGCCGATCAGCGCCGCCAATTGATTGCGGAGGGCGCAGCTGCTCTGGCGCAGGCAGAAGGGCTTAAGGTCACTGATGATCCAGGCCTGTTGGATGAAGTGGCAGGCCTGGTTGAGTGGCCTGTACCTCTGTTGGGAACCATTGATGATGACTTCATGGATGTCCCCTCTGAAGTGCTGACCTCCGCCATGCGCAAGCACCAAAAGTACTTCGCATTGGAAACCGCCGATGGGTCTTTTTCCAACCGGTTTGCGGTGGTAGCCAATATAGAAACACCTGACGCTGGGGCTGCAATTATCGCCGGCAACGAGCGTGTGCTGCGTGCGCGGCTGTCAGACGCTAAGTTCTTCTGGGATCAAGACCGTCAGCATACGCTGGCCAGTCGCGTCGATAAGCTCAACGAGCGTGTCTTTCAGGCCGACCTGGGTACTGTGCGGGATAAGGTTAAACGCCTCGAAGCGTTAGCAGTGGCGATTGCTGCTCACATTGAAGGGGCTTCCCCTGAAACCGTAAAACGCGCAGCGACTTTGTGTAAGGCCGACCTATCAACCGGCATGGTTGCTGAGTTTCCAGACCTGCAAGGCGTTATCGGGCGTTACTACGCCGCCAACGACAAAGAAGATGAAGCCGTTTGCGAGGCCATTGCGACACACTATGCGCCGCAAGGCCCGTCAGACACATGCCCCTCAGACCCTATCAGTGTCGCTGTATCTTTGGCGGATAAGATCGACACGCTTGTAGGGTTTTTCGCGATTGATCAAAAGCCAACCGGTTCTAAAGACCCCTATGCCCTGCGCCGCGCCGCCCTTGGGGTGATCCGGCTGATCCTTGAGAATAAGCTCCGCCTTTCGTTGAGCGATATTTTTGCGCGGTCTTATGACGCCTATGCAGTGCCGTTAAAAACCGAACGCCAAACCGTTGCGGATGAGCTGCTGGCCTTCTTCGCGGACCGCCTCAAGGTGTTCCTGAAGGAGCGGGGTGCGCGCCATGATCTGATCAGCGCTGTTTTTGCCGTGGGCAATGAGGACGATCTTGTGCGTCTAATGTCTCGTGTGGATGCGCTCAGTGCGTTCTTAACCAGCGACGACGGGGCCAATTTGCTGACGGCCTGCAAACGGGCGGCTAACATTGTGCGCATCGAAGAAAAGAAAGATGGAGTCACCTTTGGTCAGTCCAATGACTCTTCCAATCTCGAAGCTGAGGATGCGAAGACTCTCGCCGACACGCTAAAGGGTGTTGAAGTCACAGTTCAAACTGCCGTCTCAAAGGAAGATTTTAGCAGAGCTATGTCTGCTCTGGCGACATTGCGTCAGCCTCTAGATGTGTTCTTCGACAAAGTAACTGTGAATGCGGACGATCCCAAAACGCGTGCTGCAAACCTGAACCTTTTGGCCCGAATCGGCCAATCCATGGATCAGGTCGCCGTCTTTTCCCATATTGAGGGATGAGATCTCTTTAGGTGTACCGTCCTGCGGCGCTTAAGTCGCGCCGAGTCCCAGAAACATTGAATTTCATTCATATTCGGGCTTTTCTTGTGGAGGAAATGTAAGTAAAGCTTGCTCTGCCTTACGTAAGTAAGCCTTAACTTACATGTAAGCTATAGCTTACACTTCTGCTCAAGCGGGGCCTAAATGCGCGATTCAGCACTCGAAAAAGCAATTACCGAAGCCGGTGGCACAGCCTCTCTGGCGCGGTCCATCAATGTGACACCCCAGGCGATCAGCCAATGGGAGCGCGTACCAGCCGAACGCGTGATTGCTGTCGAACAGGCGACTGGCGGTAAAGTCAGTCGCAGCGACCTAAGGCCTGACTTGTATCCAAACGGCAGTGCCACGACTGGCGTGGCTGAAACTGATGGCAAGTGGGTCTACTTCTTTGGCGACGGTGAAGCGGAAGGCCGCGCAGAGATGAAAAACCTGCTTGGCGGCAAGGGGGCCAATCTTGCTGAAATGAGTTCCATTGGCATTCCAGTGCCCCCAGGCTTCACCATCACAACGGGTGTCTGCACCTACTTCTATGACAATGGCCGCGTGTACCCTGCTGACTTGATCGAGCAGGTCAATGAAGGCCTTGCCCGCATTGAAGTGACTATCGGCGCAAAGTTTGGCGATCCGATAAACCCACTGCTGGTGTCTGTCCGCTCTGGCGCGCGTGCATCTATGCCGGGTATGATGGATACGGTCCTGAATCTAGGTCTCAACGATGAAACGGTTGAGGGGCTTGCCAAAGACTCCGGTGATGCTCGTTTTGCCTATGACAGCTATCGTCGCTTTATTCAGATGTATTCGGATGTCGTGCTCGGTGTTGATCACTACACTTTCGAGGAACTTCTTGACCTTGCCAAAGAGGACAAGGGCGTTCATCAAGACACAGATCTAACGGCTGATGATCTGAAAGACCTGGTGGCGCTGTACAAAGCCACCGTTGAAAAAGATACCGGCAAGCCATTCCCGCAAGACCCCCATGATCAATTATGGGGCGCTGTCGGCGCTGTGTTCGGAAGTTGGATGAACCAACGCGCGAACACTTATCGCTCGCTTCATAACATCCCTGACGCCTGGGGCACCGCTGTTAATATCCAGGCCATGGTGTTCGGCAATATGGGTGATGATTGCGCCACCGGTGTTTGTTTCTCCCGTGATCCATCTGTCGGCGATAATGATTTCTATGGTGAATATCTGGTGAATGCACAGGGCGAGGATGTTGTTGCCGGCATTCGCACGCCTCAGCAGATCACTATTGCAGGTAAACAGGCCCAAGACTCAAACTTACCAGCGATGGAAGAGGCCATGCCCGAGATGTACCGGGAACTGGTTGAGTTGCGCGACAAACTCGAACGGCACTATCGCGATATGCAGGATATGGAATTCACCATCCAAAAGAACAAGCTTTGGATGCTGCAAACCCGCAACGGCAAGCGCACCTCGAAGGCGTCCCTCAAAATTGCCGTCGACATGGCGAATGAAGGCCTGATCACGAAGGAAGAAGCTGTCGAGCGGATTGACCCGGCCCAGCTTGATCAGCTTTTACACCCGACGCTTGATCCGAATGCTAAGCGCACGATTTTATCCCGTGGCTTACCGGCGTCACCGGGCGCAGCCTCAGGCAAGATCGTCTTTACAGCAGAAGATGCTGAAGATTGGGTGCAAAGGGGCGAAAAAGTTATTCTCGTGCGTCGCGAAACCAGCCCGGAAGACATCGGAGGAATGCACGTCGCCGAGGGCATTTTGACCACCCGTGGTGGGATGACCAGCCATGCGGCCGTGGTGGCCCGTGGTATGGGCACGCCTTGTGTGTCAGGGGCAGGTGATATTCAGGTTGAAGTCAAAGAAAAGTATCTTCGTGTGCGAGATGAAATCCTGCATGAGGGCGATATCATGACGTTGGATGGCTCCACAGGAGAAGTTTTCCTTGGCCGGGTTGCGACGATTGAGCCCGAAATGACCGGCGATTTCGGCACGCTCATGGAGTGGGTCGATGAAATTCGGACTCTCAAAGTACGCACCAATGCCGAAACGCCGAAAGATGCGGAAACGGCCCGTAAGTTTGGCGCTGAGGGCATCGGCCTGTGCCGCACAGAACACATGTTCTTCGAGCAGGATCGCATCATCAGTGTGCGCCAGATGATTTTGGCGGTGGATGAAGGTGGCCGGGCGGCAGCGCTTGCTCGCCTCCTGCCCCATCAGCGCGGCGATTTTGTCTCCTTATTCAAGATCATGGACGGATTGCCGGTGACCATTCGCCTGCTTGATCCGCCTCTGCACGAGTTTCTGCCGCACAGCGAAGCAGAGATTGCGGAGGTCGCTGAGTCGTCAGGCGTGTCGGTCGAAACCGTTCACAACGCGCTCAATCGGTTGAGCGAGTTGAACCCGATGCTAGGCCATCGTGGCTGTCGTCTTGGGGTAACCTATCCTGAGATCTACGCCATGCAGGCCCGTGCTATTTTCGAAGCCGCAATCGAGGTCGCCGACAGCGGCACGAGTGTCTCACCTGAAATCATGATTCCTCTTGTGAGCACTAAGAAGGAACTCGATCTTATGAAGACGGTCGTGGATGACGTTGCTGCAGATGTGTTTGAAAATGCGGGCAAGTCGATCGCCTACATGGTGGGGACCATGATTGAGTTGCCGCGCGCTGCTTTAAAAGCCGGAGAAATTGCAGAAGCTGCTGAATTCTTTAGTTTCGGCACCAACGACCTCACGCAAACCACATTGGGCATGTCTCGCGATGATTGTGCCCCAGTGCTGGAAGTTTATATGGCGAAAGGAATTTACGAACGTGATCCGTTCGCCACGCTTGATCGCGAAGGCGTTGGTGAGTTGATCGAAATTGCTGTTGAGCGTGGCCGCAAAACCAGAAGCGATATCAAGCTTGGCATCTGTGGTGAGCACGGGGGTGATCCAGACTCTATTGCCTTCTGCCAGGAGGTCGGCCTTGATTATGTCTCCTGTTCGCCGTATCGCGTGCCGGTTGCTAGATTGGCTGCCGCACAGGCGGCTCTAAAGCGCCGGTCGTAATCCTTTAGGCTCTGAACTAGGGTGCCGTATCGAATTCGTTGGTGTAAACGCCGATGGCGCGATTGAGATACTGATCACCATCGGACAACTCCAGCACCAGTGCCGCGAAGTCAGCATAGCCGAGAATGCTCGACGGGTTTGGTGTGGGAACACCGTCTGAGATCAGGAGATTGTTTTTCATCGGGTGATCGCGGAACCCGCGTGGTCGTAAAATCACATATTCCAGATCGCTATTAGAAACGATCCGTTCCATGCGCTGCATGTCTTGATAAAGCCCCCGTTTTTGCCACACAAAGTTCTCAGAGAAACCCTTTGTGGTCGGCTTTTCATCAGGGATCATCTCCACGCCACCCGAACTGGTGACAATCAGGCGTTTATTCCCCTGGCGGCGCATCGCTGTAATAACCGCCGCAGAGCCGACCGAGTAGAGATCGACCGACGTTACTTCTTTGCCGGGAACGTAGGACGGGCCGACCAGAGAAATCACAACTTCATCACCCTGCATGGCATTCGCAAGGCTATTGACGTCATAAACATCACCTTCCACAGCGGTGAAATTGGGGTGGTTGATTTCAATGCGTTCAGGGGATCGCGCGAGGCCTGTCACGCGCCGTCCTTGGTCTAACGCTTGGATTATAATCTGAGGGGCAGACCTGGCTGTGGCACCAATAACCACAATCGGTTTGAGGTCTGCGGCAACGGCACCTGCGGTTAAGTTTGTCGCGTTAAGTGCCGCGCAGAGGAATAAGATCAAAAATCGTACCAACTTAAGTCTCCGTTTGTTCGGGGAGGACCATCCAAGAGGCGGGCGCTGGCCGCACGGTGCCAACTGTACTGGTCAGTTCACTCTCTGACGCCGCGCGCCAGGTGGCGAGGCGTATGAGTGCCAAGCCGCTACCATCAACGGAGCTTTTCATTTCACCGGCATCTTTGCCGTCAAAGGTCAAAGGTGAGCCGGGCGGTGGCGCATCGCCATCAAATTTAACAGTCAGCAGACGTTTTTTAATCAAGGCGCGGTAATGGGTTCGCGCGGTCAGTTCTTGGCCGATGTAACAGCCTTTCTTAAAATCAACGCCGCTGAGTTCCTCAAAACCATTTTCCAGCAACAGGGCTTTGTCGATTTCTAAGTCCCGACTGCCATCGGGTAGGCCGAGCGCAATGCGGTGGGCGTCATATTCCTGCTGGCTCGCTACTTCCCACGTGCGGGAATCGCTGAGCTGAGTCAAAGCGTCCTGCGCCCCAATCAAACGCAGGCCAGCGTCCGCAAGTCGTGGGTCGTAATAAGCGTGGATACCCTCAAGAGTGCAGGTGCGTCCTTTTTCTGGCTCAAGGTTTAAGCCGACACCAGGACTGTCTCCCCACACAGCGGCAACGCTCAACGAAGTTGCTACCTCCAGTTCGACCTTAGAGCGAAGGCGAAACCGTTTGAGCCGCATCATCAGGTCTTCCGCCCGGTCCGCTTCGCAGTCCAGATAGAGCCCGTTTGGTTGATAAACAATCATGAACTCGTGGAGAAATTTGCCTTGCGGTGTCAAAAAGGCGGCCCAGATGGAGTGAGACGCCGTGACTTTCTCGACATCATTGGAGACCAGGCCCTGCAAGAAACTAACGGAATCCGTGCCAGTGACGGACAGAATCGCCCGGCCTTTCAGGGTGGTGAAAAAGGCTTGTGTCATAGGAAAAGAGCGCTTTCAGGGCGTCGTTAGGTGAAGACACGGATAGTAAACGAAAGGAATTTAAGTCTTAGATATCATACAAAAAGGTGCAGCGCAGGCCTGTCGTATTTCAGGAGTGCGCTGTTTGTTTGGAATTTTTTGACTGAGACAGGTATAACCCGCAGCCATGAATATTGTGATGTTTGATGACTCCGTGCCGTTCGATGGCTTCACCGCAGCGACGAAACCGCTCGGAGGTGCCGAGAAGGCCTTTGCGGCGCTGGCTGGGGCTTTAGCGAAAGCTGGTCACACCGTAACGGTTATTAACCGCTGCAAGCACGCCTTGATGGCCGAGGGTGCCCGCTGGCGGCCTTGGGATGCTAACCGTCCGGCTGAGGCGGATGTTCTGATTGCGTTGAAAAACCCGGATCTTCTTGGCGGTGTGCGGCGGGTGGATTCTCGCGTTTTGCTGGTCCCCGGAGACCCGAAGTACCTTGGAACAGCGCAAAACGCCGAACTGCTGGCCTCTTATGCGCCGCGCCTTCTGTTTCTCACGGAACGTCAGGCCGAAATGTATGGTGGCAGGCTGTCTGCTGTGATTGCCCCACCCGGTGTGAACAAAGCTTTTTTCCCCGAGAAAAAAGAAATTGATTTGTACTCTGACGCCAATCATCCCGCGATTCCGCCTGATGAGCTCGAAAAGCCAGAAGAAGACGTGCAACCTGAGTTGCCACCTCCCCATGCCGTCGTGACGACACATCCCCTGCACGGGTTATCACGTGTTCTGGAATTGTGGCGGGATCAAATCAATCCGGCCAATGCGAATGCGTCTCTGACGGTTTACTCGGCGGCACTTGCCAAGGGGGTGGCTGGCGAAGAGGTGCCTGAGGCGATCATGCCCGTCTTAGAACTGGTCAAGTCTTGTGCAGGCGCGAATGTTGATGTCTCGGCACCAAAAGGGGACAGGGCAATGGCTGAAGCCTATCGTCGCTCCCGCGTACATCTGTATCCAGGACATCCGCGCGACTTTGCCTGCTGGACGTTGCGGGACAGCCAGGCTTCAGGTCTACCCGCCGTCGCGCTTAACAAGGGCGGTGTTGAAGACGTGATCGATAATGGAAAAACCGGCTTTATCGTTCCAGACGATGATGCCTTTGCCAATGTAGCCCTTAGACTTCTCAGTGATGATGGTGTTTATCAGTCTTTCAGTGAAGCCGCTTCAGCGGTTGAACGCCGCAAGACCTGGGCGACAACCGCAGATATCGTCACTCAACTTTGGCTATAGAGGCTGATCAGACTTCCATGCGCATCCTGTTCATTACGGCGACACGCATTGGTGACGCCGTTATTTCAACAGGTTTGCTACATCATCTGGTTCAGGCATACCCAAACGCTAAATTGACCATTGCGTGCGGCCCGTTGGCGGCCAGCCTTTTTGCAGCTGTTCCTAACTTGGAGCGGGTCATCGTTTTGGCCAAGAAGCCCTACGGACAACACTGGTTGGACCTATGGCAAGACGTTCGAAAAAAGAAATGGGATATTGTCGTCGACCTGCGTCGCTCGTTAATTCCCTATCTCGTTAGAACCCAGCGCCGATATAGGCTCGGTCCAGATGATGATCGTTCGCATCGGGTTGAACTGTTGAGCGGATTGTTCGATTTATCGCCGCCAGCTGACCCCAAAATATGGTTGAGCGATCACCATCAAACCGAAGCACGGGATCTTCTGAACGGTGAAGAAGGCTATATCGCTGTATGCCCAATTGCCGCGCGGCCTGAAAAAACCTGGTCTCCAGAAAATTTCACCGCGTTGGCCCAGGCAATCCTTGCAGATGCAGATCGGTTTCCATGTGCTAAAGTACTCCTCGTTGGCGCAGAAGCGGACCGTTCCGTTCTGACTCAGATGGAGCGCGAGATTCCTCAGGGAAGATGCGCGACATTGATCGGATGCCGCGATCTCCTGACCGTCACCGCTGTGCTGGCACAATGTCAACTCAGCATTGCGAATGACTCAGGCTTGGCGCATTTATCAGCCGCTGTCGATTGCCCGACGGTGTCATTGTTCGGGCCAACGCGCGCGGACTTGTACCGTCCTTGGGGGAGGCGCGTAAAAGTTGTGCAGGCACCTGAAGCCCCAGACGGCTACGCGATGTTAGACATTTCAGTAGATGATGTATTAGACGCCTGCCACGCTATTTTGCCGTCAATTGCTCACTAGATTTTGGCGTGAGCGAGTTAAGCCTGCTATAAGAACTGTTCTGGCATAGTGAGCGCGTCTTATGGCCGAGGGCAAAGGCTCGTTGCTGTGGTGCCAGAAGAGGGGAAGACGGGCGCACATCCGATGAAGATACTGCATGCCATATCCAGCAGTGACGACGGCGCTGTCCAACGCGCTTTTGAACAGACAGTCACAGCATTAACGCGCACAGATCATGCCCAACGTGTTGTCATCAGTACTGATGAGCCGCTTGCCTCACGTTTGCGATCCATGGGACTTGAGCCATTGGAATTGCCTTTTCGAGCGCGCTTCGATTTTTCCAGCAAAAGACGGTTGAACAACGAGATTTCGGCATTTGATGCGGATTTAGTGCTGACTTGGACTCCTGAGGTTTCCAGCGATGTTGCGCCAGCACATGGTGGGCGTGGACAAGCCAGGCATATCGGTGTTGTTGGTGAGGCTTTTCAAGCTCCCAACTATGGGACGTGTGATCACCTTATTGCTTTCAGTCAGCAACGCATCGACCGTGTTGTTTCTGCAGGGTGGTCAGCTGAGAAAATCACTATGCTTCCCCCTATTATCGTATCTGATGCGGTTAAGCCTCAGGCTAGGAAAACGTTCTTTACACCTGATACAGCAAAGTTGGTTGTTGTCGTTGGCAATCTCACAATAGGGCAAGGCTTTAAGACTTTAATGGAGGCTATCGGTCGAATTTCTGGTGTCTATGTTTGGGTCATTGGCGAAGGGCCGGATAAAAAACGATTACACGATCAGGCTCTTGAAACTGGAATAAAGCCACGCACCCGATTTCTGGGTGCGCAGCGCGACGTCATGCCGTTTATTGCCGCTGCCGATATTGTGATCTCTCCTGCAGTTAAAGATGACGTTGGAGAACAGGTGCTCCGCGCCTGGGGGTGTGGCAAGGCCGTTATTGCCGCAGATGCTATCGGCCCCGGGCTACTGGTGCGTCATCGGGAGACGGGCGTTCTCGTGCCCGTTGAGGATGCACGCAGTCTGGCCGAAGCCATCAAATGGGTAAATCAGGACGCTGATTTTGCAAGTCGTATTGCTGTCGCTGGAGCCAAGGAATTTGTCAAATCTCACAGTGAAGCCGTGGTCATGCCAAAGTATGAATCTCTTTTTCAGGCAGTTGTAACCAGAAGCGCAGATACTGCGGCCTCTGACCATTAAGCTGATAAAAAGAGTATGTGTGGTATTGCTGGGGGTATGACAAAAAATGGCGTGGTGCCTTCGGACGCCGTGCTCACGTCTTTCCAATCCTCCTTAATGCATCGTGGTCCAGACGGATTTGGACGACATACTGCTGATGCGGTTGGTTTGATTCATACACGGTTGGCGATCATTGACCCGGCCCATGGTGCTCAGCCTTTTGTGTCGGAAGACGGTGTTGTGGTTGTCGCAAACGGCGAAATCTACAACGATCTGGAAATCCGTCAGACTCTGGCGTCACAGACCTACCGGACACAAAGCGACAATGAATCTATTTTACACGCCTACTTAAGTGAGGGGGCGTCTTATGCGAACCGGCTGCGAGGCATGTTTGCAGCCGCACTGTACGATCCAAGGTCAAAAACTTTGATTCTGTCCCGTGACCCATTTGGGATAAAGCCGCTCTATTTTGCGGAAACTTCGACCGGGTTTTGGTTCGCATCCGAGGCACAAGCGCTTGTAAAAGCAGGGCTTGTAGACGCCACAGAAAACACAACTGCACGGGATGAATTGCTGGCACTTCAGTTTAGCAACAGCGACGAAACAATATTTTCCGGTATTCGACGCGTTTGGCCCGGGGCCACATTAATTGTGCGAAACGGAGAAATTGTTGATCGACTGCAGAATGATGCGATTACACATCATGACGGTGCAGGCGGTGGAACCATATCGGAACTTGAGGCTTTGTGGTTTGACGCCGTGCGGGTCCATCGGCGGTCTGATGTTCCCTATGGTGTCTTCCTGTCTGGTGGGCTCGACTCCGCAGCCGTTCTGACGGCTATGACAGCGTTTGAGGAACAACCTGTGATCGCCTATACGGCAGGTTTTGCAGACTCTAGCGTTCATGATGAGCGCGCGCAGGCTGCGTTGGTTGCTGCTGCTGTAGGCGCGGACCACAGAACTATAGAAATTACAAAAGACGATTTCTGGAACACACTTCCGGCAATTGCAGCGTGTCTGGATGACCCAGTGGCCGACTATGCGGTTCTTCCAACATACTTGCTGGCCAAAGCGGCCTCACAAGATGTGAAAGTGGTTCTGACCGGTGAGGGAGGCGATGAAGTCCTTGGTGGATATGGCCGGTATCGCAGCGGTCAACGTCCTTGGCCGTTTCGAAAGGCACCCTGGGCGCGACATGCGCTTGCGCGTGCCGACGTTTTACGAACGCCAAGTACATCATGGCGCAGCGTAATTGCGGCAAAGGAAAAAGACATTGAGACGCAGTCCTGGTCGCGGTTGCAAAAACTCCAGAGATTAGACATTGAGACGTGGCTGCCAAATGACCTTCTGACAAAGGTTGATAGATGTCTGATGGCCCATGGCATTGAGGGTCGCGTTCCGTTTCTGGACCGTTCATTCGCTTCCTTTGCTTTTCACCTTAAAGACAGAGAGAAAATTTCAGGTCGCCTTGGTAAACATATTCTGAGGCGTTGGTTGGCAGAAAAAATGCCGGTCTCGCAGCCTTTCGCGCGCAAAAGAGGTTTCTCGGTGCCTGTGGGGGCATGGATACAGTCCCAAGGGGTCGTGTTAGGGCCTTTGGTTGCGCAGCAGTCTGGTGTGGCGCGCGTCTGTGAGCCATCGCGTGTTATTGAATTATTTAAGTCGATCAACAACCGCACAGCCTTCTCAGCGTGGGTGCTGCTATTTTATGCGCTTTGGCATCAATGCCATATTATTGGTGTCGGCCACGCTGGGTCAGTCACCGATGTGTTAGCCGAGAGGTAAAATCATCGTTGTGATGCAAGCTGAAGACGTGAGGGTTACCTCAATTTGGGTGCAGAGCAGATTTATCGAAACCCCGTAAATAATACTCAGTCAACAAGGTTAACCAATCTGCAGCTCTCATCGGCAGGGCTGTGACTCATGACTTGATCGTAGAAGCGCCCTGCTGTCTCAATCATTGGGTTAATATCCATACCAAGAATGAGTTCCTGATTGACCAATTCCAACGTGGCTTCAGCATAGGCATTTGTGTAATCAGCCCTGGAGCTGTATCGCTCCGTTATCGCCGGGCGTGGGTCTCCGGTGGCATTACGTTCGGTCACAGTGCGGGAGAATGGAATGAAACTGCCGGACCATCGTGCCAATCTGTTCGGGGCTCCGGTGTCAGCATTTTGGGGGTTCCAGCCGGTGTGTGCCCCTAAAGGAACTTCAATGTCAGGCATGCGGATGCCAGCAATGTCCAGGCCATCTTCATCAGTGGCGGACACGCGGGTTTCATAAACTTTCCCCCGCAGGGGTGGAACATTGTCCGCAATGCCTTCGCTCGCAAATCTCGGTCCATGGTCGAGGCGAGGCGGCAATAGTTGGTTTTTTGGCGTTCGCATAAAGGCGGCATTGGGAAACCCGCTTCGATACTGTTCGGTTGTGATCAGGCTCCCGTCGGAGATTTGCGGATATTGGCTTGGAGGTGGTGCGCGGTCTACTGTGACCCAAGCGTCCATATGCGATAGCAGGGCCCGCAACACGGGACGGTGATCGAGCGGGCTGCTGCAATGAACAAGAGTCCCTCGTTTGTCGGATGTGCCGATGGCGTGCTGGCCTCCCGCGATCATGTAAAGCCGGACACCTGGGTCTGGAGCAATATCAGTGCTGCCAAGTGTATCTGTGTGCACAAGTGAGGCAGACCGAGCCCAATATTCTGAGGCGGTGTTGATGATAAATAGTCTTGGCACTGCCTTTAATCTGCGGGCTTCATCTAACAGACTGCTTTGTTCATTGGTGACGGTATCGACCTGTTCAACCGTTGAAAACGGAAAAAAGTCTGTCGGATAGTCTAAGTCTTGGTCCGGGCTAAAATGTCGAGAGGTTTGGGCAAATCGGAAGTTGAAACTGCCTTTTCCAGCGCCTGCGCCATCGATCAGTAGTCCGTCGAATGCTGAGCGGCCTTGCTCATCTACATGCAAGCCTTCCCACAGTAGTGTGTTCAGCGCTCGGGCAGATTGTGAGTGGCCATAGGCTAAGGTGGCTTGCGGTAAATCCCCACCATGCGAGGTCAGTGGATTCGTATTGCCAAAAGAGTCTCCAGACTCATATCGGAAAAACGAGACGGCATCACGAAGGGCCGCCAGCCCCAAGCCAACGATGGGCGGGTTCTGTGAGGTGTAGGACAATCTGTACACTTTCCCCGGAACAAATCCCGTATCCAACGTGACCCAAGTGGGATCTCTGAGGAGTGGCGACGCAGAGACATCCTCCAGCGGGCGTCCGAATTGCCATCTTTGGCGTGCAACAGTTTCGTAAGTCTCGCTTTGAGAGGCACGAACCGACAATTGAGCCGTCTGGGGATTCCAGGATGTCGTATCGTAGCCCAACGCACCCAGCCCAATATGTTTTAAGCTCAGTGCCTGTGCCGTTGGTGCAATCTCGCTGACGACTTGGCCTGTAATGACAGCGCCATCGGATTGTGTTCCGACAGGGAGGTCGATGGTCAGCGTGTTTGGACGCCTCACCACATCCCAATTCCAAGCCGTCCATAAAACAGCATAACCCTGTTCCATCAGGAACCCGTTCCCTATATCTGCAGCACTACGTGCACCGGTCCGCCCAGTGGCGTCGTTAAACCGGTTGAGGGCCACCATGTTGCCGCGATTAGTCACATCGTACAAAAGACGGCCATTGCTACGCTCTGGGTCGAGTGGCATCAACAAAACGAAGTCACCGCTGTACGTCACCTGGCCGCGCGCATCTTTCGGCGCGTACTTAAGATCATGAATCGGCGCATTAAAGTCTGATTGTGGGTTGATCGCATAGTGAAGTCGGCCAGCAATTCTGACGTATGGTCCGACGCGGCCATAACTCTGACCATCGGCGACAATCATACGGTCCAGGATTTCTATGCGTTCAACTGCGGCATAAGCATCAGATAGGCCCAGATTGACGCACATACTTAACAAACTGCCGGTCAGGCATGACAACAGACGTAGGCGATTCACGTAAAACTCCTAAAAACTGCCAAGGTGGCTGACTTGGTTTATAGTTAACCTCATAGATTCGTCCAGAACGTAAAAATTGAAGGTGATTATGATTGATTTATACAGCGTGCCGACGGCAAACGGCCAGCGCGTACACATTATGCTCGAAGAAACGGGGTTGCCATATACCGCGCATATGGTTGATCTGGTCGGCGGGCAGCACCTAAAGCCAGATTTCATCAAAAAGAATCCATTCGGGCGCGCGCCTGTCTTGGTCGATCACGATGGTCCCAACGGTGAGGAGATCACAGTTTTCGAAGGGCATGGCATGCTCTTTTATCTTGCCGAAAAATCCGGTCAGTTTTATCCGCAAGATCTCGCAGTCAGAGCCGAAATCCACACCTGGATGAGCGCTATTTCATCTAACCTTAGCCCGGCGTTTGCAGCCCAGTTCTGGTTTACTGCAATCGCCCCAGAGCCGAGCCAGGTGGCGCTTGATCGTGCCGTCTCAGAAGCGCACAGAGGATTAACCGCAATAGAGTCTCACCTCAAGAATCGAGAGTTCATGGCGGGTGATGAATACACGATCGCGGATATTCATACGTATCCTGTTGCGGCTACGTCGGCCTCTCGTCTCGAAGGTGGGTTAGAAAAATACCCCGAGATCGCGCGATGGATGATGGGAATTTCTCAGCGAGACGGCGTTGCCCGTGGAATGCGTGTTCTAACCGGGTGAGGGGAGGCTGCTTAAAACCTTAAGATACAACCACTTTCCCGCAGGTTTCACAGACATGTCTGCGGCGCTTGAGTTCTTCCGCAACAATCTGGTTTGCAGATTGATCTGTCAGCATGTATTCGCTCTGGGCTGCTTTAAGGGTTGCAAGCTCCTCATCATCAAGGTGTCCATCTTGTAATGCGAGGTCTACCCTGCGTCGGTACTCTTCACGCCTGTGGTGGAGTTCTTCTGAGAACCGTGAGGCCAGCATGCCAGCGGGAAGGGCGACCAAGCCGATGCCCAAGATCATGATTGCTACAGCAATCACACGGCCCAAAACGGTAATCGGTGTGACGTCTCCATACCCAACGGTGGTGACGGTCACGGAGGCCCACCACATGGCCGCTGGGATGCTGCCAAAGTCCTCTGGTTGAACATGACGCTCAACCAAATACATGCCGCTTGCGGCGATGACCATCAGAACCAGGACAATAAAAATGGCCCCCATCATAGCTGGAGCCTCAGACCTTATAACGCGCCAGAGCACACCTAATGGTTCGAAGAATCGTGCCAGTTGCAGCAACCGCAGCAGCCGCAGCGCAATCAGACTTTGTGCACTCACAATGCCGAAAATGGATAGGTAAAGGGGGACAATCGCGATCAGGTCGATAACCGGGAGGGGCGAGAGAAGGTATCTCAATCGCGCCTTGAACGTAGCCATGCCAAAGTACTCTGTGTGTTCTACGCTTGCCCAGGCGCGCAAAATCCATTCTGCGGTGAAGAATACAGCGGAGACGACCTCAATCATCAGAAACCAATGGCTATATACCTGATCGAGTTCCTTAACCGAGGACAGGATGACAGCGACAACGTTGACGACAATCATCGCTGTTATTAAAGCTGTAACAGCAACAGATGCGGTTTGCCGGGGAGGCTCATTGGACAAAAGTGCGTGAATGCGGTGTCTTAGCGTATCAGACATTATATTCCCTTCCAGCGTCACGACGACAGGCCTGTGCGTATTCAATCACAGTCGGTCAGGCAAAGGAATCGGCCTTTCCTCGTGATGGTGAGACGGTTAAACCATATGTCTCTTATTGCTGGATATGATCGAAGTCATACATGTCTTCTTTACTTGAATACTCCCTTGAAAATGGCGTTGCCGTTCTGCTTCTAAACAATCCGCCCGTGAATGCGCTATCGCAGGCGGTGCGGCAGGAAATTAAGACCCGCGTTGAGGAAGCTGAAATTGACTCTGAGGTGTTGTCGATCGTTATAGCAGGCGCGGGACGTCTGTTTAGTGGTGGCGCAGACATCCGTGAGTTTGATGCCCCTATCAAAGAGCCTTCCCTGCCTGATTTGATTGACAGCATTGAACGGTGCGCTAAGCCTGTTGTCATTGCTTTGCATGGTATTACCCTCGGCGGTGGGTTTGAGTTGGCCATGGGGGGCCACTATCGCGTAGCGCAAGCAGGCGGCGTGGTTGGGTTGCCAGAAGTCCACCTCGGCATTATTCCCGGCGCTGGAGGCACGCAACGTCTTCCGCGATTGATCGGTGCGAAGGCCGCCATCGACGCGATCACGACAGGTCGGCATATTCCGGTCAAAGAAGCCGAAGCTCTTGGAGCGATTGACCAGGTTGTCGCAACAGACGTTATGCAAGCCGCGATAGATGCTGCGCGGTCTCTTAGCGGTAGCACCAAAGTTCGACGCACTGGTGACTGTATTGTCGACTCAGACTCTTTTTCGGAAACACTGTTTGTCGATGCCAGGTCCGTTTTGGCGAAAAGCCGCCGAGGTTTCCAGGCCCCACTCGCTGCTGTTGATGCGATTGAGTGGGCGTGCACCTTACCGATCATTGAAGGCCTTAAGAAAGAGCGTGTTCTTTCAACCGAGCTCAAAGCCTCCCTCCAGTCCAAAGCCCAGCGCCATTTGTTTTTCGCTCAACGGCTGGCGTTCAAAATTCCTGACATTCCTAGAGAGACGACCCAGTTTCCGATTACCTCTGCGGGAGTTGTCGGTGCGGGAACCATGGGGGCGGGGATCGCTATCTGTTTATTGTCTGCGGATCTGGACGTGGTTTTGGTGGACAGCCAAGCTGACTCGCTGGAGCGGGGCTTAGAGCGCATAAAGAGCAACCTGCGCCGTGATGTGGAGCGGGGTCGCCTGGCTTCTGAGGCGTGTGAGGCTCGTCTGGGCAGACTGAAGGGGGCTCTTTCTCTAAAAGACCTCAGGTACGTTGATCTCGTTATCGAAGCGGTGTTTGAATCATTTGACCTCAAGAAGGGTATCTTTCGAGAACTAGACCAAGTGTGCGAGCAGGCAGCGGTGTTGGCAACAAACACATCGACGCTCGATATCAATGCTATTGCCGCGTGTACGGCGCGGCCAGAGCGTGTTCTCGGGACCCACTTTTTTTCGCCGGCTAATATTATGAAGCTGCTTGAAGTTGTGCGGGCGGATAAGACGTCGAAAGAATCTGTTGCAACCACCATGGCTCTTGGCCGCAAAATTGGAAAAGTGGCAGTTTTGTCGGGTGTTGGGTACGGGTTTATTGGCAATAGAATGTTGGAAGACTACGTCCGTGAATCTCAAATGCTTCTCCTGGAAGGTGCCACGCCAGCGCAGGTCGATGGTGCTTTGGAAGCTTGGGGAATGACCATGGGGCCATGCGCCGTGATGGACCTTGCGGGTCAAGATGTAAGTTTCTTAACCCGTGATCAAAATAGGTATTTCCTACCTGATGATCCGCTGTACTGCGCGCCCGGCGACCTCATGTATCGCGAAGATCGCTATGGGCAAAAGACCGGCTTTGGGTTTTATCAATATGCTGATGGACGTACGCGTGAAGTTGATCCAGACGCTATTGCACTGATTCAATCCGCGGCGCTTGATCTCAATGTTTCTCAACGCACTGATATATCTGATGCTGAAATTCAGCAGCGCTGCTTGTACGCGCTTATCAATCGCGGGGCGCAATTACTTGAGGATGGCATTGCGCTTCGTGCCAGCGATATTGATGTCGTTTGGGCCTCAGGGTACGGCTTTCCGGCTTATCGTGGCGGCCCGATGTTTTATGCTGATACATTGGGTCTCAGTCAGATCGTAAAAGCCTTCGATCATTTTGCTGGCTCCTTTGGCAATGCGTATGGCTATTGGACTCCTGCACCCTTGCTCACGCGGTTGGCGGATACTGTAGGAACCTTTGCTGCATTCGACAGCGGCAGTATTGATCAAACTTCATGAGGAAGAGTTAGGTCAGCGACGTTCTGCGCTATTACTGACGCAGCAAATCGGTCAGGGGGCACTCTTTGACGTTGAAATTATAGGGGCCGTCTCGACTTGTACCGTGGAACACGTCAGAATTTGACTCACTGTCGCATATGATTGGGATTTCTGGAGGACGGTGTGAGCTTCAAGAAGCGTTTAATTTTCTTTGTGGTTGGGATTGGTGTGTCGTTGCTCACCTATAATACGGTGTTTGCTTCAGAGACCAAAGCATCAGGTGCTACCGAGACTGAGCGTATTCTCGAGTCTGTAAAGGTGTGGGTGAGTGGTCGCTACGACAGTTCTGATCAGGTGCAGCGCGATATCGACAATAACGTGCCCGAGAGCCTTCAGCATCGTCTGATGCATCAGGTGTTTGCCCCGATAGAGATCCCCTTTCTTGATGGGGTCACAATCTATCAACAGTCGTCCATTGATGGATCTGATGATAAAGACTGGATTATTCGTCGTGGCGTTTTGCATTTTTTTGTAAGTCCTGAGACCGGACAAGTCCATCAACGTGAACTGTCCTTCAAAAACGAAGGCAAATTTTACAACGTTCACCTCAATCCTGATCAACTGGACGGATTGTCCCTAGAGGATTTTACCTGGAGCCTTGGTTGTGATTTTAAGTTGAGTCTGAAAGAGGGCGGTAAAGCCGTCTCTGGCCCAATGGATTCTGGTACTTGCCGCATGATTAATCCCGGCAGTGGCGAAGACATGATCGCGGAAGATTCAATTCATATCACGCCCTCTGAATATTGGTTCCTTGGGCGCTATCGCGACAAAGAAGGGCAAATTGTCTGGGGCACGGAGAGTGACGAGATGAACAAACTGAAACGCGTTAGTACATTGGAGGGTGGGCAATGATTAAGTCTCGCAGATATGTTGTCTGGGCCTTGAGCATGGCTTTATCAGCAGCAATGGGTTTTCCATCTTCCACGGTTGCCCAGGACGAGTATACGCCTAATGCGGAAACCTCAGAAAATCGTATTCTCGTGTTCGGTGGCACACGCGGCACAGGTTTAGAGATTATAAAAATTCTGGTTGGACGCGGAGAGTCCATTACCGCTTTTGTCCGGCCGACATCAGATGTAGCAGAGCTTCAATCTCTTGGCGTTGAGTTGTTCGAAGGGGATGCCCTTGAATCAGACTCGGTGCAAGCAGCCTTTGAGGCTGGTTCTTACCGGGGGGTGATCAGTTCGCTTGGCAGCAGTGGCGGTGACAGCCCCGTTGATGACGTTGGCACAATCAACATTGCCAAAGCTGCCGTTGCAACGGGTGTAACCCGGATGCTGATGGTTAGCTCCATTGGTGCCGGGGAAAGCCGTCAGGCGTTACCTTTTTTTGTACGATGGATTTTGGGGTCTGCCCTGGAACGGAAAACCACGGCTGAAAATTACATTAAGGCCAGCACGTTGGACTATACAATTATCCGTCCTGGTGGATTGGGTGAAGGGCCTGCGACCGAAACGGGATTTTTGGTTGATGACACTCAGCGGTTTGACTGGGGCCGGATTCCCCGTGCGGAAGTCGCGCGTTTATTGGTCATCGCCCTTGATGACCCGATGAGTCTTCGTAAGGTTTATCACGCCGTGCCTGATTAGATCTGGTGACGAAGCCAACGGAATGATGGACTCAGTGGTCTAATGGATTGCCTCAATAATGCCAGCAATCCCCTGACCGCCGCCGATGCACATGGTAATCAACCCATACCGCCCCTTAATGCGGTGCAGTTCGTAGATGGCTTTCACCGTCAGAATAGCGCCGGTTGCGCCAACTGGGTGACCGAGAGCAATGGCCCCGCCGTTGGGGTTGGTTTTGTCTTCGGGAAATCCGAGATCATGCGCAACAGCGCAGGCTTGTGCTGCAAACGCCTCATTAGATTCAATCACGTCCATGTCTTGAATAGACAGCCCGGTTTTTTCTAGCAAACGACGCACGGCTGGCACGGGGCCGATTCCCATCTCTGAGGGATCGACGGCGGCATGCGCATAACCGACCAGGCGGGCCATGGGCTTCGCCCCTGCGCGTGCAGCAGCGTCTTCTTCCATCATGACCAACGCGGCAGCACCATCGTTGATGCCTGAGGCATTCCCTGGTGTGACAACCCCATCTTTCTTAAAGGCGGGGCGCAGCGCACCTAGGCCCTCTATTGTGACGTCACCGCGTACATGTTCGTCTTGGTCAAAGGTCACTGTGTCTCTGCCCTGTTTTACGTCCAGAGACAGAATTTGATTGGCGAACCGCCCCTCGGCCTGGGCCGTTGCTGCACGTCTGTGACTCTCGACAGCAATCGCGTCCTGTGTATGCCGGTCAATGTTCCATTTTGCGGCGATGTTCTCTGCCGTGATACCCATGTGTCCGTTGCCAAAGGGGTCATTGAGTGCGCCCAATAGTGTGTCGATCATGGCAGCGTCGCCCATCTTTTGACCCCAACGCTGCGCAGGCAGCAAATAAGGTGCGCGGCTCATACATTCAGCACCACCGGCAATTGCCGTATCTATGTCCCCTAAAAGAATCTGTTGTGCAGCAGAGACCACTGCCTGAAAGCCGCTGCCGCACAATCGATTGACGGTGACGGCTGGCGTGACAATCGGCAGCCCACCTTCCAGGGCGGCAACGCGCGCCAGATACGGATCGCGTGTATCGGTTGGTACAACATTGCCAAAGACCACGCTTTCAACGGAGTCTGGGGCAATGTTAGCGCGCGCGACGGCTTCACGAGTCACGGCTGCTGCCAAAGCCGTAGGGGGATGGTCTTTAAGGCTTCCCCCAAAGCTACCGATGGCCGTTCTAACGCCAGAGACAAATACGACGTGTCGTTTGTGAGACATGATTTCTCTCCTGCATTTTTGAGGGTCGGTGTTGGCGGTAAATTCACAGTCTAAAGAAAAAGGGCCTCAGCTGTGTAGCTAAAGACCCTTATCAAAACTCTATGCCATAAAGTGGCGGGAGTGACGGGACTCGAACCCGCGACCTCCGGCGTGACAGGCCGGCGCTCTAACCAACTGAGCTACACCCCCTAATTGGGCTCCGCAAATTCGCCAAAAAGGCGCAGTGTCCTGCGGAAGGAGCGGGGTTGTAACAGGCCTGACACGGCGGCGCAAGAGGTCTGGCACTTGGACCACCAGTGGCACCGGTAGCGCCGGAACACAGCTTTTCAAAATAGGTTAATTGCTGCGTCGCGAGACCCAATAATTGATCAGCATTAGACCTAATGTGGCCCCTACAGCGTCTGCGAAGAGATCCCATAGATCAGGATGCCGTCCTGGTGAAAAAGCCTGACCGACCTCAATTAAGCCGCCGTAAAGCGTGCACGCCAAAAAGGTCATAAAAACACTAGGTTTTGGCCATGTCAGCCGCATAAGCCCTGCTAAAATCGCAAAGGCTGCACCATGTTCCAACTTGTCGTAGCCGCCAGTTGAGATCGCCGCTTTGGCGGGCAGGAGCGACAGAATCGCAATCCCTAAAGCCCAAGATGCGCAAAAAATGGCTGGAAGACTAGGCATTAGGGGTGACTCCTCGAAGAATGCCTCATTTTGTTGGTGACCTACAGTATCGATTAAAGTTCCAGTTTTTATATGATTTAGGGGCCATATACACTTTTTGGTTTAGTAATTGTGCGGACAAACTTTTTGGTGGACGCCCGGCTATCAAAAAACTATTTTTCAGTCCAAACTATTTTTTGATCCTGGGTAGAGTTCATTCACGCATGCTTGCCATAGACGTTCATAGCGCAGCAACGCCACAAGGGACACACGCCGAAGATGGTGCACGGTCGTTACCGCTTGCCGAGACCATTGGTAATATGGGCCATTGGCATTGGTCCGTTGATGCGGACACCCTGACCTGGTCGCCTCAAGTCTTTGCTATTTTTGATCAAAACCCTTCTTTTTTTACGCCTTCTCTCAGCCATTTCGCAGACTCGTTTCATAGCTCGGATCGTCAACGCGTTGCTGAGTGCTTGAATCAGGCCATAGCAGATGCCTCAAGTTTTGAGTTTGATGCTCGGATCGTGACGCAGACGGGCACCTTCAAAAATATCATCGCCAAAGGTCAGCCAGAAGTTGATCAAAACGGCAAGGTCAGTGCCTTGGTTGGAGTGATCAGCGATGTCACAGCAGCTTTCAAAACGCTGCAAGCCGTGCGCGACCAGAAAGATATGCTTGATCTTGCTGCGCAGGTGTCTGGCCTTGGGCATTGGGTTTGGGATCCAGAGCAGGCGAGCCTGGCATTTTGTTCTGACCATCTGTGCTGCATGTTTGCGACCCAACTCGAAAAATTACTGTCCGATATTTCGCATCCCTCTGAGTTTTCCCGATTTGTCCATGAAGATGACCGCAGCACTTATGTTGAAACCCTCTCAAGCAGTATCGGTGCAGCACGCCCGTATGATCTTGAGTATCGATGCGTGCCATCGATAGGTGTACGTTTTTACAGGGAAATAGGTCAGCCAGTTGTAGACGAGACGGGCAAACTGAAACGCTATATTACAACGGTCCAAGATATCACCGCTGCTAAGGCCCGTGAGACCGAGCTGGACAAAGCCCGGCAAGACCTTCAGCAGTCTGTGCAGGCCAAAGATCAGTTGTTTTCAATCATTGGCCATGACCTCAAAAGCCCGTTTAACAATATCATTGGCTTTGCATCTTTGCTGTCCAGCGAAGACGTCAAACTTGCTCCTGAAAAGGTCAAGGAGTATGCCGCGCTTATTGTTGAGGCGGCCCAGAATACCAACGCCCTCCTTGATAACCTTTTGGCATGGGCAGCGGTTGAAAGCGCTGACTTACCATTTCGGTGTATAAAATTTGAGCTTAAAAGTGCTATTGAAGACAGCATTCGCCCGCTGCAACTTTTGGCCAGAGCCAAGGGCGTCGAAATTATACATACGCTAGAACACGTGCAGGTCACTGCAGACTGCGATATGGTGCAGACGGTGTTTCGTAATCTTATAAATAACGCTATTAAGTTCTGTGAGGCAGGCAATCAGATTGCAATTTCTGCGCATATTAAAAAGGACGCCCCAGACCATGTTCATATCACCGTCACGGACGACGGCGTCGGTATGGATGCTGATAAAGTGGATGCGTTTCTTCAAAGTCGCAAACTTTCGACCACACTCGGCACAGGTGGGGAGACCGGGTACGGTCTTGGACTCAGGCTTTGCCTCAATTTGGTGCGTCGGCATGGCGGCGATTTATGGGTTGAGTCGAACCCGGGCTCTGGCTGCAAATTCCATTTCACTCTACCCGCTGCTTAAAGCTATTAACTTTTGCGGCTACCCTAAATGACCGTCTCGCATTCCGCCGCAGATGACGCCTCTCACGGATACCTTATTTGGGA
>CAYGSZ010000003.1:26798-32657 GCA_964352705.1 uncultured Rhodobacterales bacterium
TTAAGGAAGTTCCTTTGGCCCTGGTCGCTGTGGTCATCGGTGCTGCCCTGTCTTTTCTCGTCTCAGCGTTTTTTATCATGACGAATTTTACAGGCTGGACGATGGTTATCGTCGGCACGCTTTTGGGTCTGGCGTCAGGGTGGCTGTTAAAATGGGCCGCTGATCAGAAGTTCACCAGTTTAATGGGGCCGCTCGGTCGCTTCATTACGGTGGTCGGCGGCGCGACTTTGGGCGCGCTTTTAACCGTCTCATCGTTTTTGATTTTGTT
Source organism: uncultured Rhodobacterales bacterium (assembly GCA_964352705.1). Classification (GTDB taxonomy): domain Bacteria; phylum Pseudomonadota; class Alphaproteobacteria; order Rhodospirillales; family Rhodospirillaceae; genus WLXB01. Next base: position 27,067 of record CAYGSZ010000003.1, read on the forward strand.
CAGCGGTGCACCGCCAGTTTAAATGCGGCGCACCACCGATTTAAACAACCGTGCCTGTGTCTCTACTCAGGTTTGTCCGGATCGTAGTTCAGGTTGGGCGCAAGCCAACGCTCCATGGTTTTAATGTCAAACCCTTTGCGGATCGCATAGTCCTCGACCTGATCCCGCTCAATTTTGCCGACGCCAAAGTACTGGCTGTCCGGATGTGCAAAATAGAAACCAGACACCGATGATGCGGGCCACATGGCAAAGCTTTCCGTTAGCGACACTTGTGTGTTCTTTTCAGCATCCAGCAAATCCCACAACAGACCTTTTTCCGTATGGTCTGGACATGCTGGGTAGCCAGGTGCGGGTCTGATACCTCGATACTGCTCCTTTATGAGGTCTTCATTTTTAAGCTCTTCGTCAGACGCATAGCCCCAAAGTTCTTTGCGAACCTTTTGATGCATGCGTTCTGCAAAGGCCTCAGCAAGTCGGTCAGCCACGGCTTTGAGAAGGATTGAATTGTAGTCATCCTGATCGTCTTCAAACTTCTTGACCGGGGCATCAATACCGAGACCAGTTGTGATAACAAACGCACCAAGCGTGTCAATCAGGCCGCTGTCTTTTGGAGCTACAAAGTCAGCCAAAGCCAGGTTGGCGCGGTCTCTGCCTTTACGCGGCATTTGCTGGCGTAGGGTATGGAAGGTTTGCAGCGTTTTCGTACGCGACTCATCGCTGTAAATCTCGATGTCATCACCGACAGAATTGGCTGGCCAAAGACCGACGACAGCTTTTGCCTTGAGCCATTTTTCGCCGATCAGTCTCTGCAACATGACCTGGGCGTCGTTATAAAGAGACCGAGCCGTTTTCCCCACGTAACTATCATTAAAGATATTGGGGTAAGTGCCTTTAAGCTCCCAAGTGGCAAAGAACGGGGACCAATCAATGCAGTTGGTTAGTTCAGCAAGGTCATAATCATCGTAGATTGTGAGGCCCGGCGCTTTCGGCTTAGGCGGCTCGTATGACCCCCAGTGAATTTTTTGCTTGTTGGCGCGCGCATCGGCGAGGGCCAGTCGGGTCTTTGCTCTCTGTCCTTTTTCATGCGCTTCACGAACAGTGCTATATTCGTCGCGTACAGAAGACATAAAGTCGTCTCTTTGCGAGTGCGATAGCAGGTTGCTGGCGACCCCGACCGCGCGCGAGGCATCGGTCACATATATGGTTGCGCCGTCATACTTGGGGGCGACTTTCACAGCCGTATGAACTTTGGAGGTGGTTGCGCCACCAATAAGCAATGGCGTGTTCATGCCAAGGCGTTTCATCTCACTGGCAACGTAAGACATTTCCTCAAGACTCGGCGTGATGAGGCCGGAAAGGCCAATGATGTCCACGTTCTCAGATTTAGCTGTTGCTAGAATTTTTTCGCAAGACACCATGACCCCGAGATCAATGATGTCGAAGTTGTTACATTGTAAAACCACACCGACAATATTTTTGCCGATGTCGTGCACGTCGCCTTTCACAGTGGCAAGCAAGATTTTTCCCTTAGACCCTGTGTCAGAGTCCGGGTTATTTGCTTTTTCTTCCTCAATGAAGGGAATCAAATGGGCCACAGCTTTTTTCATGACCCGGGCGCTTTTCACCACTTGGGGCAGGAACATCTTTCCTGAGCCAAACAAGTCGCCGACAATGTTCATCCCGTCCATCAGCGGGCCTTCGATCACGTCGAGCGGTCGGTCCGTGTTCTGACGGGCTTCTTCCGTGTCCTCTACAATAAAATCTGTAAGACCATTAACCAGCGCGTGGCTCAGTCGGTCATTGACTGACTTCTCGCGCCAGGACAGATCAATCACCCGCTTTTTGCCTTCGCCGCGATACTGATCAGCAATTTCTAGCAGCCGATCTGTCGCGTCCGGGCGACGGTTGAGGATGACGTCTTCAACGCGCTCTTTTAGGTCTTCAGGAATGTCGGCGTAAACGGCCAGTTGCCCAGCGTTGACGATGCCCATGTCCATGCCCGCCTGAATGGCATGATACAGAAAGACCGAATGCATGGCTTCGCGAATGGGCTCATTGCCACGAAATGAGAAAGATATGTTCGAGACGCCGCCGGAGATATGGCAGTACGGCAAGGTTGCTTTGATTCTGCGCGTGGCTTCAATGAAGTCCAGCGCATAGCCGTTGTGTTCTTCAATGCCAGTTGCCACAGCAAAGATATTCGGATCGAAAATAATATCTTCAGGCGGAAAGCCTATTTTTTCCGTCAGCAGTTTGTAGCACCGGGTGCAGATTTCCACCTTACGGTCGGCGGTGTCGGCCTGGCCATCCTCATCAAACGCCATCACAACGACTGCTGCGCCATAGCGTTTAAGCTTGCGTGCTTGCTCGAAAAACGGCGCTTCACCTTCTTTCAAGCTGATTGAGTTCACAACCGACTTGCCCTGCACACATTTAAGCCCGGCTTCGATGACCGACCATTTAGAAGAGTCGATCATGATGGGTACACGGCTAATATCTGGCTCAGATGCGATCAGCTTCAGAAAGCGCACCATGGCGGCTTCTGAGTCCAACATCGCTTCGTCCATGTTGATGTCGATGATCTGAGCACCGTTGACGACTTGATCGCGGGCAACATCCAGGGCGGCCTCAAAGTCATCGTTGAGGATTAGCTTTTTAAATTTTGCCGAGCCGGTGACATTGGTGCGTTCGCCGACGTTAACAAATGTGGTTGAGGCTGACGATGTGCTCATGATGCTAAAGCAAATGGCTCTAAACCAGAGAGACGCAGCTTGCGTTCTATCGTCGGGATTTTACGGGGGGCTTTGCCTGCAACAGCGGCTGCGATGGCGGCAATATGATCCGGTGTTGTACCGCAGCATCCGCCGATGGCGTTGAGCAGTCCATCTTCGGCCCATTGGCCAATCAGACTCCCCATTTCTTCTGGGGTTTGATCGTATTCGCCAAATTCATTTGGCAGTCCGGCATTAGGGTAAGTGCAGACATAGGTGTCAGCGATGCGCGAAATCTCCGCTACATAGGGCCGTAATTGTTCAGCTCCGAGGGCGCAGTTCAGTCCGATTGTGAAGGGCCCGACATGACGCACGGAGTTCCAAAACGCTTCGGCGGTTTGCCCGGAGAGGGTTCTCCCTGATTGATCCGTGATTGTGCCCGAGATCATGACTGGCAGCTTATCGCCGGTTTTCTCAAAGACATCTTCAATCGCAAAAAGGGCAGCTTTGGCATTCAACGTGTCAAACACCGTCTCAACCAATATCAAATCAACGCCACCTTCAATCAGGCCTTCAACCGCTTCCTCGTAGGCGGCCCGCAACTCATCGAAGGATGTATTGCGTTTGCCCGGGTCATTGACGTCTGGTGAGATTGAGGCTGTGCGGTTCGTCGGACCGAGAGCACCGGCAACAAAGCGAGGTTTACTTGGATTTTCGGCTGTTACTTCATCGCAGACTTGGCGCGCGATCCGGGCTGATTCTAAGTTCAATTCGCGGGCATAATCTTGCAAGCCGTAATCCGCTTGCGCGATGGAGGTTGAACTGAACGTATTGGTTTCAAGAATATCAGCGCCAGCATCCAAATAAGCCCGATGGATCTCTTTCAGTATCTCTGGCTGGGTCAGGCAGAGCAGATCATTGTTCCCACGCAGATCGTGGCTCCAGTCTTTAAAGCGCGCACCGCGAAACCCTGCCTCATCAAGGTGATAAGATTGGATCATCGTGCCCATGGCGCCATCAAGCACCAGGATCGATTTCTTAATGGCTGACTTAAGTTGGGCGCGACGGTCCTGCCGGGGAGCGGACATGGGGTACTTCCTTCGCCAACACTGGCTCTCTATCGGTTGTTTCAGAGGTTCGTTTATAGAATTCGGACATTCTATGCAAACGGTGTGAGGCGCATAAAGCGAAGCGGGCTATATATAGAAAGCGCAGGCGGATTATATATATGGTGCCTCGGCTGGCTATATTTGGGGTATGATTCTCTCAAGATTGGCCAGCCAGCCTAAAACGCGGCGCCGGTTTACCCCAAAATCACTGTGTCCATATTGCGACCGGCTATAGACCGCCAATGAGCACGAAACTTCGTTTTTGGCGATGAACTGAACAGATATGACATCTGGATATCCAACCAACAGAGATCGCTGAACATAGGTTCGACTCAGCCCATCGTCAGACCGATCATGCTCCACTGTGCGGGGTTGAGCGCTGACCATTGTTTCCCAATTGGCAATCAGCCGCTCCTGCGCGCAGGGAAAAACGGGCGCTTCCTGGTCTGCTGGTGAGGCGCTAAACCCTGCAGGGCACATCAGAAAGGTATTCGGAGATGCTGGCCGGTACAGATCAGCGAAATCCATTGGGGGAATCGGTTTTAGACTCAACAGGTTCATACCGTTTACTTTAAAGACATATTTTCAGAATTGAAATCCGGAGAACGTCGATGCCGCAACCGTCACATGTCATGGCCCTTAAAACACCCACAGAAGCAGAGTTAGAGGAAACCCTTGATGAGGGCATGAAAAAATACCTCAGCGTTTGTAAAGAGAAGCTCGGTATTCTCCCACATGTTTTGCAGTCCTATGCCTCGCGACCGGAAAAGCTCAAAACATTCGTTTCCTTCTATAATGAGTTGATGTTGGGAGAGAGTGGGCTGAGCAAGTTGGAACGTGAGATGATCGCTGTTGTGGTTTCCTCAACCAACCATTGTTTCTATTGTGTCGCGGCCCATGGTCAGGCGGTGCGCCAACTTTCTAATGACCCAGAGCTTGGCGAGATGTTGGCCATAAACTATCGCGCTGCAGACCTATCAAGACGCCACGCTGCCATGTTGGACTTTGCCTTTAAAATGACCTCCGCACCCAGCGAAGTCGGTAAGGCTGACCGACAAGCTTTACGCGATGCCGGTTTTAGGGATGATGAGATTTTCGATATCGCCGATACGGCTGGCTTCTTTAATATGTCGAACCGGGTGGCGACAGCTGTCGATATGATGCCAAATCCTGAATACCATGGGCGTAATCGCTAGGATGCTTGCTATGAATTGTAACGATCAAAAGTTCATCAAAAGCCAAGCTTAGATCAGTTGTCTGGCCGAGTCGCTGGAGTACGACATGATCGGGATTATGGGGGGCATTTTCTCAGCAGAAGTTGCGCGTTTTGATGGTGTTAAGGAATCTGGTATCTGTCCGGAAGATGCGCGCTAAGAAATAGAAAAACACATAAAAATCAAATACTTACTGATGGGTGAGCTAACGAATTAAGCCGGTATGTTTCGGCTGAAAACGGCTTTGTCCCTAGGGGAAATCAGTGCTTTTGATTGAATTTGCTGCTTGCTAATTGTATAAAGAAGATGACGCAGAAGCCGTCAGAAGAAATCCCGTCGCTTAGAAAGGGCGATGATTATGACCGAAGTCGTAACAAATACGGCTGCCTCTTTGCAGCAATCCCTCGTAGCTGAACGTCAGCAACGGGCTTTTGCCGTGTCAGGCGGAAGTCTGGAAGCCTTATCCCAAAACACTGCAAGCTTGGCTGCGCAAAAAGGTGCGCCAGCGGCAGATGCTGTGGTCCGGCAATCAAAGTCAGAACAATCTCAATCCGAAA
>CAYGSZ010000003.1:32757-44374 GCA_964352705.1 uncultured Rhodobacterales bacterium
CGCTTTGACAACAATCTTGATGGTCGCGTTGATTCGCTAGAATCTCAACGTGCGACCAGGGCTCGTGATACATCCTTTACTTACGCCGCCCGTGGTTCTGCCAGTGGTGGGCAGGTGCATTCAGACACGCCGACCGTAGCAGAGCAGGTTCAAGATAAAGAGATATCAAAATCTGTCTCCGCGTCTATTCCTCAGAATGCGCCAGTGAATACGAGCACGAATGCCCAGTCAGAGTCTGACGAGAACATTCCGCGCAAGATATTCAATGATGTTCAGGTCAATTCCGCCGGCACAGAAGAAGACGGTGCGGTGCCTAAAAAGATATTCGGTGCTGAGGAAATAGCCGTTCAAGGTGCTGTGACGGATGGTGTTCCTGTTCAGCAGAAATTCTACGGCGAAGGATCTGAGGTCGTTCTCGGGCGTTTTACAACAGATGCTGATGTTCAACAGAAGCTGTCTGAAAAAGCAGAACAGTTTGAGACGGGCCGTTTCTATGAAGGTGAGACCGGCGAAGAGAAACTCTACGACAAAGTGGCTCAATCTGAACCTGGGCGTTTCGCACCTGAGGAACAGGGCGGTAAGCTGTATGGCGATAGTGCAGGAGAAGACTTTCCAGTATCTGGCGGCTTTGATGATGCGTCCGCTTCAGACACATCTTTGTACGAGAAAGCTCAACAAGTAGCACAGCGCACCAGTGGTGGTTCCATCGAAGATCAGACCGATAAAAAGATTTACGGAGAGCTAGAGCTCTATTCGGATGTCGCCGGATTTGGTGAGGCGGCTGTTGACCCAGTGACTGGTCAGCCCGTCCCGCAAGTTGTAACGGCTTAAGTCGTTCAAGAGACACCTCTTTAAAAGGGGACGACATAAAGTATAGAATATTTAAGACGCGCAGGCGGTGTCTGCGCCTTTTCACATGTTGCACAAAACTCTCTGGCTATGCGACAAGCAGTCGGCTTATGTCTGACAAGTCAATTGAGAGGTCACCGACACGTGCGCCAAGCGCAGAGCCCCCTTCCTGAAGACAACACCCGGCGTCGCGGCGACCTGGATGTTCTGAAGTCCTTATGGCCCTTCTTGTGGCCGAAAGGTGACCTCGAAATCCGCACGCGTGTGGTTTTTGCAATGCTGGCGATTATCGCCGCCAAAGTCGCTATTGTCTTCGTGCCGTACTTTTTAAAACTGGCTGTCGATGCCCTGGAAGGTGACCTTCTGACTCTGCCCTTGTGGGTGATCTTGGCCTACGGGATGGCGCGCTTGCTTTCTTTGGTGTTCGGTCAGGTGCGAGATGCGGTTTTTGCAAAAGTCGGCGTGCGTGCGGTCCGAAAGTCGGCGTTGGCGATTCTTGAGCATCTTCACCGTCTTTCCCTGCGCTACCATTTGCAGCGACAGACAGGCGGGCTGTCGCGGTCGATCGAACGCGGCACAACGGCTATTCAAAGCCTGCTGTCGATTACCCTCTTCAATTTATTTCCCACGCTGTTCGAGGTCGGCCTGGTCACGGTGATCCTCTGGGGGGCGTTTGATGCCTGGTTTGCCGTGGTGACTTTTGCAACCGTCGCCATCTACGTCTTCTTCACGGCCTACACGACGGAATGGCGGCTCAAGTTTCGCCGGGAAATGAATCAGCTGGACAACAAAGCCAACACGCGCGCGATTGACAGCTTGTTGAACTATGAAACCGTCAAAGCCTTCGGCAATGAAAAGCTAGAAACCACGGAATACGATTCGGTCATGGAAGAGTACGAGCACGCTTCTGTTCGCACTCAGGTTTCGCTGGCCTATATGAACATCGGTCAATCTGCGATTATTTCAATCGGCGTAACTCTGCTGATGGTTATGGCGGGTTACGGCGTGGTGAACGGCACTATGACCCAGGGCGATTTTGTCATGGTCAACACTTACATGCTGCAACTGGCCCAGCCGCTGAATTTTTTTGGCTTTGTGTACCGCAATATCAAGCAAGCGTTGGTTGACCTTGAGAAGATGTTTGAAATTCTGGATGAGGTGCCAGAGGTTGAAGATTCTGATGAGGCTAAAGAGCTGGCCCTTGAAGGCGGCACCATCACCTTCGAAAAGGTCACATTCGCCTATGATCCCCGTCGCCCCATCTTGAAGGGCGTGTCTTTTGAAGTTCCTGCCGGTAAGTCCGTTGCCATCGTTGGTCCAACAGGCTCCGGTAAATCTACCATCGGGCGGTTATTGTTCCGCATGTATGACGTGACATCGGGCTGTATCAAAATTGACGGGCAAGATATCTCCCAGGTGACGCAAGATAGTCTTCGCCAGGCTATTGGAATTGTGCCGCAAGATACGGTCTTATTTAACAACACACTCGGCTACAATCTGTCTTACGCAAAACCTGGGTCCGATCAGAACAGAATCGAAGATGCAGCGCGTATGGCGCATATCGATACGTTCATCGCCGCGTTGCCGGATGGCTACGAAACACTGGTTGGTGAGCGTGGCCTCAAGCTGTCTGGTGGTGAAAAACAGCGCGTTGCTATTGCGCGCGTGATACTGAAAGGCTCGCCCATTCTTATTTTCGACGAAGCGACATCGGCTTTAGATACCCACACGGAAAAAGAGATACAGTCCAACTTGGCAGAGGTCAGTGCGGGGCGGACGACGTTGATGATCGCGCACCGGCTATCGACCATCGTTGATGCTGACGAAATTCTAGTCTTAGAGGATGGTGAAGTGGTTGAGCGAGGCACGCATCAGGCCCTGATCAGTGGCGATGGTCCTTATGCCTCGGCTTGGCGCCGCCAGCAAAAATCGTTTGCAGATGAAACACCTGATGATCTGGCGCTTGAGGCAAGTCTCCCAGACACTGTAAATGTTTAGAGTAAGCAAGAGGAAACTGAGAAATGCCTAAAGACGAAAACGATATTCCAGCCGAGACCGACCAAATCAAAGGGCGTAACCCTCACTTTTTTGATGACCCCAACACGGATCGCTTGATCACCATGGTTATGGAATTGGCGTCCGAAGTTTCAGTGATGCGGGACCGCCTTGATACCCACGAACGCCTGGCCGCACAGAAGGGTGTCTATTCTGAACAAGATGTAGAAGCCTTCCGACCAGATGAAGATGAGGCAAAAGCGCGGGCAGACTGGCGCAGCCGTTTCTTGGACCGCATCCTTAAAGCGCTCTATACGGAATACGATAGCAAACCGTCGAATAAGGCTTAGCCCCTCCGAGGGTCCTAGATTGTCCGAGTCTCTCTAGATTGCACTCTTGCTCAAATATATTTGACCGGTAGCGCTGTTGTGAATTTCATATCTTCCATGGCGAAGCTTGAGCTTACGTCCGAAAACTCGACCTTATCGATCAGCCGCTTGTAGACCTCATCATAGGCTTGAATATCAGGCACAACGATTCGCAACAAATAATCGACTTCTCCAGATAGACGGTAGGCTTCAACAACCTCTGGAATGGCTTCAAGGGCATTTTTGAACTTATCGAGCCAATCCATCACGTGATGGCGGGTTTTTACACCTACAAAGACTGTCACGCCCACGTTGAGTTTGTGCCGATCTAACAACGCAACCCGTTTGCGGATCACGCCTTCCTCTTCAAGCTTCTGAATACGGCGCCAACAGGGCGTTGTGGAGAGACCAACGTGGCTGGCGACTTCGGCCACCGGCATCATTGCATCTTCTTGCAAGAGTGTCAGAATCTTACGATCTTTATCATCCATGGAACACCATTATCCCGTTTTCCATAATATTAGAACATTGTACCCCCTATTCTGAGATAAACGGGATTAAATCGCAAACAAATTTTGTCTGTTTGGCGCTAGAATTCTTAAAGGTTGAGAAACAAGAGGTTAGCAATGTCCGGACTAAAGCAATTATTTTGTGAGCACCCAGAATCTGTCAACGAGACATATTCTGAGCACTTGTTGTTTGCTACAGGCTTTGGCTTTCGCATGTTGGTTGCAGCTCTGGCCTGCATGATCCACGGCGTTTTTCCTTTTCTTTTTAAGACCACCGGCAGTGAGTGTATTCGCGGTTTAAATCAACATCTGAACGAGTGCGGCCGGTCCAAATCGGTTGCCCGGGTTGAGTCAGACCGAGTTGCCCAAAACTAAAGGCTCTGGTCGCTAGCGCTCTAATTTGAATGTTTTTAAGCGCGTCACATAATCCTCTCGTTTTTTTGAGCCACTTTTTGCTGGCGTAACCTCATCTTTTCTAAATACACGATGAGCCAGCCGTAGGGCTGCGGCAAGGGTTTGAGCCCGCTTCTCGGCAGTATCCCTGACCCAAAGAGGCGGTGGCCCGTCATATCTTAGGTCAGGTTGATCCTGGCAAATATCAGGATACTCTCAGTCTTACCCGTCCGACCGTTGTAATCACCGCGTCAAAAGACTCGTCGGCGCTAAAGACCTCGATTCGGTCATTATTTCTAAACACGTCACGCGCATCTTCGAAGTATGTGGAGCCGCGTGTCTCTGCCGCATAATCGTCGGTCACATAGTGCCAAAGCGTGTACCCATCTGCGTAAGCCAGAACTGTAAGATCGTTGGTTTGAAACGGCATGGCGAACTCCCTTGTTATTTAACAAGGTTATTATACAATAAAAATTGTTATTTAAAACCATAAATATCGGTCGTGACAAAAATATCGCTGAAATCGATGCTATTGGGGGGTTCTTTTGCCTAGCCGATGCTTCGGCTTAGCCAGACCACACGGCCTTCAATATGCAGGTCATTATCTTGCAGGCTCATTTGTGACGGATAATTTGGGTTATCGCTTTTCACAATTAACAATTTTGAGCTGGGGTGGCGGATGAGGCGTTTGACCATGATCTCGTCGCCATCTTGATAACGAATCACATAAAGGCCATCACGACTGCATTGCTGAACGGCACGATCAACCAGGATGAAGTCACCATCCTGCAAGGTGTCCCACATGGAATCCCCTGCGACGCGCATCACGGCCAGATTATCTGCTGAACTCGGGGTGAGGGTTTTAAGCCAGTCCTGCCGGAAAACGTTATGATACATCGGTTGAGGTCTATCTACATTGAGTGCCCCAGGCCCCGCTGACGCTCGTGCATCATACACCGGCACCAGGGCGAAAGCTTGACCATCAAGTTCGAAGTATACTTTTTCTCCTGGTTTGCCCGGTACAGTATCCACATCAGGTTCAAACGCCCATGCCGGCGTGGCGTCTGGGCGGCCACCGGTTGGGCGTGACAGGTGGACTTGTCCTTTGCCGTGGCGCAGCCAGTCCATTGGAACATTCAGGGTTTCTGCCAGCTCCACAATGTATCGGGGTCGGCTGACCTTGCCCGATTCCAGCTGGTCGACGGACTGTTGTTTGACGCCGATCTTGTTGGCGAGTTCGGCTTGGCTCCAACTGAGGGCCAGTCGGCATTGTCTAACGCGGGCGCCTAGAGTCATCCCAGATACCCCTTAGTAGTGAATCCTCCATAAAACCTATCAAGTTGTAGTAGAAATAACAACGTATATTGTTAATAAAATCCAATATACACAAATATTATTATAATAGACTTCAGCGAGAAGAACGCACAACCGGCGATTTTCCTGGTCTACAGGAAGACTTTGTTAATAGTCTGTGGATAACCTTCTCAGGAGAGAAGGGGTTTTTCGTTAACAATAAAAGAGCCGAACATGGCTAAAGACGCACACATAGGCGCGGGAGCAACCCGCGCGACAACTGACTCGTCCGGATCACCAGCGAAGCCGAATGGCACGGCCAAGGCGTCGCCGGTCAGCACTGCAACGCTGGACTCGAGTGCCGGTCCCAAACGGTCACGCTTCTGGCCCAAAGCTGGAACACCGTTTGATGTGAAGTCAGGCGTGACAGCTAAACCCGCCGTAGCACAGGATAGCCAGGCCGACGTTGCTGTTGCGCCGGTCAGTCCTATGACCTGGGCCAGCGCGAACAAGCCCATTTCGGTCGGGATCGGGCTGAGTGTTTTCTGGCTCGCTATATTTTCTTTTTACGTCACCCGAACCTTGGGCTGGTCGGAACTATTTTTGCTGCTTCCGCCGGAGTTTGGCGGCCTGTTTGCAGTGGGCCTGATGCCGATTGCGTTCTTGTGGTTGCTCATCGCATTTATCGATCGCGGGCGTCAGCTTTCTCAAGAAGGCGCAGCCTTAAGGCTTCACCTTGCTCAATTAACCTACCCGTCCGCAGATGCAGCGCAGCAAGTTGAAGCCGTTACAGCGTCTCTGAAACGTCAAGCGGATGCCCTGACGGAAGCCAGTCAGATCGTCACAGAAAGATTACAAGACCTGCAAGCCCAGTTCGTGCGCAACACCGATAAGTTGTCGACCGTCACCGGCCAGTTGGAAACCGGGGCCAGCACCTCTGCCGCTGCCGTGACGGAACAGGTCGACAAACTGAAAACGGCCATTGATGGCGCGGCGGGGGTCAATCACAAAATTGAAGATGCCCTGCGCCGTCAGCATGAATTTGTCGGCACAGCCTCACAAAAGACATTGGCCCAGGTCAACACCATGAGCCAGGCTCTTGAGACCCAGGTCGCAAGTTTGAACACCGCGACCGAGCGTGCCAAAGGTCTCTCTGCCGCGATTTCGCAGCAAGTGGCGCAGCAGGAAGAGACGCTCTCAAATTCCAACACGACCGCCAAAAGTCATTCTGAAGATATGGCCAAAGCGGTTGCCAAACACGTTGAAGAAATTGAGCAGGTTGCCAAACGTGTTGAAGGCACAGTCAACGCGGTTGTGTCAGGATTTAAAGGTCAGGCCAAAACTCTCGATGAGTTGTTCGCCAAACAGCGCGCAGAACTGACCTCCGCAGGGGATCGTATTGATGATCTCAGCACCAAGGTCAACACACGCCTTGGTCAGCAAACGGCAGGCCTTGATCAGGTGATGGAACGGGTGTTGTCCCGCGTTAAAATCGTCGAAGAAGCGCTATCGATTCAAACGAAAGAGCTTTCAACAGCGTCTGACGATGCTGTGGCACGCCTCCGTGCTGTCGAGAATATGATCAAACAACAGGCTGATGCAGTTGGGGATGCAGCCTCTAAGGTTGAGGGTCGTTTGACCCGGTCCAGTGATGAGTTTGAAGGCAAGAGTAAAATCGTCACCGAGCGCTTTAAAACAGCAACGGCTGATTTGGATAAAGCCTCTGAGATCGCCATCGAACGTGCCGAAGCCATGGGTACGGCCTCAGATGCGGTCATTCAAAAAATTGATTCCGTTGGCGTCCGTGTGCGTGAGCATGCCGAGCAATTGTCGTCCAGTGCTGAACGTGCTGCGGCGCAAGCGGAAAGTATCCGCGAAACCTTGCGCCGCCAGAACGATGAGCTTGAATCGACAGCCAGCACCTTGGCCACCCATGTCAAACTCAGCGAAACCTCGATGGCCCAGCAGTCCCGCCAAATGGGAGCCACGTCCGAGCAAGTGCTCTCCCATGTCCGCAATATGTCGGATGTGCTGAGTCAAAACTCATCTGAACTTATGCAGGCCAGTGCGCGCATCACCAAGGAGCTGGAATCGATTCGCCAGGGTCTTGAGCAAACGGCGAACACGGCCATGGAAGTGGCCGACCAATCTGTTGAGAAAACCAAAGCCGTACGGCGTGAAATCGGCGAAGAAGTTACGGCTCTGTCCACGGTCACAGCCGAAGTGAATGAAGCTCTGAAAGGCTCTCTCGATGCGCTGGATCAATCCAAAGAAACGCTGCAGTCAGCAGCCTCTTCTGCGGGTATGAAACTGGAGCAGTCCGCAAGCGTCTTTAGAAACCATGCCCAGACCATCGACAAGGCTGCCGATCAGGCCGCCGAACGTATGGCCGTTGTGGGGGATGGTGTCCGCCAGAGGTCTGAGGATCTTAAGTCAACCGCCGATGATGCGCAGTCACGCTTGTCTGGGTTCCGCGAAAGTTTGCAGAAACTCATGCTCGATTTCGAAGATTCCACCAACCGTGGGGCCGCCCAAGTTACAGTGGCCAGCGAGCAAATGCGGACCTCTCTTGATGAGTTCGGCCATACCTCTGAGCGTATCGCGTCTGGTGTGCGTCAAACCGGTGAAGGGTTCCGCCAACAACTGCAAAATCTCGGCACGTCTGCGGATGAGGCCGTTGCCCGTGTTGAAGTGGTGCTGAAGACCTTGCGTAAACATGCTGAGAGTCTGGTCGATGCCAGCAATGAGATTACTGACCAGACGGCCAAGGCGGGCTACACCTTTAAGCGTCAGGTCGAAGAGCTTCTTGAGTCTGCCAGTCAAGCCTCCACCAGTGCCAAGCAGTTGGACGACTCTCACGAAAAAGCACAGACCGCGAAATTCCTGGAAGAAACCACATACGTTATCGAGCAACTTCACTCATTGGCCGTAGATATCGCCCGCATTTTCCAGCCGTCTGTCGAGGAAGAACTGTGGAAGCGCTATCACAAAGGTGATCAAGCCGTCTTCTTGCGTCACATCACCAAAACGTTGAGTCGTCAGAAGATGGTCTCAATCCAGAAAAAGTACGAGACCGACGAGAAGTTCCGCACCTTCGTTATGCGCTATCTCAAAGAGTACTCAGCGTTGGTCAAACATGCCCGAGCCACTGATCGTGCTGAAGTTTTGACCACAACCTTCTCGACCTCGGACATGGGCAAGCTTTACATGCTGTTGTCTAAATCCATGGAAGGGGCCTCAGCCCCCGAACCCAGCTAATTTTCTTGTGCAGGGTTAAGCGACTTTAACGCCGACAGCGCGCGCGCTCTGGCGGTCGCGTGATCGACGATGGGGCGCGGGTACGTCGTTCCCATTTCGATGTTGGCACCCGACAGTTCGATGGGCGTGGCCTCCCAAGGCTCATGAATCACGGCATTTGGAAGCCGGGCAATTTCCGGTACCCACTGCCTGACGTAATCCCCATCTTCATCGAATTTCTTACCTTGGGTCATGGGATTGAAAATGCGGAAGTAGGGTGCTGCATCTGCGCCGCAGCCAGCCACCCACTGCCAGTTGGCCGTGTTGCTGGCCAGGTCCGCATCAACCAGCGTGTCCCAAAACCAGGCTTCGCCCTCGCGCCAATGCAGCAACAAGTGCTTCACCAGGAACGACGCCACAATCATGCGCACGCGATTGTGCATGGTGCCTGTCGTCCAGAGTTCACGCATACCTGCATCAACAATCGGGTAGCCCGTTTGTCCGGTCTGCCATGCTTCTAAGTGGGCTTTATTTTTTTGCCAGGGAAACCGTTTAAACTTCTCCTGAAGCGGCGTGGTTGGCATTTCCGGATTGTAGTACAGCAAGTGATAGCCGAACTCGCGCCATACGATTTCTTTCAAAAAGGTCTCGGTGCCGCTGCTGGGTTCTCGCTGCGCCGTGACCTGCCAGATTTGGCGCGGACTGATTTCACCAAAGTGCAAATGCGGCGAGAGGCGCGACGTGGCGGGTTCAGCGGGGAAGTCGCGATCTGTTTTGTAGTCATCGACGACTGTGTCCAGAAACGTTTCTAGCAGCTTATTGGCGCCCAATTCGCCAGGGGTCCAGGCCTCTCGCAATCCACCCGCCCAATCGGGTTTGGTGGGCAGGAGGTTCCAATCCGATAGCGTGTCTCCCGCAATTTTGGTTTTGTAGCTTTCAACCGAAGACGGTCTGGATTTCGCCGGAGTTGGCTCTCCTTGGGCCAGCACCATCCGATAGAACGGCGTGAACACCCGGTAGGGTTTGTCTTGCTTGGTGCGAATTTCCCACGGTTCATAGAGCAAGCTGCCATTAAAGCTTTCAACCTCCACACCATCATCGTGCAGAGACTGCTTAATGGTTTTGTCCCGCGCAATCACACCGGGTTCATAGCAGCGGTTCCAGTAGACCGTGCTGGCATCACTTTCCTTGATGATGTTTTTAAGAATCTCATGGGCTGCCCCACGCCGCAAGGTCAGCGAGAGGCCCAATGTCTTCAGGCGGGTGCTCAACGCTGTCAGGGAATGATGCAGCCACCACAGGGAAGCGCCGCCCATCGGGCGTATATCTGTGCTCTCTTCGTCCAAAATGTATAGAGCAATAACGGGCCGACCGGTCGCTGCCGCAGCAGACAGAGCAGGGTTGTCTTCAATACGCAGGTCTTGGCGGAACCAAATAATAACAGGGCTGGATGTCATAATTTCTATACGCTGTGTGTGGGGTTTCAGATTGTTACCGTAATCTTGGCATCAAAGGCACGTTTAACCTTCAAGTGTCACAATATATACGCTTGACCATATATACGATTTCGCGAATATATTATCTCATGAAACCAGATGCCTTCTTTAAAATGATCGCCGATCAAACCCGCCTGCGCTGTTTGGTGCTGCTGTTTACTCAGGGCGAGTTGTGTGTGTGCGAACTGGTCCAGGCGTTGTCTTTATCGCAGCCTAAAATTTCACGTCATCTGGCGGCATTACGTGAGGCAGGTGTTGTTGAATCTCGCCGCCAGGGCCAGTGGATTTTCTATCAGCTCTCCAGCGCTCTGCCAGACTGGGCTATGACTGCCGTCGTCGCAGCGTCAGAGGCTGCTAAATCCGAAACCCCCTACACAACCGATGCTAAACGCTTCCGGCGTTTGGCAGACCCAGAAATTCTGGTCGCATAAGGGCCTTGAAGATGTCTGATACAGATCGCGTTCTTAATGTTCTATTTCTATGCACCGGGAATTCGGCCCGCAGCATTATGTCGGAGTGTGCGATCAACCGGGAAGGCAAAGGACGCTTCCGGGGATACAGCGCTGGCTCTCATCCCACCGGCAGCGTCAACCCCTATGCGTTGGACCTGATGAAGCGCCAGAATTTCAACGTTGAGGGTTTGCGTTCGAAAAACTGGGACGAGTTCGCGCAACCGGATTCACCCTCTTTGGATTTTATCTTCACCGTCTGTGACAACGCGGCGGGCGAAGTCTGTCCGATCTGGCCGGGCCAACCCATCACAGCCCATTGGGGCGTGCCTGATCCTGCCGCCGTAACGGGCAGCGATGAAACCATCAAGGCCGCATTTTTTGAGGCCTTCCGTCAACTCAACAACCGCATCAGCATTTTTGTAAACTTACCTTTGGATCGCCTGGACCGGCTTGCATTGCAACGAAGGGTCGAAGAAATCGGCCACTCTTAAAGATAAGGCGAACAAATGTATGACTCTTTCACGCTCAAAAAAGCTTGTCGCTGAGGCCCTGGGCACGGCCCTATTGCTCGCCACTGTTGTTGGCTCTGGCATTATGGCTGATGGGCTATCGGGCGGGAATGATGGCCTTGCGTTATTGGCAAACGCCATCGCAACCGGCGCTATTCTGGTTGTGCTCATCCTCATCTTCGGCCCGGTGTCTGGCGCGCATTTCAATCCTGCGGTGACGTTTGTGTTCTTTCTTCGCAAAGAGATTTCAGCATCTGACACGGGGCTTTACATCGGCGTTCAAATCATCGCCGCTCTTGCCGGTGTTCTGCTTGCTCACGCCATGTTTGATCTGTCGCTGCTGCAAACCTCAGCCAAAATTCGCACCGGCGGCAGTCAGTGGTTGTCCGAAGGGGTGGCAACCTTTGGTCTGGTGGCGACCATTCTCGGCTGTGTGCGCTGGCGGCCAGACACCGTGCCCTATGCGGTTGGGCTGTTCATCACGGCAGGGTACTGGTTCACGGCGTCCACCTCCTT
>CAYGSZ010000004.1:0-35240 GCA_964352705.1 uncultured Rhodobacterales bacterium
TTCCGAGCAGGAGTTGCGTGCTGTAGCAGAAAAGGCTGCTGCGGAGTCTTAAGCCTAATCACTAAATCCGTTATTTAAATCGCTTTAGTGTCAAATTTGCTCTGAATTTCAACACTCAGTTTAGATGCAGAAAGTTAGGTAAGTTAACCGCGCCAAAATCGCGGTAGAATAAGAACCAAGACTGTGTAGAGTTCTAAACGTCCAAGCAACATGCCGAGTGCGAGCAACCATTTTGCCGCATCGGGTAACGTTGCATACGTACCCGCTGGGCCAATGACAGGTCCTAATCCAGGGCCCACATTTGAGACCGCGCTGGCAGCACCAGATATTGCCGTAATGAAATCAAGACCGAGCGCAGCGAGCGCAACCGCAAGTACGCAGACGGTGAGGGCATATAAATAGAAAAACCCCATAACTGATGCCGCAACGGACTCATCAATTGGCCTGCCATTATAGTATGGCGTAAACACTCCGTGCGGTTCCAGAAGCTGTCGTAACTGAACACGCGCCACTTCGAACAGAACTTGAAAACGGAAGACCTTGATTCCGCATGTCGTCGAGCCAGCACAGCCACCAACAAACATGAGCATAAACAGAACAACGACGACAAAGCCGCCCCAAAGACTGAAGTCAGTGGAGGCGAAGCCTGTGCCGGTGATGATGGAAACAGTATTAAGTGCTGCAAATCGTAAAGCAAGAACGGGTTCATAAGTGTCTGTGATGATAAGATAAACCGTTACAAGTCCAACAAAGGTGATGACGGTGCTGATAAACCATCTGACTTGGCTGTCGTTCCACAGCGCACTGCTGCGGCCACGGATCACCTGGACATAAAGAAGAAAGGGAATGCCACCGACAACCATTCCAAAAATAGCTAACGTATCGATTAATCCGCTATCAAAATATCCTAGTGAAGCATCATGATTAGAGTACCCGCCTGTTGCGATGGTCGTCATGGCATGTACGGTTGCGTCTAAACTATCCATCCCTGCAAGCCAGTAAAGCAGGGCCCATAAAGCGGTTAGAAAGACAAAAACGATAACAAGGGCCGCAGCAACTTGCGTGGCACGGGGCAATACTTTTTCTTGCGCCTCGAACCCCTCGACTTTGAACATTTGCATGCCGCCGACTTTCAACATAGGCAGTATGGTCAAAGCCATAATGATGATCCCGAGGCCCCCCAGCCACTGAAGAATGCCTCGCCATAACAAAAGGCCGGGAGGTGCAGCGTCCAAATTCGTGATAACCGTTGCGCCTGTTGTCGTGATGCCCGACATCGCTTCGAAAAAGGCATCGGTGAAGCTCAATCGATAATCAGAAATCATAAAAGGCAGAGAGGCAAAAGCAGGCAAGACGATCCAGGACAATGTCGTTAAAAGAAACGCCTGTCGTAAGGTAAGGGTGACCTCTCCTGTCCGCGTTGTCATAACAGTCGCTGCGCCGACAAAGAGAGTGAATGCGCCAGCTGCTGCGAACGCTGTCCAGTCTGGATTGCCGATGCTCAGATCAACGACTGCAGGGATTCCCATACCCAAAGCGAGAATAATGAGAAGAAGCCCGATGACGAGAAATACAGGCCGAAAGTCTATAACGATGTACGTCATGGCAGTTCAGCTCCGATTTCTGCCATACTTAAATACAGCAAGCTGACCTTTATCAGCAATTCAGAGCATAAAGGACGTGCGACGAACTCAAAAGTCCTTCATTGCCAGCATATCAAAGATTGTTGCGTTTAGCCCTTCACTTGCCGATAAAGGCGAGGAACTCTCTTCGGGTTGATGGATCATCGCGGAAGGCTCCAAGCATCGTACTTGTCACCATCGTGACATCGGGTTTGTGAACCCCGCGTGTGCTCATACATTCATGATTGCCTTCGATAACAACAGCGACACCTTTAGGTGTGAGGACGTCGTTGATTGTGTTTGCAATTTGCGCTGTCATTTTTTCTTGGATTTGGAGACGTTTGGCATAGGCATCAACAACACGGGCAAGTTTTGAGATACCGACCACCTTGTTATCTGGCAAGTATGCAACATGAGCTTTCCCGATAATGGGGACCATGTGGTGTTCGCAATGGGATTCGTAATCGATACCAGTGAGTACGACCATTTCATCGTATCCCTCGGTCTCCTCAAAGGTTGTTCGTAAAATTGCTTCTGGGTCTTGCCAGTACCCTGCAAAAAATTCTTCATAGGATCGTGCCACCCGATCAGGTGTGGCAAGAAGACCTTCTCTCGTTGGTTCGTCACCGGCCCAACGGATTAAAGTGCGAACAGCGGCCTCGGCTTCACTTCGTGTTGGCCGGTCGCTGGAGACTTTGTTCTCGCCATGGTCTTTAGGTATTTTGTCCGTCGATCCTAAGTGAATTTTTGTCATTATTGCTCCCTTCGGACCGCCGTAGCCCAAAAACTGGCTCACAAGAAAGTCTATTTTACGCTCTTGTTACGAAGCCGCCAACTTGTCAGATCAATAAACCTAGTTGACGGACGCAGAATCGTAGGGGCTATCGAGGGAAAATGCCGGAATCTCTACGTTAAACCTTTCTCCAGCAGAGCTTTCCATTTCGTAAGTTCCAACCATAATGCCGGATGGGGTAGGGAGTGGAGTACCACTTGTGTACTCATAAGATTCGCCCGGGTTAAGCACAGGCTGTTCGCCGACAACTCCGGCACCTTTTACTTCCTGCAAACGTCCCAGCTGGTCGGTTATACGCCAATGCCTATTCATGAGTTGGACGGTCTCATCTCCTAGGTTTTCTATATTGACTCTATAAGCCCATACGTAACGTGCTTCATCGGGCTCTGACTGTTCATCCAGATAAAACGTCTGAACCTTGACGGTTATTTCACGTGTTGTCTTTTCGTACATCTCAAATCAACCAAAGTTTAATTTTAATTTAGAAGTGCCCATGATCATATCGATCAGTCAAGCTAACAAAGCTTGGTTAATGTCTGCGATAAGATCTTGAACAGACTCCAACCCCACTGAAAAGCGTAAAAATCCAGGAGTTATGCCTACGGTCGCTTTTTCATCATCGCTCAGGCGTTGATGTGTTGTTGTCGCCGGGTGGCACATCAGACTCTTAGCGTCGCCCAGATTATTTGAGATATCGATCACTTTAAGTGCGTTCAAGAACTTAAATGCGCTCTCTTTGCCGCCAGCTAATTCTAGAGCAATGACTGTCCCCCCACGTTTCATTTGTTGCATAGCAAGCTCATGTTGTGGGTGCGACGGTAATTCGGGATAAAGGACGCGATTGAACTCCGATTTACTTGAGAGATAGGATGCTATTTCTAGAGCAGAATCGCAATGGCGATCCATACGCAGCGAAAGCGTTTCTAGCCCCTTCAATAACACCCATGCGTTAAAAGGACTTAAGGAGGGGCCGGTATGGCGGATGAATGGCGTCAGCGTGTCTTCTATGAAAGATTTCGTTCCCAGTACTGCACCGCCAAGGCATCGACCTTGTCCGTCAATATGCTTGGTCGCTGAGTAGATGATGACATCAGCCCCTAACTCTAGGGGTTTTTGCAGCTCAGGTGTTGCAAATACGTTGTCAACAAACACAGTTGCACCTGCCTTATGCGCTAGGTCACAAACCTTGGCTACGTCAATGATTTCAAGCCCCGGATTGGAGGGAGACTCAATAAAAACGGCATGCGCGGGTGTGGCTAAGGCGGTGCTCCATTCATCAATATTCCGGCCATCCACGATTTCTGTAATAACACCCATACGTGGCAATAATTCAGCGCAGATGTACTGGCAGGAGCCAAATAGAGCTCTCGACGCGACCAAGCGATCCCCTGCACTTAAATGGCTGGCGAGCGCAGCAAAGACAGCAGCCATTCCACTACTTGTTGCGCGGCAATCCTCAGCACCTTCGAGCAATGCGAGGCGTTGCTCAAACATCGTTACCGTCGGGTTTCTAAACCGAGAGTAAACGTACCGCTCGATCTCCTGGTTAAAGGCTGACTCAGCTTCCTCAGCCGTTTTGTACACATAGCCAGAATTTAAGAAGATGGCTTCACTGGTCTCATCAAATTGGCTGCGGACTGTTGCCCCGCGAACGGCCTGAGTTTGCGGCTGCCAATTGCGTTGGCTCTCATAATCGATGGTCATTGTGTGCCCTTTTAGACAATAAAAAACCCCCGACCGGTTGAGGCGGGGGCAGAGCCCTCGACCTTTTTAGCGATTTATTTAACGTGGCCGCAATCCGGTCTTCAAATCACCACATTTTAGATTTTAACGGTATTCTACAGGTGGTCAAGTCTCCTGGCTTGCCGACGCAGGCTATGCCGGTAAGAAGCATAAGTTTTTTTTCATTTGAACCATGCGTGCTGGTTGACTAGAACACTAGGTAATCTTGAATTTTCAGTGCCTTAGCGCGTGTTAAGATGTGATGGGCTAGAATAAATGAAGGTAGAGTAAAATGAGCCAAGCAAAATTAGAAGCGGCCCTAAGCTTGCATCAGGCTGAAAAGTTTGATGACGCAGAAGAGGCTTACCTGAACATTCTTGTCGATGAGCCCAAAAATGCAGAGGCTCTGAAACTTCTAGGGGTTCTTGCCTGCCAGCGCAGTCAATTTGAAGACGGCATAAGTTATTTGGAAGCTTCAATTGAATCCGATCCATCGGTTTCTGAGTACCATCACGTGTTGGGTCACAGTTATCTTGTTGTGGGGCGGTTAGAGGATGCGATCACATCTTTTAATAAGGCTGGGGAAATTGACCCAGGGCGCGAAGATGTCTTCGCAGCATTAGGAGATACGTACCAGAACCTTCAGAAATTTCCCGAAGCTCTGAAGGCATATCATCAAGCGGCTGAAATAGCGCCAGACCAAATTAAGTATCATGTGAGTGCGGGGTTGAGCGCTATTTTCTGTAATCAGTTTGATATCGCAGGTAAGTATCTCAATTATGCACTTGATCGCACAAAAGACTTTCCTCAGGTCTATTATGGTCTTGCTCTGGTGGAGGCTGATAAGAAGCAGCATGCGAAGGCGCACGAGTTTATTTCAAAGGCTGTGCAACTAGATCCAGGCAACCCCGAGTATCAGAGATTGCAACGAGAGTACGCGGCTCATTAGCGCATCCTGCGCAGGGTGACTATGGTGCTAAAGTGTTACTTGCTCGCATGCGAACGTTAGAGATTGTGTTGACGTCCAGCCTACATGCCTTTTCGACGCCTAGGCTGAACCTGGGTTCCTGTTGCCAAGCTTATCACATGTGCCAGTGTCGCTAAGAATACCAATACCATTATGACCATGAGTAACCCGTAGTTTAGAATTCTTGGATTTAGCGGATCTGGTGGTTGCTTGGCCCTATAATAACAAAGAGCAAGCAGGGCGATTTCTAAAACTAATATGCCTATAGTAATTGCGAGTTCAATTTGTGTCGTCATGCTATCAAATCTTATTATTTCCAGAGCTTAAGGGTTACACCCGGAGCCTTAGTTAAAAATTGGATCTTTCTGACCATCCGGGCAGGGTTGATAATAATCATCACCGATCTCTTCGAATTTAGTAGGACGTACACCTGGATCACCTTCTTGCCATTCTATGAGGCCTAAATCAATTAGGCGGCGAAGATTGAAGTTTGCAAGAATACTCTTGCCTTCTACGAAGGCTTTTCGATACCACTTGGCAGCTTCAGAAAAATCACGGTCTAGACCACCTTTGCAGCTATCATATGCTTCACCCAAACTGAACTGAGCGTCGGTATGTCCTTGAACGGCTGCTTTTCTGAACCAAGGTATTGCAGCTTCCCAATCAACAGCTTCAACGCCTTGCCCCCTAGACAGCATATAAGCATACCAATACTGACCCAAGTCATACCCTCCGTTGGCTGACTTCTCCAACCAATGTATCGCATCCTTATGAGAGAGGGGGACACCAGCTTCTAGAAGATAGGCAGACCCAAGGAAGTACTGTGCTCTGGGGTCTCCGCGAGACGAGATATCTTCTAGAATCTCAATGCCAAAGGATTGATTGCGTTCTACTCTGTCTCCGCTCATGTAGCGAATTGCTAGGTCAATGAGAGCCTCGTCTGAGCCTGCTTTCCCTAGATCTTCCAGTTGCTCAAGAGTAAGCGTGCTGTGATACGAGTCGTTAGGGTACCAATAGTCACGCGTTTGTTGTGATGTCCGATATGTCGTACATGCAGCAAGAGTAAGAACGCATGATATTAGAAAAAAAACTCTAACCGGCTTCAGAATATTTTCGGTATTTATAATAATGTGCATCATTCTTGTTCTGTATTTTGTGGATAAGAATTTTCTAGCTCTCCGAGCTGCGCCCTGAATGCGTCACGCACCAATCGCGACGTGTCTCGATTATCTATTATATAAGGCGTAAGCAGAACGATAAGCTCTGTTCTGTTTAAGCCCTGTGATTGGCTCTTAAACAAATTCCCCAACAAAGGGATATCTTTAAGGTATGGAATTCCATTATTTCCTTTGCTGAAATTTTCTGAAATCAGGCCTGCCAATAGAACTGTTTCGCCATCATCAATTGATAAAGTGGTTGAAAAGCTCCGTGTGAGAATCAAAGGGCTTTGTATGCCTGAGGTATCATTTGCTTGTGCATCACTTACTTCCTGTTGAATTGTTAGCTCAACGCGCTGGCTAGAATTTACGATAGGGGAAATCGTCAGCACTACACCGGTGCTACGATACTGAACTTGTTGAAGTATGTTGCTAGTCCCATTTGTAGAGCCGTCTGGTGCAGTTTGCTGTGTTGTAATGATGGGTACTTGAGTCCCAACTTGCATTGTCGCAGTTTTACCGCTGGCGGCAACCAGTCTGGGGCTGGATAGAATAGAGACTTTGCTTTCATCAGCTGCAGCGTTAAGTGAGGCCGAGAAACTTCCATTATCACGAATTAAGTTAACGGAAAGACCGTCGCTAGACTCAATGGCGAAAGAGTTTGAACCAGATGCGGTATCGTCAAATTTTAGTACAGCACCTAATGATTGACCTTGATCTAACGTCACTTCCGCTACAGTGGCCTCTATAAGGACTTCATAGGGTGCTCTATCCATTTGATCTGCTAAAGACCTGAACTGAGAGTATTGCTCTGCACTGCCTTGGAAAATAATGGCGTTTCTTGATGTGTCGACTACGACAGATTTATTAACCTGTTTGCCAGTCGTTTGCTCATCACCAATGACTGCGCCTTCCTCAGTTACTCCTAAGACCTGACTTATAAGTCCCGCAACTTCTTCAGCATTGGTGTTTTTGATCTGATGATAAAATACACCGCTGGTGTTAATTGTCTGTCCAGGCTGATCTAGTTCAGCTGCCCAGTTGGTGACATGTCGTAAGTTTTCCTCACTCGCGGCGAAAACAATGATAGTGTTGAGTGCTTGCACAGGTATAAGCTTGATGGAGGCAACAGAATCAGAGCCTTTTTCAATCGAGTACCCCTCTGCTTGAAGAACTTCCAAGAGCTGAGTGGTAAGCCGGTCAGCACTCCAATAAGCTGGTGATATTTTTAAACTTCTACTACCTGCTAAGGTTGGCTGATCTAATATCTCTATCAAGTCAAGTGCAGCGGCAATGTCCTCGCCGGTTCCAAGTAAAATCAAAGCATTTGAAAATGGAACAATGAAGATGTCCAACCTCCCTCTAAGGGTAAGGTCTAGCCAGTTCTGCATTGTTTGAACGCGAATGTTGTCAACCGTTGCAAAATAAAACACAGGCCTCATGTCGCCGGGGACATTCGAAAATGCCCGAGACCTAATGATGCGGGGAATCTCTGTTTGGGCCTGTGCATTCTCAATGACGCGATAGACACCGTTTTGGTAAGCAATGCTGATACCGTAATTTGCTAAGACTTGTGTGACGAGTTGATAGAAAGAGTCTGGCGTTGCCGGTTCTGCAGTACGTAGTGTGACAAGCTGTTCCCTGGACAACACTGCACTATCTATCTCAAATGTTAAGTTTAGGAGTTCACCGAATACGGTATTTATAAATGTGGGGAGCCCTACACCTTCGAAGTTAATACTGATGTTTTGCCCAGTTAAGGAGGGGGGGCGATCGCTCACAACTGGTGCGCCTGCATTTCTTCCAATTGGTGTCATCAAGCCAGGCTCAGCTAATAATTTCTCGCGACCCGCAGCGGGTCCTGCCAGTTGAGCAGACTCAATATCGGCGGCCGTTCGGTCTTTCTGCGTAAAGAGAGGCGTCGTAATTGGAGTCCGCGGAACCGTTGTGCACCCAGAGATTAAAAATAGTGGTAGTACAATTGCGAACGACTTAACCGAATTTCCAGGTAGTAAATTCATTAGTCTAACTCCAAACTTTCGGCATTACCAAAAAGCGCTATACGCATGCTCTGGCTTTGTTTTTCAAATTTTATCTCATTTTCTGCAATCATTGTTAACACTTCCCCCCCTGGTAGAGTGTCTCCAATCTCAAACAGATTTAACTTTCCGGTCACCAAATTGAGGGTGACGGCGTTCCATTGATTTCCCCTACTCACGATGCCCAATAACTGCCAGCGATCCCCGTCAAGTGAAGCTTCAACTGCTTCCTCAACCGGAGGGATTATGTCGAGTGGTTCGCCTCCGAATAGAGGGGCGGCTAACATTGTGTCGATGTCAGTCTGAAGGTTAAGGGTTACAGGCGCTGGAAGTTGCCAAGAATTGTTAGGGTCTAAATTACTTCCAGAATTTACTAGACCAACTATTGAAGTCACCACACCGAAGGCGATAGAGCATGAAACAATAAAAATTGACCGCATGCGATCTTTTATGTTCCTAAGCATGGTGACGATATAGTGCTTTATGTCAATGTTCATCCTGCGCCATCTCTTGTTTTGAACACCGTCATTAGGTCCATCTCAACTCTTGCATTTCTGCCTGGTCGGATAATCAATTGCTCAACTATCACCCAGGGCTCACTGGTTGCCGTGTCGTTCAAAAAACGTATGAGCCCTACTTCCTCCAACGGCGCTAATACTTTTGCTCGTATATGCTGCAGTGACGATAAAGCTGCAGAATTTCCGTTAATATTTGCAACAGGGCCCCTGGATAGCTGCACTTGACGCACTTCCATTCCATGCCTTTCCAGATTAGTGCGTATCCATCTTTCAAAACCGGCCTCTGCTAGGCCAGGTGTGTCGCCTGGCCAGTACCTTTGCTCCAGTAGTTTGACGAATTTCTCAGCCTCTGCTGCTCGCTCTGGCCATCTTGTCTCACTTACCTGAGCCTTGAGTTGAGCAAGCTTAGCTTGTGATGACTGTGTTTCTACTTTTGTTGAGCTAGACCAGCTCTCCAAATAAAGAACTGGCCCAACATAAAGAAGACAACCGATAGCTACGACAAGCCATTTAAGTCGTTCATTAGCGCTTAACTCGGCTTTAAAGTCGAGCAAGAGCGCTTTTGCTTTAGGAATGATAGTTTCTAAAGTAGGGTATTTAGCCATCCTGATTACCCCCTGTCGAGGATGCGATTTTCATCCTGACGATGAGCGTTTGGCCGCTCGTACTTGCACTGACGTTTGAAAATAAATTATCATCCTCAAAAGCTTTTATAAAAATTCTAGGATCAAGGTCAGAGGTGAGGTCTAGGCCAAATTCTAGATCACCAGAATCGTACTCCCAGCTGAGTAGAGTTACACCGTACTCATAAAGCAGACTGTGTGCACGCGCGAGTATTTCAATTTGATGGGGGTATTTGTGTAGTGACGAGATGTCTTCTGCAGTTTCAAGAGCCATTAATGCATTAAGTCGGCTTGCTCTAATTGACTGGCTAGTACCCTCTATTGCTGCAATCTCTTTATTAATAAGCCAATTTTGAACCATGTATGTTGTTATCTGTGCAAGCAAGAAGGCGACAGGTAAGATTAACATAACAGTCGCGAAGGCGCGTGCTGGCTGATAGCTAATGACATAACTAATTAAATCACCGCTTTTAGGGTTTTCGTGCCAAGCTTTATCAAGCCATATCGGTTCTGTTACATCTGGTAACCCGCTGCCTCCCTGTTGTCCTGCTATGCGAGAGAATAAATACCATTCGTTCACGGGAGGCGCGCTTTGCCACCATCTTGATGCCATGAGTATGCTGTCTTTCCAGAACTGGCCTTCCATACCTTTTACACATCGAACAAGGCGTAAACCATCAGGTATACTCTGACGCATAAAGGCTTCAGGTATAACTTTGCATTTGATTGGGTCGTAACCGCATTCTCTTATTTTTTCGCGTATCTGCTTTTTGTCCCATGCAAACACGCAAGCAACGTTTCCAGACCATGCAACTACATAGCCAGTCTCATTAAACGGCGACCACGCCTCGACTTTTAGGCTTAGTGCAGACTCTTTTTGTCGTCCACTCAATTGCCCAGGAATTGAGAAGGTGGCATGCTTTAAGTGCTTTCGAGCGGGCACCCAGATAACATTTCTATCGGACTCTGAAGCACTTTCTAAGTCAATCTGTCCCTCGCGCAATATCTTCGGGCTTGGGGAAAGTATATTTTGGATCGAGGTCTGCCACTCGCTCTTGGATGATTTTAGGAATTTTATAAACATAGTCTATTTGCCAGGGCTGGTCCGGCTCCCTTCGGAGTAATGTAAGAGAGAAACGTATTGTTTCATTTTTTTCTTTGTCTATAAGGTCAACAATAAAGCACTGTCCTGGCACAAAACTGTAAAAGAATGGTTGTGCCACCAGGATTAATCCGGCCGCATTTCCGATATCTTGAATGTTCCGGAAAGGGTATGTCTCGCGGGCAGTAATTAATAGGCTAGCTGCGTCAGAACTGAGTCCGTCTATATAAGTTTGCAATGCTATTGGTGGAGCCGTGTTGGGATTGAATCCGTTAGATCTGCAGGTTGTCAATATTGGCGTTTTAAAATGAGCTTTCCAGATTTCTGGTACTGCTGACCACCCAATTATTCTTTGAGCTTCTAGTGGGGTTAGGAGTTGGTAATTGGTTGGCCGACTTAGCCCTAAGTTCTCGTAGTCATTGATTTCGGCCCCAGAAAGTCTCGTTAGGTCATCTTCATCGCGATAGTCGAGCAGCGTATCAATCAAGCTATCGTGAAGCGTTGCGTTAATGTTCAATGAGGTGAAGAAGCTTCTCAACGTGTTACTGTTAGCGATATTTAGATTAACCAGTCCTCTTCCGTCTTGTATTTTGACTGCATATCTTGGGTTGCTGGAGACCGTTAAGGCCCTGCCATCGAGAATGATCGTCTCGCCATCACCAAATTCACTATTCAATATTTCGTTGAAAGGGTCTGGACTAAGTCCTTGATCTGGGAGTGCGTCTAACGCCACACCACGGAATGTCATGGGTTGCCTAGCGAGTGCAAATATTAATTCGTTACGAATATTAGCAAATGCAAGTTCTGCGTCGGCTTTGTCTTGGATAGCTATTGCATTATTAACTGCATCGGTAACCCACTCAGATAATACTGCCGCCGCTAAACCCATAACGGCAATGATCCAAAGGGATAGTGGCAGTATGAAACCGCGCGATAGTTTTATCGAAATTTTCATATCATTGCCGCTTCAAGCGGACTCTCTAAAACCGGTTTGTAGAAGTGACGCCTAAAGTTCATATAAGCGGCCAATAAACTATCTGAAAAGGCCAGATTTAGTTTAACCAGGAGACGCCTAAGCTAACTAAAGAGAAAAGCCTAAGTAGGCGAGTTAATTACCTGTAAGGCTTTCGTCACCTGAAGTAAGTATGGCTAATTCTTTTTGCACTGATTTTAACGCCTTGCCCCAACTGTTGTTTGGTGCCTGTCGCAATACGCGCATGGACGGATACCAAAGGCTATCATGTGTTTCGCAAAACCAATACCAAAGCCAGCCCGGACCAGTTTTTGGTACTAAATTCCAGGTTGGAACACCCAACGCACCAGCCATGTGGGCGGTCGCATTGCTTGTGGTGATTACGGCATCTAGTGAGCGCACTTGATTAGAAAAATCATCAAGATTGATCAGCGGGTCAATACCTGAGTCTATTATCAGTCGGCGTGATGTGTGCTGCGGTAGTTCTCGTATCTCTTCTTCGACGTCCCCATATTGTAAAATTACAAAAGAGCAGCCTTCAGTTTCTAAAACTGCTCCAAAGTCTTTCAGCGGGATAGATTTAAAATTGCCATTGATCTGACTCGCACTTTTCCATGAAAGGCCTATCAATTTTTTTTGCTGGCTTAGTTTAAGGTATTTGTCTCGAAGGGCAGAGCTTTTGCTTTGATCTGCTCTCAGATAAAAATCACGCTGAGGAAAATCTTTTGCCGTCTTTCGATAGAAAGAGGCCAGAGTGAATGCAGGAGTTTGTAACGTAACATCGTTCAAAAGACTGGGTGATTCTGAAAGTTCAATAGTGCTTATGCATGTGGCGTTAGGGAATGAGCGCGTTGTTATTGGCTTGAGCCGCTCACTGGTTGCAATAACAAGCGGGACGCCGTCTTCGTAGGCATCTGATATGCATCCGAGTTGCAGTATTTCATCACCGATTCCTTGGTCT
This sequence comes from uncultured Rhodobacterales bacterium, assembly GCA_964352705.1. Classification (GTDB taxonomy): domain Bacteria; phylum Pseudomonadota; class Alphaproteobacteria; order Rhodospirillales; family Rhodospirillaceae; genus WLXB01. The sequence continues at coordinate 12,478 of CAYGSZ010000004.1, forward strand.
GTCCAAACCAAAAGCAAATCAGACTCTGATGGTGCGGCTGTCAGGGATGGAAGATTGTTTGTCACAGGGCTGAATCTGAGGCCTGTTGGGCCGTATCTCAAGGAATAGAATTTCCAGGCCTCGCTAAAATCACCTTTTTGGAAACAAGCTCCCGCCATATGATAAGAGGCTGTATTGAACTCCGGCTCAACTGCAAGTGCAAGAGAGTAGTATTTTATAGCCTGATCAAATTGGTGTTCTATGAAATAGGTGAAGCCTACCATATCCAGAATTGCAGCGTGGTTCGGTTGATGTTCTAAGGCTATCAATAAATGTCGTCGGGCAAACGAAGGGTCTTCATACTTGTATAAGTCTGCTAAATTCAGACGAGCCTCAGAAAGATCAGGGGCAAGTTTAACAGCTTTATTGCACGATATTTTAGCGGAATCGGTATCCCCTAGGTGGTTCTGAACTAACCCAAGATTGCTCCAAAGCATAGGTGAATCGGGAAGGGTTTGCAGTGCTGATGTTAATAAAGACCTGGCATCTTCATACCTTTTTTCGTCTATCGCGATCAGGCCTTTGATCATTGTTATACCTGGATCAGTCGGTTGCCTTGTTAAAAGATCACTATAATTAGCGTTAAGTTCGCCTAGCCGTTTTTGCTTTCTGAGAATCAAGGCTAAGTGTACGAAAGCATCGTAAGAGTTGGGGTCGAGTTTAAGGGCTTTGCGATAGCTCGCTTCTGCAAAGGCTGGTTTATCTAACCGATTGTAGACGTGGCCTAAATTCGCATAGATGGCGGGCCTGGAGCCGTCTAATTTTTCTGCTTTTAGTAATATTTTCTTAGCGGCATCGGGCTTACCGCTTTCCAGGTGAATCAAACCTGAGGTGTTAAGGATTGTTGAGTTGCTTGACGCAAGTGACATGGCGCGTTTAATTGCTTCATAGGCATTTTCTATTTCTTTAAGTGCCCGATAAGAAAGCGCCAATAGATGATATGCATCCGCGAGGTTTGGATGCGTAATTAGTATTTTTTTGCACCTGTTGACGCACTCGCGGGCATTACCCTGCTGTAATTGCTGCGCAGCCTCGTGGAGTTTGACGCTAAAATCCGGGTGACCGATCATTGACTGATGCTGCCGAATGGTCCCGTGCGCACAGGATTGAGGCGTTCATGAGGTCCCATTACTCTGGTGACAGAACTGAAAAGCGGTAAGCCCGATACAATTTGTATGGATATTGGTGTCTGCTTGAAGAGCTCATCCGGATATAAGGCACTCGGGTTCGGCGGCCAACTCTTTCGCCAGTCGCCAGACCGTCCTCGATAAGAAAACGCACCAGAATCTCCCTCCCATTTTGCCAGGCGGACTGGCTCATATCCTTCTTCTATGTAAACCAATTCTGTCGCGTCATCTTTAGATATATATTGAAGAAACATTTCAAATGACGTGGGGGCTCCGATCGTGCCCCTGAGAGGTGTCAAAGTTAATCCTCTTAGGCGTCGTTCTTGGCCAGAAAAGCTGTCTTTACTTTCGTCAAAGCCGGGCAGAACGCCTACGAGTGGGCTTTTAATGATACTGCTTTGTAAACTTAATGTTTCTATACGCACTAATTCACGTGCAACCCGTAATCTCGTATCGAGAACGATTGATAACCCCTGCATCAGTATTGCAGTTATTAAACTGGTTATCGTCAGCACGACGATGACTTCAAGGAGTGTAAATCCTCTTCGTAACTGATGGGTGTGCTTAGTCATTCTTCGTCTGCAAATGGCATATTGACTGCTATGCGCTCATAACCAACTTTACGAGCACTGAAGTTAAACCACTCGTTGTCATCTTTTTGGACGTTTACCTCAACCTCGTAAAATCCAACTTTATAGCCAACTAAGCCAGCCCTTATTTGTATCGTATTGTTTGGAGTGACTAAAACAGTGCTGCTCCATGAGAAGCTGTAACCTCCCATGTCTATTGCGCCAGATGGGGTAGATAGGGGATTTATAGGATCGATCAATGCTAGGATGGATTCCATTGCGATAGACCGTGAACTGGCATTAGCGGCCCGTGATAGTTGAGTCAGTGATTCACTTATGAGCAGCATAATTGGAAGGACAGTCATCCCAATAATTGCGACTGCGACAATCGCTTCAATTAATGTGAACCCTCGTCTCAGGCGCAGTCGCAACGTGTGAAGTTGTGCTGTCATTCTTCGTCTGTTGTTATCTGACAATACGGTGAGTTCAAGTTAAGCTCTAGTCTTACTGAGCCGGTCGAAATGGTGACTTGCCCACCAGAGCAAAACCCTGATGCGCGATAAAGTATCGGCGTCGGAACCTCCAGATCCCAACCCTCTGGTATGTCGATTTTTGCATTAAATAACATCGTGCCTCTGAATGGACCGAGTCCATCCAAGTTGTTTACGTCAATCAATCCGTCTGAGCCATCTGTGAGGCTATCAATGTCAGCTTGATTAGCACCAATCAAAACATAGTCTTGATTGGTGCTATAGGCTTGAAATGGAAGTGTATTGATAGACCTGAATAAATTATCTCGCTCGTTCGCAAATGAGACGCGATCAAAGAGGCGGGGTAGGTTTGGAAGAACCACAGCAGCAGCTAGGCCGATAATAAAAACGACCACAAGCATCTCCAGCAGAGAGAAGCCTGCGACTGATTTCATGATATCAGGGTGTTGTCGAGGCCAGGAATCCAACATCTGCGTCCATTCCTTCCCCCCCTTCTTTTCCGTCAGCACCGAAACTGTAGAGCGTTACAGAAGTCGAGGTGTTTGGCTTGTATTGGTAAGGATTACCCCAAGGGTCCAGGGGTACGCCTTCTGATAGGTATGGCCCTTGCCACTTACGTCTTGTTCTATCGTCCGCAGGCGCTGTCATCAAAATAGACAGTCCTTCCTCAGCTGAAGGATATCGACCGACATCGAGCCTCAATGTATCGAGTGCGCCTTTTAACATCCTTATCTGTGTATCAGCCGCAGTAACTCTAGAACTGTCTACACGCCCCAGCAACTGTGGTCCCACCAAGCTGGCTACCAACCCAATTATAACCAGTACAACAAGCATCTCTAGCAAAGTGAAGCCGCGATGGTTTGCTATATGGTTATGATGCATAGTTGTTCGACTTGCAGTTTGCATAACTAAAGTTCTTTATAGTGAGACCTGATTTACACTTGTTATAGCTAGCATAATGGCTGTTACGATTCCACCGATCACAACTCCAATAAGGATTATGGCAGCAGGCTCGAGAATAAGAAGAAAACGTTTCATCCTCTGACGACCTGAATCCTCATAAAGCCTCGCGAGTGAAGTCAGCATACTTGGCAGTTCGCCCGACTCTTCGCCGACCTGCACCAGGCTTAAGGCTGTATCTGAAAAAGTTTCCTGATCGCGCATTGCGATGGACAATGACTTTCCGGCCCGCACTTGCTTGCTGACTTGTTCCATGCGGGTGCTAATCGTCTTTATTCCAAGAGTTCCCCGGGCAAATTCAAGCGCTTTGATCAGATCGACCCCATGACGAAGCATGGTTCCAAGCATGGAAGCCCATTTTGCAAGTTCAGCTTCTTTAAGCCAACTCCCGAGCAAGGGTAAGGAAACCAAGTTCTGCCGTATCCAATCTCGTGCTGCCGGTTGTCTATACCCCCAACCGAGCACCATTAGAGCGGCAGCCAATGCCGAGAAAACAATAGCCTTGTTCTCGCTGAGGAACATACCTGTGGATAGAACCACCTGGGAGAGAAGAGGGAGGGGCTCTTTAGAGGCGGCAAGCATCGCTGAAAAGCGCGGGACAACGATTAAAAATATGAATAGAACGGCTCCAAGTCCCGCCGAAACGAGTATCGCAGGATAGGTTAACGCATTTTTGATATCCTGTTTTATTTGATATTCGTACTCCATTTGCGTCGCGGTATCAGAAAGCGCCGGCCCAAGTTCGCCGATAGTCTCTCCTGCTGCACTGAGTTGAAAGGCATAGCCAGGTAAACTGGGTATTGCACGTGCGAAGGCACTAGAGAATGATGCACCTGACCTGAGTGCCTTCGACATACTCTCGAATGCTTCTATTAAATCAGGATGTAATCCCTGAGACTTGAGTGTGTCGACTGCAGTTATGAGAGGGACACCTGAATTAAGCAGAAGTGCTAACTGTTTGACAGTCAGGATGTAATCTTGCGACGAGGGTGCACGTTTTCTTGAAAACAGGCCTGCCTTCGTTTTTTTAGGTTTTTGGCGCTCTAAAGAAACCGGGGTTAACCCCCTTGAGGCCAACAGTCTAAGAGCCTCTTTTTTAGTGTCGGATTTAATATGCCCGACAAGAGCTTTGCCAGTGCCGTCTACAGCTTCATATTCATACGCTGACATTGAGTATCTCTAGCTGATAACAGTGGGAGTATGAATAGATCTAACAGTTTACGAAGAGAAGTTAATCCAATGTCATGTTGGAGCGTGTAGCGATCCACTTTTCACATAACAACCACATAAAAAGCGCGAAAGAAAAAGGGGAGAGTGCGTGGCACTCTCCCCTTCACTCAACTCAAAGAGAGCTGAATTATGTCATCAAGCTTATGGGTTAACAGCTCTGAAGCCTGACAGATCGGTTAGGGTGTTATTTACAACGTTGTACATCACATGCTGTACATAACCGTCGATCGCACCTGAGAACTCCAAGCGGTACAGAGTGTTACTTGTTGGTACACCAACAACGGCTTCGATCTGAGGCATGCCGATTTGCAGCGATGACTTAGATTCGATGCTTTCCGTTGTGAAAGTACCGATGGTTGCACCAGTATTATCGTTCTTCACTACAACGCTTACAGTTCCTGGTACCGCACCGTTGTTCGTGATCCGTACAAAGGACTGGAACACTGATGAGCCATTACCGAAGCTGGACTGAACCGTGTTGAGTTCTGTTGTGAACCCGCTGCGGGTAAGTGCTGCTGTTGCACCTGAGGCACCAGTAGCAGCAGTTTCAGTCGCCGTACCTGTTGTGAACGCAATCGCAACCGTACCTGCAGCCCACTCTGAAATGGCTGTAGTGCCATTGAACTGGACATTAACATCAAACGAACCGATTAAGCTGGCTTCGGCTGTTATGTTGAACGAAGCAACGGAACCGGCAGTAGTAGTTGGTGTAAACGAGCCAACAACCCCAGTACCAGTCAGGCTGACTTCCACTTTCGATGTTGCTGCATCTGTCAACACACCATGGGTAACAGTGAGTTCAGTAGTTGCAGACAGAGTGCTAACAACGGTCAAAAAGCCGCCAGTCAATGTCCCACCGACAACGCTCGGATTTAAGGTGGAGTCCACTTTAGCTAAGCTACCAGTTGTTGCAGCGCTGGCCAGCTTGGAGAAGGCGGTTGGCGTTGCTGTGTTGCTGATATTTAGCGTGGCACCTGCAGTAACAGCGCCGGACAGAGCATTTGCACTGGTCACGATGTTTGTACTTGCGAGGGTCTCAAATGTTGTACGAGACGTTGTACCAACTGCAACACCACTTACCGAAATGTTCGCTCCAGCAGTGGCTAGACCGTTAGCTTCATCATAAGTAATGCCAGAGACGGTTAAGACATCAATACGTTTGGTTGTAGAATTCGCAAGGCAGGTATCAATAACGATACGTTCTTGAAGCAACTGCACATTACAACCGGTGAAGCTGACAGCTATCAAAGTTCCACCTGCAGCGGTAGATTCTGCAAAAGCGGTGCGCTGTCCGGTGTAGGCGTTCAATTGAGCCCCTACAAAATCAAGGTTAACGTCAAACGTTGCTGTCAAACCGGCTGGTGCCGCGAAATCAATAGCAAAGTTGTGAAGGCCAACTGTGATATTTTGAGGAGTTGCGCCACCAAAAATTTGAGCCGCAACTTTTGGAATATTATAGGCTGCTGGCACGCCAGCCGCAGCAGCTGGAGTTTTGATGGTTGCTGCTGCGTAAGAATTTGTAGATAGAGCCGTTGTTGCCAACAGAGCGCCACCAATTAGAAGTGTTTGTCTTTTCATAACTAAAGGATCCCCTTAAAGTTTCCAGATATCTGATTTAAAAGGTTACGCGCATGCATACGCGTGCGCCCGTCAGCGCCTATATATAACACCGCTTCGGGGTATGAAAGTCAAGCCATAAGGTTGGGTGAAAGTGCGAGTGATGTAAATTTACCACACACTCCATATTCCAGCATCTATGACCCGGTGTTTAGAACCTGATTGTTTGAGAGATCACGGGTTATTTTGCTCAGGGGCGAAGCCCACAACCCACCCTTAGGTTTGCGATAAATTTTCACTGAGTCGTACCATCTGCTGCTTTCACCATTTGTCGACCAGTACCAAAGACGGGCGCGTCCCGATGGTACCAGAACCCAGGTGTTGAGTCCGGCACCGCCCGCAAGGTGGGCCGTGGTGTTGCTGCAGCTCAGAACCAAGTCTAAAGCCGCCAGCAAAGCTAAGGTGTCGTCGAGGTCTCCGTCCAAGTTGATCGCATCTAAAGTAACTATGGATTCGGCTAAATTTCCGGGCAAAAGATGGACATCTTTTGCTGAGTCGCCATATTGGGCGTTTACAAAGGTAAGGTCTGGTAACGCGAGTACTTTTCTCCATTGGTCTAGGGGGATCGTTTTATTAGACCCGATTATTGTGTTGGAACTGGCCCACGACAGACCGATGAATAGCCTCTGTGAACCGAATTTGGCTTCTAAGTCTTGCCGTATCAGTTCGCTTTTCTCGGAATCTGGGATCAGATAGGGCTTTGGGGGAGGGAAGGAGGCCACAGTTGGGCGGAAAATACCCCCCAAATCAGACAATGAGAGATGAAAATCGAATTGCTTTAAGCGGTCTGTGCTCATTTCATCTGGTCTGCTTGACTCGATAGACAGATTTTCTAGATTCGCAAATGACCTTTTAAACAAACTTAAGAGTTTTGGAGAGCATAGAAGTTTACAGCTCTCAGCAGAGTTTGTGAGTTCACCGATGAGACCCGCATATAGGATTTCTTCGCCTAGCCCTTGCTCTCCCCAAACTAAGACCTTCCTGCCCTGGACGTTTTCACCGTTCCAACTCGGAATGCAAAGCTCCATACTGCTATAATAAGGGGCGTCCGAATCCGCCCGCAGGCGATAGTCTTTCCAGCCATTCTCAAAATCGCCCAGGCTTAATAGCGCGAGCGACCGGTTTACCTTCGCGTTCACGTTTTCGGGATCAAAACTTAAGGCAATGTCATACGCGTTGACGGCTTGAGATTGGCGATCAAGCGCGGCTAAATAATTACCATAGTTCGTATAGGCGGCAGACCAATTTGGCCTCAATTTGATTGCGGTTTCTATGTGATGAATGGCGGCTTCAAAGTTTTGGGCCTCAGCACTTAAGCTTGCTGCCACAAAATGAACATCAGGATCATTGGGTTGTAGTCGCAGAGCTTTGCAAATGGTTTGATACCCGTCTTCGAGCCGGTTGAGCGCTTGAAAACACTTGCCCAAGTTATAGTGAGCTGTTGCAAGTTCCGGGTCGATTTCTGCCAGCTTCTGGAAATGCGATAGTGCTGTTTCCATATTGCCTTCGTCGAAGAGGGTAGATCCCAAGTTTAGAATGGCGTCTTGATAACGTGGGTCGATTTTTAGTGCAGTCTCATAGGCTAACTTGGCTTTCTCAGGATGTTTTGTGTCCCTAAATACATTGCCTTTGTTGAAATGGGCGGTCGCCATATTCGGCGCAACAGAAATGGCGCGATCAAAATACTCTACGGCACTCTCGTAAGCCTTATTTTGATGGGCAATAACACCCAGCAGATTAAGTGCATCGGGCTGAAGTGGGTCTTCAAGCAGTATGGCGTTGTAAAGTCGTGCAGCTTCGCTGGTGTTTCCAGCTTGGTGATGGCGCACGGCAATTTCAAGTTTTTGACTTAAAGCGTTTTTCATTTTTTTGGGTTTGTTGCCGTAGGTGGCCGTTTAATCCAGGCCTTCAGACTCTTCACTACGTCATCAATAACGCTATGCCACCAACCACTCTCCTGTGATCCGAGATCCTGCTGTCTAAACAACCGAACAGATTGGTACCAAGGACTGTTAGTGCGCTCCAAGAACCAAAACCATAAGGGGCCTAATCCTTGTCGAGGCAGCATCACCCAGGTTGGCACTCCCAATGCACCGGCAACGTGCGCTGTTGTGTTGGAGATTGTAATAACCAGGTCCATCGCGGCGACTTGTGCAAAAAACGAGTCCATATCGACAAACTGATCAACAGTAGCGTCATTATAAATATCGATATTTGCTGAGCTCGAAAGTTTATCTAGTTGATCTGTGATGTTGCCATATTGCAGGCTTACAAAAAGAATTTTGTCGTTTTCTAAGATCGGTTTCAGAGCTTCAATTGGTATCGCTTTGAAGCCTCCAATCTGTGAGTTGAGGCTGTGCCAGGCGATGCCGACTATCTTTTTACCGCTCGCATGCTTTAGATATTTCTCCCGAAGTGTAGTTGTTAAGTTTATGTTTGCTTTAAGGTAGCCGCCGGTGCTTTTGGGAAATTCATCAAAGTTCCGCCGGTAATATTTTCCAATATGAAGGCTCGGAAATTGAAAATCAGCAGTTGAAACTGCATCTGAAAGGCGTTCCACGTCTTCCCCAGAGATGACGTCAGCGCTAGGGAACGATCGTTTGAAAATCGCCACCATCCGGCTTGAGCATTTAATAATCACCCGTCCAGCCTTTGGTATCAATTCGCTTATCAAGGAAGATTGAAGGATATGTTCGCCTAGGCCTGCTGTGAAGAAGATAAGTATCGTTTTCTCAGTAAGGTCTTCTCCCTGCCAAAACTTTAATTCTTTTTCTTGTTGTTCGATGGAAGTCGGGTCCATCAATTGCGCTTCGAGTTCTGACCAGCCTTGTTCAAATTGACCAAAAAGAAGGCGCACATGACCAATGGCTATGGCTGATTTCGTGTATGATGGGTCAAGTGATATGGCTTTTTCATAGAACGGCAGAGAGAGCGCATGAAGGCTCAGATCCTGAAGCATGACCCCAATGTTGTTGAGCGCTGCTGTGGAAGTCTTAACGGCCATCGAATACTCCAGAAGCTTAAGAGCGGGCCAGGGGCCGGAGTCCTCATGAGCTATTGCTGCGAAGCGATTAAATGAGTCCGGCGATACGCCGTCTTGTTTTGTAGCTTCGAGCAAGCACGTCGCTGCAGCGTCGTTGTCGCCCGCTGCTTGATAGGCGAATCCCAGAGCAACTGCATAGGCTGCATTGCTAGGGTCTAAACTCTTAGCTTTTTCGCAATGAAATATCGAGTCTTTGAACTTTCCGTTTCTAGCAAATGTTATTCCCAAAAAACTATGGGCTTGAGGCCAATCTGGTTTGTAATTTATAGCTTTTTTCGCGTAACTGATTGCTTGGTCAAATTGACCTGCATCAGAGTAGGCCCTAGCGAGCTGAAAAATTATGACCGGGTCTTTTGGCTGCAGTTTTATTGCCTTTGAAAGCGCCTCTATTGCGCCCACCGGGTTCCCCATACTCGCGCAACATAAGCTCATATTGATGTGAGCTTTACTGTCTAGTGGAAAATACGCGATGAGCTTCGATAGAAACCCAAGAGCTTTGCGCGGCTGATCGTTGTTCTGCAACATCAAGGCGACATTGAGCAGCGAGTCTTTATGCTGCGGATCGTGGGATAGGGCATTATTATAGGACAAATACGCCTCTTGCGTTTTTCCTGCGTCACGCAATGCGTTGGCTTTGTTGTAATGAATATTTGGAAGTGCAGAGTCAGCATCTATGGCTTTTTCAAAAAACGATAACGCTTTGTCTATATCGCCACCATGATGTGCAATGACACCCAATAGATTCAAAGCATCAGCTTGTGCGGGATTTAGATTGAGCACTTCCCAATATAGTTTTTCTGCATCTTCTAATCTTCCGGACTGATGATGTTTAACGGCGGTATCAAGTAGTTTTGCTATCGATTTTTCCATTATGAAGGTTGATCATCTGACGGCAGGCTTGATTGCCATTCGTCAAAGGCCCTGACTACTTCTGGTAAAACGTCTTGCCACCACTCGGTATTGTTGGATTGTATGGTTTTCTGCCTGAACAGTCTGACTGATGGATACCAGGGACTATTAATCTTATCTAAAAACCAAAACCAAATCAGCCCACGTGCTTTTGGCAATATAGACCAAACAGGTACACCCATTGAGCCAGCAATATGAACATTTGAGTTAGAAGTAGAGATCACTAAATCCATAGCCGCAATCTGAGAGAATACGGGATCTAAATCGCCGTAGGGGTCGATGTCCGGGTCTTGGTATATTTCGACGCCCAAAGCTTTCTTCACATCGGATAGTTCTTTTGTGCAATCTCCATATTGGAGGTTCACAAAAAAAACATCTTCTGCTTCCAAGATTGGCTCCCAACTCAACAGGGGGAGTGTTTTAGACTCGCCAAACTCAGAATTTTTACTCCTCCAGGACAGTCCGACGATACGCTTTCCATTCGCCAGCTTTTCGTAACGTTTTCGATAGCTTTGAGTCAGTTCTTTGTCATCTTTTAGAAAAGATGTTTGATTGGGAATTTCTTCTAGGGATGGTCGAAAACGACTAAGTATACTGAGGGCGGGATACTGGAAATCAAATGAAGGAGAAGACGCCTTTACAGCGTTTGCGTGCTCTTTCCATCCAATGATCTCGATATCTGGAAAGCTTCTTTTCATAATCGACACAAGTCTATTCGAGCACTCGAATGTGCACGATGCGCCCTCTTTTATTACATCCTCAATTATGCTGCTGCTTATGATTTCTTCGCCGAGTCCTTGTTCTGTCCAAAGCAGTAGTTTCTTTCCTTTAAGTGACTCATTTTCCAGGTATTTAGGAGGTTCTGCGCGCCGGTGAGCTTTAGCGTTATCGAAATGCTCAAATCTTTTGTCAAAATCGCGCCAGCCTCTAACCAGATCACCAGACAACAGTAAAAAATTACTCAGTTCAAATCTGTACTTATGGTTCTCTGGCTCTACTTCAATGGCTTTGTCGATAAGCACCATTGCTATTTCGACGAAGCCGTTGTCAAAAAGTAAAGCTGCAGAATTACTGTAAGCAGCGCCGAGATTGGGGTTGAGCCTTGCGGCTGTCTCGAACGCCTGGAGGGCCGCAGTATCGTCTTTTAGCTGCCGTTTTACGACACCTAGGTTGATCCAGATATCGGGGTCGCGATCGCTGAGGCTGAGGGCTTTTTGGTAGCGTTCTTGAGCTTCCTCGTATCTTTCTGCGTCTTGCAGTGCACGACCTGCGTTGTAGTGTGCATCGACATCATGAGTGCCAAACCTAAGTGCTTTTTTGTAGGCCTTAATTGCGTCGTCATATTCTTTCAGGTTTCTGAGTGCAGCGCCTAAATTAATGTACATAGCCGCGAAAGCTGGGCCAATTTTAATCGCTTTACTTATAAATTCTTCGGCTTTGTCGTATTGCTTCACTTGCAGGGCTATTGTTCCAAGTCTGAAGATCGCCTCGGCATGTCTAGGGTTTTGTGTGAGTATTGCTCGGTAAAGATCTTTTGCCTGACTTAAATTTCCAGCTGCATGTTGCTGAATGGCAGCACTAAGAAAAGCCTTCTCGTCAATTTTCGGAAAGGGCTGTTTCATTGCTAAGTTTTAGTTCCAAGCCATTGAGGTTGTGTTGGGATTTTCCTTCGGTGCTGAATTTTCAACGTTCAGCACTATTAGCCAGCGTAAGACATGCGTTCTTTTTCTGCGAACCATAAATTCGAGTAGCCACATGTTTTGTAATCTTCAAAATAAGGTCCGCCCTCAGTAAAATGAAGTAGCGAAATATCTTCAACCGGCAATTCAGGATCATAGTCTACCAGGTGATTCCAGCGGGGCGAGATTTCCCCTATCAGGGAGTCATTCTCTAGCCATTTAAACTGGTGAAGTTCTAACCCGCTCGCTCTGTTCACGTACTCAGGTGTTAGTGCTGTGCATGATTTGTTGTTGAACAGTATAACGCTTGACCAGTTCTTTTTTTCATATTTGCTTTGGGGTTTGTCCAGAAACTTCAATTTTTCAGAGGGTTTATGGTCGTGCTTTACGACTTGCACCGCATAAGACTCATCTCTTTGTGCCCATAGATTAGCGACATCGTCTAGCATCAGCATGTCGCAGTCACAGAAAACCGACCAACCTTCGTAATCAGATAGGTAAGGCGTTAAAAATCTGGAGAACGAAAAATCTGTGGATTGCAGTGGATGTGGTTCCCTGTGAAATACTTCATGAAGTTGAGATAGCATTAAGGGGCTAATGTTCACGGGCAGTGACGAGCGACTATGAATGCTGTGTGACAGCACGTGGAATGCTATCGCTTCTCGACTATCGTAACCAATAAACACGCGAATCATATTGCTGTTTCCAAGACTCAATAAATAGCCATTAAGGCGACCCTATAACCCTAACTCTCTAGCAATGACAACCCTGTAAACTTATGGGGTGTGCTTAATCCACTCAAGCGCTTCTAGCATAGCCGCACTCCAGTCACCGGGGGGGGCTTGGCGGCAGATGTGCATAGAACGGTACCAAGGATTATCTGTTCGGTCATGGTGCCAGTACCAATAGCAACCGTATCCTTCGGGCACTAGAATGGCCACGTCAGAACCCAGCGCTCCGGCCATATGTGCTGTCGTATTGCTTATGGTGGCAATCTTATCTACAGCCATGATCTGCGCTGCGAGGGAGTCCATATCCGTCGCTGCATTAATGTCTTTATCCACATAAACATCGCTCGGGGTGAGGGCAGATAGAACGTTTAAGTCATCGCTGTGTGGAGCGAACTGAAGACTGACAAAAAAGCATGACGTGTCTTGAAGTAATGGCGCCCAAGAGCGGAGCGGTGGTGTTTTTAATCTTCTGTTAGTGCTGCCACTTGCCCAAGACAAACCTACGATCACGCGCCCGTTTGCAAGGTCTCTGTACTTTTGTTGTAAAGATCTGACGGTCGATTTATCTGCAACAAGAAATGGCGCTGGCGTACTGTGAAATTTGTTTTGTTTTTCTAATATTCGTGCCCCTGACCAAGATGGGCAAACGAAATCTGCAGCGCCTTTCTTCAATGAGGGCGGATCCTTACGAGATATAACGGTTGTTTCCGGGAAAGACCGTTGAATGAGGCTGGTTAGCCTTTCGTCACACTCAATAATACAGTGCGACCCATCGCTACCAGACAGAAAATTACGCCAAACTCCCAACGATAGTATCTCATCTCCAATTCCTTGTTCGAGCCAGACCAGCAGCTTCTTTTCTGACAGCGTTTCCCCTTTCCATCTCTTTATATCGAAAGGGCGAGACGAGACGCTTTGGGGGGATGGATAGAGGCGCCACTCATATTCTTCGAAGCCTTCACTAAACCTCTCAGCGCGTAACAGTATCAAAGCTTTGTGTTGATGCAATTCGGCGCTTTGTGGATGCCTCTGTAAGAGTCGATCAAGGACTTCAATGCTTTTATCAGTTTGTCTAAGGTCTGAGTGTATTGAGGCCTGACGAATTGCTGCGTCTATATTGTTTGGATCTATTTTTAGGGCTTCTTCCAGAGAACTGAGCGCTTTGTCCTGCTTCGCAAGTTCTCTTTGGCATGCCGCAAGATTAAGCCACGCGAGTGTCAGGCGGGGGTTCATATTAATAGCCGTTTTAAAGCTTTGCTCGGCCTTAACAAATTGCTCCGCTCCTAACTCCGCAAGGCCAAGATCAGACCAAAGGGCGCCAGACGAGGGATTTAGTGCTGTGGCTTCAAGGAGAACAGGAATTGCGCCAACAAAATCCTCTTTACCAACCAAGAGGCGCCCGAGATTCGTGAGGCTAAAGTCTGACTGCGGGTTATATTTTAGGGCCCGCTGAAAGGCGACAATCGCTGACTCAAGCTTACCTGCATGTTGAAAGCATGCGCCTAAGCCCTCCCATGAGTCTGATGATTCAGGGTTTTTCTCAGTAAGCTCTTTAAATTTTTGAAACGCTGATGCCGCATCCCCCTTTTGCATAAAAGCCCAGGCATCGGTGAGTTCTGAAATTGTGTGGGAGTTTGTTGGCTCGGTTTGAGTCATTCGTCGGCCTTTTTGTATATTGCGGCCTGTTGTATTGACGCGTCAGCTAAATCATCTTTCAACGTGGTTTTCGGGAGTTTTGCAAACCCTGCGTGTAGCCAATTTTCTTGTGCCTTCAATTTCGCCAAGTCTAAAGCAATCCTATGGATCGGTGCATGCCATTGTTTGCGAACTTCCTGTCGATACAAAGTCGTGTTTTGATACCATGGGCTATCCTCGCGATTAACAAACCAGGGCCAGTACAAACCTTCTCCCAGCGTGTGAGATAGTAAGACCCATGTTGGCATACCAATAGCCCCTGCGGCATGGGCGGTTGTATTTGATGTTGTGATAACAAGGTCAAGGCTTGCTATGTGTGCTAGATGGTCGTCCAAATTTAGGAATGGATCATCTCTGTTTTCTATAAATAGTTCAACTCCAGTTCTGTTTTTCAAGTCTGAAATTTCTTCGGCTACGTCACCGTACTGTAAATTGACAAACTTAATCCCAGGAGTTTCAAACACAGGACGTAAGTTCATTAAAGAAACTGATTTGTGAGTGTCATTCAAGGTGTTGAGGCTTTTCCATGCAATGCCAACCCTCAGAGCACGCTTGCCTTTTGTCTCTTCTGTTAGAACATCTTTTGCGTATTCTCTAACGAGCTTCTCATCGGTCACGATGTGAGGCGTTGGGGTGGGAAAATCATCCCATTCCCGCCGCAGCCAGCGACAGACATCAGCCATAGAGCTTTGTAAGTTTGCGGTCGTGGAATTTATACTACTACTTTCTTCTGCGATGACTTTTGCGTCCGGAAATGATCGTTGAAGAATTTTTACCAACCTCCGTGGTGTTACAATTATACACGTGGCGGCTGTTGCAATAATCTCAGGTAATGCTGTTGAAAAGAAAAATGTCTCGCCTGGGCCTTGTTCATTCCAGATGAGAATTGATTTTTGTGATAGGTCTTCTCCCTGCCACATCGGTATAGGGTATATCGGCGCTTTATTTGGATTATCTGGATGTTGATTTCGACAGCTATAAGCGTCCCAGGCTTCATCAAACTCGCCCAAGGCAAAGCATGCATGTGCGAGGTGGATACGTAAGGTGAGGTTTTCAGGGAACAGATTAATCGCAATTTTAGCCGTCTTTTTACATTCCAAATAGTCTTCGTTTCGCTTGTAAAACCGGCAGGCATTGTCGTAAAGCGGCTCGAAGTTTGGATTAAATTTTATACCCTTCCGAAGAGCTTCAAGGGCGGGCTGTATCTGCTCTTTATCAGCATAAGCTACGGCTAAATTATTCCACGCCTTTTCATAATGGGGGTCTAGTTTAACGGCCGTCGCAAATGCTTTGGCAGCGTTTTCATAACGCCCATTTTTTTGGTGAAGAAGCCCTAGATTGCCATAAGGTTT
Organism: uncultured Rhodobacterales bacterium; assembly: GCA_964352705.1. Lineage (GTDB taxonomy): Bacteria > Pseudomonadota > Alphaproteobacteria > Rhodospirillales > Rhodospirillaceae > WLXB01. The sequence continues at coordinate 27,920 of CAYGSZ010000004.1, forward strand.
GGCAAAACCAGGTCTAATCTTTATGGATTTTTGAATGAGGGCGATGCCTTTTGTCAGGTTCCCCATCTGACCTTCAAGTACACCTAGAAGGTGAAGGCATTCTGCGTTTTTAGGGTTGTTGCGCAGAATGGTGCGATAATCACTTCTTGCCAATGCTAAGTTGCCAGCCTGGTGAGACTGAACGGCTTGCTCAAACGTCGCAATATTGGTTGTCGATCTCTTAGCCAATTTATAAGCACCAGCAGTCTATTTTTTTACTTCAAAGGTTTGAACTCAAAGTCAGAACGGTTAGAGGGATTGTTTTTCACCCTTTAAGTAAGTTTGGTATTTGTTGGTCTAGGTATTCAGAAACATCATCAAGAACTTCGTCCCATCCTTCATCGTATCTATGTCTAAAAATCTTCATCGAATCATACCAGGGGCTTTTGTCTCCTTCGATAAACCAATACCAAAGGCGGCCCGGGCCGGTTGGGGTCATATTAAGCACCGGAACACCCAATGCTCCGGCAATATGAGCCGTCGTATTTGAGATAGTGACAACCATGTCCATGGCCGCAACTTGGGCTGCAAACGGATCTAGATCGCCCATGGGGTTGATTTCTCTATCTTCCATAACGTCCAAACCTCGTTTTGATCGAAGCGCGTCTATGTCACTGCTCCTGTTGCCATATTGTAAGCTCATAAAGGCTAACTGAGGTTTGTTTAAAATGTTCACCCATTTATCTAAGTCTGTAGACTTAAAGTGTGAATGAAACGTCCATCCGCTCCACCATGAAATGCCAATGAGTGGTCGCCCACCGGACTGATTTAAATACTTCGCTCTCAACTCTTTTGTCAGCTGTGGATCGGCCTTGAGATAGGCGCGACCAGGAATATCCGTAGGAGATGAATTGAGCAGAAAAGTCGCATCTAAAGTGGAGCATTGAAAATCATAAGGGCCAACGGCATGAACACGGGAAGCTGCATCTTCGACAGCACAAACGTTTGCATTTGGAAATGATCTGGCAAGGAGTTTCTGAAGTCGTGCGTCGCATTCCAAAGTACATGCGCTGGTTAACTCTGCAATTGCAGCCACACCACGGGAATGAATAACCTGATCGCCAATACCCTGTTCACCCCAGAGTAATACTTTTTTTCCACCTAACTCTTCGCCGGTCCAGTTGGGCCACGGCCAAATCCGTTCAGGTGTCGGAGAGTCTTTCTCAAATCGCAGTCTGTGATCTTGCCATGCTTCTCGCAGTTTACCCTGGTTAAGTATGGAAAAACTCCTGTTAAATCGCATATCTGCGGATTTCGGGTTTAACTCAACCGCTTTATCGAAATGTGAAATTGAGCCGTCAACGTCATCCATAAACAGGAGAAGGTTTCCTAGGTTGTTGTGCGCATCAGGATAGTCTGGGCTAATTTCTATTGCTTTTTCGTAGAGCGCACGAGCCCCAACCAAATCTCCTCTTTGCTGTCGGATCCTTCCAAGATTTGATATCGCTCCGGGCATTTCCGGCGTTATATCTAAGGCGAGTTTTACAAGTCTCTCTGCATCTTTCCATTGTCCGACTTTAAACAGATGGCTCCCAAATTTATTCAGATTGCCATGGCTGTTTGGATCCAATTCGATCAATTTTTCAAACGCTTTTTGAGCAAGTTCGTTTTTCTCAAGCATGCTCGCTGACAGGGCGTAAGCGAGCAGAATGGCTGTGTTGTCTGGCCAGGTCACCGTCGCTTTAGCTGCATGCTCAAAGGCTTCCATGAATTGCTTAGAATCGATGAGGCGTTTAAGTAGATTCTCATATAAATTGGCCGTTTTAATGCCTCGTGACAATCCAGCACGAAGTATGTTTGTAGCCTCTTCAATCCTATCCTGTTTTGCAATGCACGTGGATAAGATTTGAATAGCATCTTCATGGAGACCGTTCTGTTCAACGACTGGAGCTAGGGTTGCTTCGCCTAGTGCATAATGATGCCCAGCCAGGCAAGCGCGACTAAGGTTTAGTCTTGTTTTTTCGTCACCTGGATTTAGTGCAAGAGCCTTACTAAAAGCAGCAATCGCTTCTTCATGCTCGCCCGTTTTCGAAAGTGAGGCACCGAGGGCGCTTAGGGCCGGTGCGTGTTCGGCGACTATAGATAAGCATCGTTTGATAGAAGCTATAGCGTCAGCTGGCTTGTCGAGTTGAAATAACACTGTACCAAGCAAGTAATGCGGCTCTGCTTCTTGAGGAACTGATGTGGCGATCAATCTATAGCCATGTTCAGCCGCTATTAAATCGCCAGCTTTGTGGGCTCTGACAGCATCATTGAACACTTCATTGGCGGTCTTTGTTTTCATTAAATGAGGCTTGAATGCAGTGGGAGAGAGGCGCGCAAAAATAGCAGTCGAGTATTCACTTATTCTCGTCCATGCCCACTTGACCTGCCACCCGAATAACCTCTTCGACGGACGTTTTTCCTAACGCAGCTTTAATCAAACCATCTTCGAGCAGGGTGCGGAAGTCGTGAGACTCTGCGGCTTTATGTAGTTCATGAACGGGACGATTCTGCATAATAAGATCAGCAATGTCATCTGTTACAGCCGCCATTTCATAAAGCCCCATCCTGCCGCGGTAACCTGTGTGTTGGCACGCGTCGCATCCTGTGGCGGAAACCCATTCTGGCGAAGCTGTCACCAGGTTTGTAAACCGGCTCTGGATGGACTCGTATTTTGCCAAAATAGCGCGTGGCGGTGTTGCTGATGTTTTGCAAGAGGGGCAGACCCGCCGTGCAAGACGTTGAGCCATCACGGCACGCACTGAGGAGGCAACAAGGAAGGGTTCTACGCCCATATCAATAAGGCGCGTGAAAGCGCTGAGAGAGTCATTCGTGTGCAGGGTCGAAAACACCATATGGCCGGTGAGTGAGGCCTGTACGGCGATCTCTGCGGTTTCCAGGTCACGAATTTCCCCAATCATAATCGTGTCGGGGTCTTGTCGCAGGATCGATCTCAGTGCGCGGGCAAAAGTGTAGTTAATCTCGGCTTTGGTTTGCACCTGTGTGACGCCATGAATGTTGTATTCCACAGGGTCTTCAACGGTGATGATTTTCTTCTTTCCATCAATAATATATTCAAGAGTTGCCTTAAGCGTGGTTGATTTACCAGACCCGGTTGGCCCAGTGACAAGCACGATGCCATAGGGCTCTTTCACCAGTGTTGAAAACACCTCAAAGTGATCTTCTGCCATGCCAATTTTGCTGAGCGAGAAGTCTTTCTGCTCTTTGAGCAGAATACGCATCACAAGGCTTTCGCCCCATACCCCGGGCAAGGAGGAAACGCGTACGTCAAGATCTTTGCCGCTGATGCGCATGCCAATGCGACCATCCTGCGGTAACCGCCGCTCTGCAATATCAATTCCGGAGATTAACTTGATCCTAGAGGCGACCGCATCAAATCGATTGCGCGGCATGGTTAATCGCGTTTGCAGTACACCATCAATACGGTAACGAATGTCAAATTCTTGTTCGCGTGGTTCAACATGAATATCAGAAGCACCTTCATTAACCGCCTGCGCCAGTGTATTTGATACCAGTTCAACAACCGGAGCCTCTTCAGCCAACTCGCGTAAAAGTGCGACGTCGTCTCCGACATCAATCGTATCCCCCACAAGAGATTGACGGACTAAATCTAAGATGAAGTCTAAGTCGCGGCTACTTGTAAGCCACCAAGTTACAGATTCTCCCTCAAAGGCGTCATAAACCATTTCCTGCAGGCTTGGTTCTAACGGGTCGCGGCTTATACAGTTTGGGCGTGAGTCAGTTTCGTTGCGCCATAACAAAGAACCCGCATCGACCCACCAAATAGGGTCTGCAGTGGTTTTTTCTAAGCACGAGACATAAACCGCCGGATCTTGAGGAAGGTCTTTGCGATCAATGATGGCAAAGCCTAGTTGTTCCGAAAGTGACACCAGAACATGCTGTTCTGACACAGCCCCTATTCGAATGAGGATTGCGCCAAGCCGACCACCAAATTGTTCCTGAAAAGAGAGCGCCTTGATGAGGTCCGTCTCAGAGATATGTCCTGCTGTTTTAAGCATTTCTCCGATCGGAGCAGCAGGCAGCATAAAATCGGGTAAGACTTCACTCATTTTGCGGGCGGCCTATTGGTCCACATACACAGCATCGTTGGTCCAACTGTGGCAGATCATGAGAGGTTGTCGTCCCGCCCACCCTATAATGTTTTTAGGTTTAGAGGCTGCTTTCTGTTCGTCGTAAGAAACCGTTGGGCGGTCTTCTGCTGGAGAGGGCGCTGCAAGTGATCCATTTCGCTGGCGCAGGGGCAGTTCTGTCAGAGCTATCGCTTTCAGGTCTTGTAGTGCGGCATAAGGGTCCGATCCCTTTCCTGATGCAATATCGGGAAAATCCACGAGTGTTGCTGTAAAGTCGCCAGCATCTGTTTTGTTAACTAGGGCGGGATACTCAAGCATGTTAAGGGCTTATCGATAGTTTTAAGGCTTGTGGGTCTGAGTACAGCGAATTCAGATAAAAATCATCCTCTTAATCTAAAGGGCTTCAGCCAAGCTGCCAATGTGCGGCCACAAACTAACTGGTCCCATGACAAATAAGTAAGACCAGAAAACAACGCAATTTTTGACCTGCAAGGCTTTGGTGATGCATAAACTAATATCTCAATAAGACGATGCATCCGCTCGTCGTCATTTTTCCTTTCTTAAAGTGTTGCCTGTTGCGAAACACGTTATTGATCATCGGGTCTCTCATCGTTTCCTTGCTGATGGTTGAACTCGCGTCGCGCCTAGCCGATTTGTATAATTTAGAATATCTCGACCTGCTGCCGTCAGTGCAGGGTCAAGACCCAGCCTCTCTTTGGGTTACTATTCCTGACCCCCACCCCAACAGTTACGCGAACAAACTGTTTGCTGATTACCTCGTAGACCCCATCGCCAAGCAATTGCAGAGTGTGCCTGGTCGCTCTAACTGATATCTACGACGCGCGGTTGATCAGCCGAAGGCGCGGCGCAGGCCTCGTTCCACATGTGCTTGAACGCTCTTTCTAACTTTTGGGTAAAGGCGCGATGCTGGCAGAGGGCCGACGCAGATAAGTGTTGCCGTAAGTTAGCTCGCAACTTCCGCAGCGACTCTGTGTCTGAGGCTTTCGCAATAGCAGTTGCAATATAACTGCTGTCGTCGCTCGTAACCCAGTCTGAGAGCCCGGTTGCAATTAGATGAGCCGTGCTATGTCGTCCCGCGAAAGAGCGTCCAGTTTTCGTGATCACAGGCACACCCATCCATAAAGCTTCGAGCGTAGTTAAGCCCCCGGAGTAGGGGAACGGGTCCAGGGCGATGTCAATTTCAGTGTAAGTTTGCAGCAACTCCATGTGGTCCGACGCCGGTCTTAGGTTTATTCGTCTGAGATCGATACCGGCACTTTCAAAGATGGCGTTGATTTGCGCACAGAGTTCTGGTTGGTCCAGATCAGCTGTTTTCAGAATGAGGTGACTATTCGGAACAGCCCTAAGTATTTCAGTCCAAGTTCGAATAACATTGGCGTTAAGCTTCACCAGATTATTAAAGCATCCGAACGTGATGAATCCGGTCTTATCAAAGGGCAGGGGGGCAACGTCGGGTGTTAAATTCGGTGGCGTGTAACAAATATAATCGTCTGAAAGTCTGACGATGCGCTCAGTGGTATAGTTTTCATAGCCTGCCGGGGCGTGGAACTTGTCGGCAATTAACCAATCCATAGCCGCCAAGCCCGTAGTGCCAACGTAGCCCGCCCAGGTCACTTGGACCGGGGCAGGTTTTTGAGCAAAAGCGGTCAGCCTGTTGCGCGTAAAGTGGCCAGACAAATCGACCAATATGTCGATTTCGTTTTGCCTGACTACGCTACAAAATTCATCATCAGACAAACCTATGCTTTCGATCCAGTGATCTGCATTTTGTTCCAGGATTGACGTCATGCTATCGATCGTCCGTGTGTCTGAAAAGCAAAACACATCGACGAAATCGCGATTATGATGCTTGAGAACACCGCTCAGAAAAAAACCTATAGGGTGCTGACGAAAGTCGCCTGATACATATCCAATGCGCATGGACCTCTCAGGATGTGAGGCTGTTGCGGTTCGCCTAGGTAGGTCTTTCGGTTGAGTAAAAAACCATTTTTTATGCGTCTCATAGAGCAGCGCATCAGAGACGTCAGGCTGATACTGATGTGCAACGATAAGGTTTGAGCGTAAATGCTGATTCCCTGGCTCACAGGTTAAGGCGCGCTCATAGGCGTGTATTGCATCTGACAGCCTGTTTTGTTTCCGATAGGCAAGGGCGAGGCTCGCTAAAACCGGCGTGCTTGTAGGGGTTAACTTATGGGCAATCTCGAGGGCGGAAATGCTCTCTGCGCCGTGTCTCTCAAGCGCGAGAATGTTTCCTAAATTATACCATGCCCGTGCGTCAGACGGCGCGACCTCGGTGGCTCTTAAATATGAACCAATGGCCTCTCCCGCTTGTCCGTTTCTGGCTTCAAGGTTTCCTTTGTTCAGCCACCCTTCGATTGAGTTTGGCAAAAGTGAAACTGCCGTGGCAGCAAGCTGAAGGGCTTCCTCAACATTGCCGCTTTGACCCAGCAATATAGATAAATCTTGTAGGGCGGCCCCATCGTTTGGGTTCGTTTTTATGCGCTGCCGCAAGTTGACAATCGCCTGCCTTGTTGGAAGGCTCGTCATGCCTTAGCAAAACGCCGCACAAATGCATTTATGTGTGCACGTTCCTCTGCGCCACCTTTATCCGGCCTCCCGTGCGGTTTAATATGCACGGGGGTGTGACCAAGAATGATATCGCAGACCCGGTCTAGGGATGCGTCTTTGCCGGGCTGCAAGTCCTCTAGTGAGCTATATGCGGCCTCGCCCGTCGCCCATGTGGGTTGCCGGACAAGCGGAAAGTGAATGGACTGCCGGAAGAACCAGCAGTAGGCGAAGCGCCAGGCTGAGACAATGACATCCAAGCTCATCTCAGAAGACGCATTGGCCAGGAATTGCGAGAGGCTATCAGCATAGCTACCGCCAGGTGGTGTTTGCGTCATAAAATCAGCATGGCGGAACCAATAATTCCCGGCTCTGAAGACAGGGCATCCTGTTGCCGCAATCTCAATGCCCAGACTCGAATGCCATATCAATCCGCAGTCCGCGGCTTTGATCAGGTCATAACTGCTGACCTCGTCCTCGGGTTTTACAACAACAACATTGCGCGGGCTGTTGTCCTGAAGGGTTTCGATAAAGTTCAACTCAGATGCGTTAGTGCCGACAGAACGTTTGCCGCCTGCATTTGGGTGCGTGCGCACAATCAA
>CAYGSZ010000004.1:35340-37823 GCA_964352705.1 uncultured Rhodobacterales bacterium
CGTTAGTGCCGACAGAACGTTTGCCGCCTGCATTTGGGTGCGTGCGCACAATCAAAGTCCAGTCGGGCTTGTGGCTGAATTCATAAATCGTTTCTTGAACCCAGTCCCGCTGATGATCAAAAGAGCCAGCCGCCTCAGGTTGACCAGAGGGCTCATCCGTCGAGGATGTGAACAGGACTGCGAGTTTAGTGTTGTCCTGTATATCAAGTTGACGCTTGATATAATCAGTTCCCTTTACGGGGGCTGCAAACAGAGTCATTTCATGGCCTGAACCTGCAAAGTGCTGATCAAGCAAGGTTTCTAACGCCGATAATTCGTCCAGGTTTAGCGGGGTGTTTTTCCAGGCGGCGCTGAGCGCGTAGAACGGTTTAGGGTCCAGGCAATGTGTATTTTCAACCAATCTTAGATGTCCTGGCGTAGATCCACGTTCTTCGGTGATGGTTCTAACGCCGTGTTGCTTCGCAAGCTCTAAGGCGATGCGCGTCGGGGCCATGCGTCCGTTAAACAGCAACTGAGCATCAGGTTTTTCATGGTTCAGAAGTGCCTCAAAAGCCGAGGCGGCGACAATGCCACTTGCCAAATAGCGACGATAGGTGAAATCGGTATCTGCATCTTCTAAATCTAATGTTTCACGGCGATAGTGGGAATGCACGCTCGATTTGACCCACTCTCCTATCGGCCAGTTATTATATACAGCCGCAGATGGGTCGGTGACCTCCCCTGCAAAAGCGTGTGCCTTTGCGATGATGTCCGGTTCAAGCCAGCGCCCTAACCACAGATATGCCAGATTATTTTTAGCCGTCAGATAGGCTGACTCGGCTTGGCACCGGTTGCAACTCTTGGCCGTGCGTCTGGCCTTGTCGCCTTTTGCGGGTTGATACAGGTCGCATTCAGGCATCAACCCGTCACACAGCACCATCGTGATCTGTGCGCCGCGCAAGTGTAAACCGTGCAAAATCGCGGCCTGTCGCGCGCCATGCAACGTCCATCGTACGTAGGGGTTAAAACAGAGAACGTGCAAGAGTACTTCCTCAATAATGCAGGTATTATAGACAGGAGAAGGTTAATTATGGTGCTCGATATGATAGAGATCTGGCCCTTTAGTTTCGGGGGCTGTCGATTAGAATTTCCTCCAGTTCATCTGAGAAAATCATTACTTACTTTAGGTTTTTATTAAACCAAAAATTGCGCTTACTTTAGCTGCCATTGATGCAGCAACTTTAACGTGCCCGGCACCGTATCGATTTTTTTGGTGGTAAAAATATTTCTGCTCGTCATCTTTCACCAAAACCAACGTCGCCCTAGTGTTGATGATGTGATTTGAGTCCAAATAACGTTCGCTGTTGCCGGAACTGATAGAGATGAATCTTATTTCACTTCGCGATTCAATTAGCTTGTCTAATCCTTTCAGGTTCTCGGTAGTATCGCTGAATACGATCACAAAAACATGTCTGCGTTTCTTGGTGGTTTCGGTTTCATTCATAAGTTCTTCTGCGGACGAAAAATAGAATTCTGCGTCTTGTCCTAACTCTTGCTCAAGCTCATCAACCAGGCTCTTTTCTTCCTCTTTGAGTTCAGATTCGTCCCCAAGAAGGATGATTGTAATCGGGCTCGCCTGAAGCTGGTTCAGCGTCTCCGCGACATGGCGACGCGACATGATGTCTTTGCATCCCAGGGCGGTCATGCGGCGCATGAAATCCTCGGAGACCTTCATCCCAGCCATGCCGGTTGCTTCAGGTGGCACCTCAAGCCCGGCAGCCCGATAATGAACGCCGTATCGGCTGGTAAAGTGCATCGTCGGTTTAGGATGGTGCACATGTTTGAGGCCAATGCGCAGCGCCGCTTGGTAAAACACTCTGTCGCAGTTTGGCCCCAGTTCATCTGGCATCAAGGCCCAGATCGGCAGGACCGAGAACCCAGACGCAAACACTATAAATGCGCTTGTATCCGCATGCCGCTCGCCGTCGCCGGTTTCGCCATGTGGCAACAGAACAGTCTCGTCAATGGCATGAATCACCCGGCCGCTAGAGACTAAGTCTGCGCCGGTCTCTTTATGCAGTTTTATCAAATTCGCGATGTGATCAGCGTCAAACCAATTGTCGGCATCAAGATACGCAATGGCGTCGAAATTATCCCCAATGGCATCCATGCTACCAATCGCTCGCGGGGTGTTGCCGTTGTTGGTGTGTTCTATCGGCAGGGGAATATGTCGAACATCCCAGGAGTCAATTTCTGAACGGGCATGACCATCGGCGACCATGTAATGCGTGCAGTGATAAGTCTGTGTGGCAACGCTGTCATGAGCGCGTTTGAGCATCTCCAGCGGTTCGGTGTGGTATGGCGTGATGACGGCAACTTTCATGACGCGCTCACAACATCGCCGGACCGGTAATGCTAGAGACACCAGCCAGAGCTGCCAGGTAACAGGCGAGTATCCCTATAGCGAGACCTGGGCCGAGGGGAATTTCGCCCTGCCACGTGGG
>CAYGSZ010000005.1:0-26601 GCA_964352705.1 uncultured Rhodobacterales bacterium
CCTGGACCTCTCCCTTACCAAGGGAGTGCTCTACCCCTGAGCTACGGCAGCACAACCTTGTTTGCAGGTCTTTCTGAGAGCGGCGCGGAACATGCCACAAGCCCCTATGTGGCGCAAGGCAAGGATTTGGCTTGGTTGCCGGAAATCTAGATATCGCTCGTCAGATGCCTTCTCGCGTAAAACTCTATATAAAGCGGCGATGTCAGCCGTCTTGATTTCTGAGCGTTTCCCCGTGATGGTGTCCCAATGGCAGACTCAAAACAGCAAAAGCCTCCCAGCAGGTCTGATGATTCGAAAGCCCGCTCTGCTCAGGCGCTCAGAGACAACCTAAAGCGGCGTAAAATGCAGTCGCGGGCTAAGGCTGAGGCTAATCAAGCCCCTGAAAACATTGATGCGGCTCTTTCCGAAACGGACTAGTCGCAAGAGGTTGAGGCTAGCTATCCCGTGAGCTACAAGATATGCCATTCTATTAAGCAAAACTCCTGGGGGAAATTCTGTCATGTCTGTAATGCCTGACAGCTGGATTCGTGAAATGGCCACCGAGCACGGCATGATCGAGCCGTATACGGATCGCTTGGCCCGTGACGGCGTGATTTCTTACGGATTGTCGTCCTATGGCTATGATGCCAGAGTGTCTGATGAATTTAAAATTTTCACCAATGTCGACAATGCTCTTGTAGACCCTAAAGATTTTTCGACACAGAGTTTTGTCGATCGCAAAACAGATGTGTGCGTGATACCCCCAAATAGCTTTGCTCTGGCGCGGACTGTCGAGATGTTTCGTATTCCGCGTGATGTGCTGGTGATTTGCCTCGGTAAGTCCACCTATGCCCGCTGTGGGATTATCGTCAACGTGACGCCGCTGGAACCCGAATGGGAGGGGCATGTCACCCTAGAGTTTTCAAATACGACTCCATTACCTGCCCGCATTTATGCCAATGAAGGGGCGTGTCAGTTCATCTTTTTAAAAGCCGAAAAAGAGTGCGATGTGTCTTACGCAGATCGTAAAGGCAAGTATCAAGGTCAGCAGGGTGTGACCCTGCCAAAACTATAACCGCATGATTGCATTGTGCTGCGGTTTTGCCACACGGCTGACACTCACGGAGACTAAGGTCTAGTTCATGGACGCTATTCGCATACACGGCGGTGTTCCGCTGAACGGGGAAATTGCCATATCAGGGGCTAAGAACGCGGCGTTGCCTCTGATGGCGGCCTGCCTGCTTAGTGATGAACCTCTGATTCTGTCGAATGTTCCGGCCTTGGCAGATATCAAGACCATGGCTGACTTGCTTAAGCAGCACGGGGCGTCGATTGAACGCGCGGATAACGATCATACGGTGACTTTGCATACGTCATCAATCACCAGCACTGAAGCGCCCTATGACCTTGTTCGTAAGATGAGAGCCTCGGTTTTGGTGCTAGGTCCGCTGGTCGCCCGTGAAGGGCGCGCGCGCGTGTCTTTGCCAGGTGGGTGTGCGATTGGAACACGCCCTGTGGACTTGCATTTAAAGGCGTTAGAAGCCCTTGGTGCGAAAATTGAGATGACCGGCGGATATGTAGAAGCTCGTCTTCCAGCAGGCCAGAAACGATTGAAAGGGACGCATTTCACATTTCCTATGGTCACTGTTGGTGGCACAGAAAACATGCTCATGGCAGCGTGTTTGGCAGACGGCACGACCGTTATAGAAAATGCAGCGCGTGAGCCAGAAATCACGGACTTGGCGAAATGCTTGATTGCCATGGGCGCAAACATTACCGGCTTGGGGTCTGGCACCTTGACGGTTCAAGGTGTGGATCGCTTGTACGCGGCTGAACACTCTGTTGTTCCAGATCGGATTGAGACCGGTACATATGCGCTTGCAGCAGCGATTACGCGGGGCCGCATCAAGCTGACCAACACGCGTGCAGATATTTTAGATTCTGTTCTGGAAACCATGCGGCAGACCGGTGTCGATGTGGTGGTTGAGGGAGACACAATTACAGTGACGGCGTCTGAGCATCTCAAAGGAGTTGATGTCATGACTGAGCCGTATCCAGGGTTCCCGACGGATATGCAGGCGCAGTGGATGGCGCTTATGACGACGGCGGATGGAGCCGCGATGGTGACGGAAACAATCTTCGAGAACCGTTTCATGCATGTGCCCGAGTTGGGCAGATTCGGTGCTGACGTAAATGTTCATGGTGCGTCAGCTATTGTTCGAGGTCGAGCTGATTTATCTGGTGCACCCGTGATGGCGACGGACTTGCGCGCCTCTGTCTCTCTGGTTCTGACAGGTTTGGCGGCTAAGGGTGAAACCATTGTGAACAGGGTCTATCATTTGGATCGTGGGTATGAGCGGCTTGAAGAAAAGCTGGCTGCCTGTGGCGCCCGGATAGAACGTATTCAAGGCGTTTAAGCGCATTTTTCCTGACAACACCACGTGATCGTGATCCGGTTGTCCTTTCCCGATGGCGGTAAAGCCGTCAGGCTGCTGTTCGACATTGTCTAAAACAGGAGCCAGAAATGCTAAACGACCTTCAACAATAATGGTGTGATAAGAAGCCTGCAGACTATTCTGACCTGAAGGCACTTTTTCTTAATTGTACCCTTAAGAAGTTTCCAGCTCAGTCTCACACAGAGGGACTTTTTGGCATCTCCAAGGCGATCTTTGACGCGAACGAGATAGCGGTTGAAATAATCCGACCTGTCGATCACGACATTGCAACTGGCATCTACCCAGACATGACGGAACACGGTTGGAATACGGACGAGTGGCCAAGTTTGTACAAGAAAGTCAAAGCTGCTGATATTCTGATTATTGGCTCAGCAATCTGGCTCGGTGAAAAAACGTCCGTTTGTACTCAGGTCATAGAACGCCTGTACGCATCATCAGGCGAGCTCAATGCAGAGGGGCAGTATGCTTATTATGGTAAAGTTGGTGGCTGCTTGATTACGGGTAATGAGGATGGTGCTAAGCATTGTTCTATGAACATTCTCTACTCACTTCAGCACTTAGGGTACGCTATTCCACCTCAGGCAGATGCCGGATGGTTGGGCGAAGCGGGGCCTGGTCCGTCCTATATGGATGACGGGTCTGGAGGGGCAGAAAATGACTTCACCAACCGCAACACGACATTCATGACCTGGAATCTCATTCATTTTGCGCGTTTATTAAAGGATGCGGGTGGCGTTCCTGCCCACGGGAATCAAAGGTCTTTGTGGGATGCAGGCTGTCGCTTTGACTCTGATAATCCGGAGCATCGCTAAACGCTCTAACGGTCTCAGATTCTAGCACACCCTAGCCCTGCTGGGCCCCACATGCTAAACGCCGATCATATTCGAAACGTAAATCGTTGGTAAATGAGACCATGGCGAAAGACCCACTTATCATCGCCCTGCCGAAAGGTAGGATCATGGACGAGGCAAGGCCCTTATTGGATGCGGTCGGCATAAAGCCAGAAGCGGCTTTCGATGATGACAGCTCGCGTCAATTGCAGTTTGCTACAAACCTGGATCATGTTTCGATCATCAGGGTGCGTTCTTTTGATGTTGCGACCTTTGTCGCATTTGGTGCTGCACAGTTGGGTATTGCCGGAAACGACGTTCTGATGGAGTTCGATTACTCTGAAATTTATGCCCCGATTGACCTTGGCATTGGCGGCTGTCGGCTGTGCATTGCTCAGTCAGCGGAGTTGGGTGATACCTTTGACGTCTCCCGACTATCCCACGCGAGAATAGCGACCAAGTATCCGGAAATCACAAGCCGTTACTTCGCCGCGCGAGGTATTCAGGCAGAATGCGTTAAGCTTAATGGTGCGATGGAACTTGCGCCCAAGCTGGGTTTGACTCCGCGTATCGTTGATTTGGTTTCCACGGGCCGTACTTTGAAAGAGAATGGGCTGGTTGAAGTGGCAACTATTGCTAATGTCTCATCACGGTTGGTGGTTAATCGAACAGCACTAAAAGTACGATCTGATGAAATCAATGATTGGATCGAGAAATTCAGGGGTGCGGTTGATGCCAAAGCGGCTTAACGCCTCTGATCAAGGATTTGAGCAAGCGTTTAAAGCTTTGCTTTCGGCCAGTCGCGAAGAGCAGACTGATGTAGATGGCGTCGTCTCAGATATTTTGTCGGACGTTAAAACCCGTGGTGATGCCGCAGTGCTTGACTATACGGCTCGGTTTGACCGTCTAGACCTCACCGCCGATCAACTGCGGTTTACGGCAGCTGAAATCTCTGATGCTGTGTCTAAATGTGAGCCGTCACTTATTGCTACCATGGAAGAAGCTGCGCGCCGTATCCGCGAATATCACGAGCACCAACTCCCTTCAGATTTGCGCTACGAGGCCAGTGAAGGGGTTTCCCTTGGCTATCGCTGGACCCCTGTGCAGGCCGCTGGCTTGTATGTGCCTGGCGGCACAGCGCCACTATTTTCATCGGTGCTCATGAATGCAGTTCCAGCGTCTGTGGCTGGGGTCGAGCGGCTGGTGGTGACACTGCCGACACCTGATGGGGTTGTTACTCCAACAATGCTCGCGGCTTGCCGTATTGCAGGTGTGACAGAAGTTTATCGAATTGGCGGAGCGCAGGCCATCGCAGCACTGGCGTATGGCACGGCCACCATCAAACCCGTTGACGTTATTGTTGGTCCCGGAAACGCATATGTGGCATCTGCCAAGAAACAGGTGTTTGGTCAGGTTGGGATAGATATGGTGGCCGGCCCATCTGAGGTAACCGTTGTTGCGGATGGTCAAAATGATCCTGCGTGGATTGCGGCTGATCTTTTAGCGCAGGCTGAGCATGATGCTTCGTCTCAGTCTATTTTAATTACAGATGACGAGGGTTTTGCTAACCAGGTCGCGGCTGCAGTAGAGGGGCAGCTAAAGGTGCTAGAGCGTGAAGCCATCGCTCGCGAAAGCTGGGAGCGCCATGGAGCGATTATTGTGATGGATGACTTGCAAGATGCTCCGTCGTTGGTGGATCGCATTGCGCCTGAGCACTTGGAGCTTGCGGTCGAGGATCCTGAAAGTCTTTCGCAGGCCATTCGCAATGCAGGCGCCATTTTCTTAGGGCGTCATACGCCGGAAGCTTTGGGGGATTACATTGCTGGTCCCAGCCATGTTCTGCCAACGTCTGGCACTGCGCGGTTTTCATCCGGACTAAGCGTTATGGATTTCTTGAAGCGAACCTCTCTGATTGGCTGCACACCCAATGGTTTGCGCGAAATTGGAAAAGGGGCTCTGGATATGGCGGAAGCTGAAAACTTATCTGCACATGCTCGTTCGGTCTCCATTCGGTTGAACCTGGGGTAGGGAGGTACGTGATGTCCGGGTCAAGCGACGACCAGGAGGGGGTAAGCCGCGGCTCTGCTGCCGCATCGCAGAATTCAATTCTTAAAATGACGTTGGACGAGAATTCATTTTTAAGAAGGCGTCCTGAAGTCGAGCATGAACGTGCTGTTGCGTTGTTTGATTTGCTTGAGCGTAATCATTTCGAACTGACTGGGGATGATATTGCACCTGGACCCTATCACATCAATTTAGCGCTTGTAGAAGACCGTTTAGTATTCGCGGTTGCGACGCCGGAAGAAAAGAAAATAAAAGATATCTCCCTTCCGGTTCGGTCTTTTCGTTCTCTCATTAAAGACTACTTTTTGGTCTGCGAATCTTATTTTGATGCCATTAAAACAATGTCGCCTACTCAGATTGAGGCGATCGATATGGGGCGGCGCGGTTTGCACAATGAAGGGGCGACGATGCTTGAGGACCGCCTGCGTGATCAAGTTCACCTTGACCACGCGACGTCCCGTCGCTTGTTTACGCTTCTTTGTGTTCTTCACATGAGAGGGTGAGGCGATGGATTACCTACCCTCGTCTGTTCTATTCTGTTGCACGTACAATGCTGTCAGGTCCCCTATGGCGGAAGGCATCATGAAGAGATTTCATGGTGATTTGGTCTTTGTTGATTCAGTTGGTGTTCATGAAGGTGAGTTAGACCCGTTTGTGGTTGAGGTGATGCACGAAATCGGAGTGGATATAAGTAAACATCAGCCCAAGACGTTCGATCAACTGACTGATGATTCGTTTGACTACGTCATCTCCCTCTCACCTCACGCGCAACACAAGGCTGTCGATCTGACACGGTTTATGGCCTGTGAGGTGCTTTTCTGGAATACATATGACCCGACTCTTGCCGATGGAGCCCGCGAAAGCCGACTCACGGCATATCGAGAGGTTCGAGACCGCTTACAGCAAAGGATTTTGGACATTTTCCCAAGGTTAGAGAACGGGGCATTTTAGCAACATAATGGCCGAATCCGGCGTTTTTCAACGAAAAGCCTTGACCGCAGCCCCCGTCTGTACTTTTTGTGCGGTTCATAATGCAAGACCACATGGCGTGGTCCTACACACACACGTGATGAGGCTTGATGGCTAAAGAAGAAATGATGGAGTTTTCCGGAACGGTTTCGGAGATTCTTCCGAATGCGATGTTCCGGGTTAAATTGGACAATGAACACGAAATACTTGCGCACACGTCCGGTAAGATGCGCAAGAACCGTATTCGCGTCTTGGCGGGAGATAAGGTCAACGTTGAGATGACCCCATATGACTTGACCAAGGGACGTATCACTTTCCGCTTCAAGTAAGAAAGTTGGACGCTAACGCCTCTGCCCTGTAAAGATACGCCTGACTATGGCGTTTATCCTCGCATCAAAATCACCTCGCCGTTTGCACCTTCTTCAACAGATAGGTCGTGCACCAAGCTTCGTGCTTCCATCAGATGTTGATGAAACGGCTTTTCCGAACGAAAGTCCCCGTGAGTTAGTGGTGCGCCTGGCTGCGGCTAAGGCAACGGTTATTTCCAAAGACCATCCAAGCGACGTTGTGCTTGGGGCTGATACTGTTGTTGCTTGTGGTCGCCGCATTTTGCCAAAGCCGAGCAGTAAAACTGAAGCCAGGAAGTTCTTAAAGCTACTGTCTGGCCGCCGCCATCGGGTCTATGGTGGCATTGCCGTTATTGCCAACGGTGTATCTCGCACTAAGTGTATTATGACCCACGTCAGTTTTAAGCGGCTCTCAGACACGGACTTAACTGCATATTTGGCCTCCGAGGAGTGGCAAGGTAAAGCTGGTGCCTATGCCATTCAAGGGCGTGCCGGTGCCTTTGTAAAACAGATCAATGGATCATATTCCAATATTGTTGGGCTTTGCTTACATGCGACCGAAACAATGCTGGATCATTTTCTAGGGCCTGTGTCTGACACCGATGTCTGACCAGGTGCCAGAACCAATGATTGATGCGTTGGCAGTTGATACGTTGCTGGTTGATCGTGGCCCTGGAGAGACTCGCGTCGCTGTCTTGGCGGGTGAAAAGGTTGTTGAGATCTATCATCACCGTAATGGGAAGCCCAATGCGGGTGCTTTGTATCGGGGACGTGTAGGAAAGCAGCTTGCTGGCTCTGGCTCTGTTTTTGTTGATATTGGCTTGTTGCGTCCCGCCTTAATGCGATGCGGTGCCAAATCCCCACCAGAGGGGCAGAGTATCGACGTTCGCATCGTGCAGCCTCCACGACATGATAAGGGAGCTAAAGTGTCTATCGCTGATGCTGCTGTCGTCAGTGAGGCACTTTCTAAGCTTCAAAAAGAGCTCAAGCCCCCCAGGTGTCTCGTGCCCTCGGAACATCCCGTTTCAACGTGTCTTAATTTTTATGCAGACAGTCTCAAGAGAGTATTGATTTCCCCCAATGACTCGGGAGGTGAAATAGCCGCTTTGCTGAGCAGCAGAGGAAACATTGATGTTCAGTTTCATTCCGGTGACCTTTTTGCAGAATATGGTGTGACCGAAGCGATTGAGGCTGCTCTTTTTCCCCTCGCGGCAATTAAAGGTGGCGGCAGGCTTTATATCGAGCCGACGGCCGCCTTGATTGCTGTCGATGTTGATGCCGGGCCAATGTCTCCTGCGGAAGCGAATGCGGCAGCGATTGATCAACTGGCTTACGAGCTTAGGTTTCGAGCCCTTGCGGGCCCTATTATAATTGATCTCATTCCTGCAAAAGGCCGCTCAAAACTTATTCAAAGACTTAAAGAAGCAGTCGCTTCTGATCCTGTGCAAACGCGAGTCTCAGGGCTTACCCCTGAGGGCCGTTTAGAGCTTAATCGCAGGCGTACGCGTCCCTCGCTCTCCGAGACGCTCTTAGCACCTGAAGGCTTTCAAAATCACTCAGTTGAGGCAGTTGCCTACGAAGCTTTGCGGCAATGTGTGCGAACGGGACTAACGTCGGGCGCGGCTCGTGTTCAGTTGATAGCGCATCCCGCTGTCGTGGAGTTATTGCGCGGCGAACTGAGGACAGCATTGGACGAAGCACAATTTAACCTAAAGAGCGCTGTGGTGTTGCAAGAGAAGAACTCGGTCCCTATGACATATATTGATGTTATGACAGCGTGATCTGATATGGC
This sequence comes from uncultured Rhodobacterales bacterium, assembly GCA_964352705.1. Taxonomy (GTDB): domain Bacteria; phylum Pseudomonadota; class Alphaproteobacteria; order Rhodospirillales; family Rhodospirillaceae; genus WLXB01. The sequence goes on from CAYGSZ010000005.1 coordinate 8,438, forward strand.
CGAAATTTCAAAGTCTAAAGTTTCTGAGGGGCGGCCAGATGGGGTTAGGGTGACCGCAGCAAAATGCGTTCGATGCAAAGCCCCGGTGACGCCCCGTTTTCGACCCTTTTGTTCTCAAAGGTGCTCAGACATTGATTTAGCGGGATGGTTAACCGGCCAATATCGAATTCCGACGGAAGAACAGGTGGAGACAGGCGATCTAAAAGCAGCGTTAGATGAAGATTAAGTGGCGCAGCGCTTGAGCGCCAAGCTAGACAGAGCCGTAAATCTCTTTTATAAGGCCGCCTTATTCTCGCCCGCTCCGGGTATGCCCAGGTAGCTCAGTTGGTAGAGCAGCGGACTGAAAATCCGCGTGTCGGTGGTTCGAATCCGCCCCTGGGCACCATTTTTCCGACAGTTTTATCAAATGAAACGAGTCCATGTGTATACGATGGGCCAAACTCTCACTTAGAGTAACAAACCTGCTGTCCCAAATACTTTGATGACGGACATTCGTTTTTAAACTAGGAGAGATTTCATGAACCGACGCGACCTCCTCAGTGGCCTCGCCTTAGCTGTCACCGCCCCTCATCTCATATCGACACCGGCTGCCGCTCAAGACAGCGCCGCCAAAATATCGACCAAAGCGGCCAACGTGAAAGACTGTGTCGCGTTGGTGACAGGCTCCAACAGGGGCGTTGGGCTAGGCTTCGTCAAAGTGTTGTTGGAGCGCGGTGCCAAGCGGGTATATGCGACGGCGAGGGACCCAAAGTACTTTCCCGACCTCGTTGCGCTGGACCCAGAACGCGTGGTGCCCCTTCAGCTGGACGTTAATAATGAAGAGCAGCGACAGGCCGCAGCAGCTCAGGCAACAGACCTCACCTGGTTGATCAACAATGCCGCCTACCCTGGCAGCCGCGACCCTTTGGAGCGGCGGGTTCTTTCCTCATCGTCCTTGGACGATTGCAAACAGGTTATGGAGACCAATTGTTGGTCTCCGGCGGAACTGGCGCGGCTGTTTACCCCGATCATTTTGAATAACGCGACAGATCAAAATAAAGGCATGATCGGCACCGTGCTGTCGGCGGCCTCGTGGTTCTGCCTGCCCGAATACACCGCCTACAGCATTTCCAAGTCCGCTGCGATGATGATGATGGGTGGAGTGCGGGCAGAGTTAGACAAAGATCCGGTTCTCGTTGCCAGCATCTTTACGGGTGGCGTTGCCACACGTGCGTCACCAGTAGGCACGGGCGGCGGTGTTTCTCCCGAAGCCCATGCACGAGAAGTGTTCGATGCTATGGCGCGGGGCGAGGCTGACGTGTTTGCTGCCGGGTCTCGCATGGCAAGGGACCGCATTTTCGCCGACCCCGCAGCCTTTGAGCGAGACCGCATCAACCGTTTTTATGAGAACCCGCTGGTGATTAAGAACCACTTGTAGGAGTTTAGCCTGTGCACAAAATAAAACCTGCCTTTTGTGATGGGGGCAACGAACGTCAGGCGAATTTCACCGATCACATTATTTGAGTGTTTTGGAAGACTCGCCCGCTTTACGTGGCCCAGGCAGGTCGCCATGGGCAGTGACTTCAAAAACGTGTTCAATCGAGGTGTAATCATTATATCCAAGGCGCGCTAGCGGCCTAATCCACGGTGGTGTTGTTCGCGCTGTCGGCCTTTTTTCATTTTAGACGATGGAAATCCCTGTCTGCCTGTCAACATTGCTAGCTGCATGGCATACTGAGGTGCAGGCTAAAAGTCTGTCATTGGCGCACCTAGCAAGGGACTAAGTCGCTTTAGCCCACGGGGCGAGTGCTTCGATGGCGCTGACCCGATGGACTTGAGCGATAATGTTGGATGTTAATATTTTGGGTGACTATTCGCGTGCCGGGCGACGTGAATCTTCCATATTGCATTTCATCTTTTGTGACAGAAGTATAGGCTCCATTAAATCACGGTTTTTCCTGAACATAGAGGTTTACTCATGAGATATTTTTTTGCTTTTGCTGTTAGTGTTTTTCTCTTCCCCCTATCTGTATTTGCAGAAACACCCATGGGAAATGATGTCTATGTGATGGCCGACTCTACTGTGCCGTCTATCGCTATGGCGGCTTGGAAAGACGGTAAGGAAGTCAAATCCGCGTCTGGCGTGGATGTTTCAAGTGCCCCTAGCAATGCCGTTACGTACGCCGCGAAGCAAGTGATTTGGCCAACAGGCCGTGTGCGCGTTATGACTTTCGATAAAGACACAGGCGGTGTTTTACACCCCATTACTGACGAAACTCTTCTGTATGTCTTGTCTGGCACAGCGGAAGTTGGTGTTGGCGATGATGTGGCAAAGATAGTGGCTGGCGATGTTGTCAGTTTCCCATCTGGAGCACTTCGTAATGCCGGTGGAGCTTCAGATGCGACTATCGTTACGTGGAACGTACCCAGCTTGACCGGTGAGACGACGCCAACTCACGTGAAGGGTGCTGATGTTGAAGAGGGCGGAGGCGGCGTAATCAAGCTCAAGCGATATGCTTTTCCAGGCAACTCTGTGCGCGCCGTAAAACTGGCGGCTGGCGGCGGCACGGATCCAAATAGTGCGAAGACTGATTCTATGATTTATGTCACCGGTGGTCCGATGAAATTTTATCAGAATGGTATTGAATTCGTTGTTGATGAAGGGGATTTCATTCGTGAGGTCGCCGGCGCAATGCACAATTGGAGCGTAATAGAGGACTCTGGTTTCGTCACGACAAGTGGTTTGCCTCTTGATATGTCGGATATTAATCCTGACGAAGCAACGGATATTCCACCACAGCGGTAAGAATCAAATTGCGCACTAAAGTAATTTGGCTTTAGCGCGCAAAATTCTGAATCAAAGATTCCTGCAGTATAGCCCCCCAGCCTCCACGGATATCCGAGCCGGTGCCGAATTTATCGCCGTAAGTGTCTCCAGGGATTCGGTCGCCCTTAAAGGTCGAGACGGGGCTACCAAGGTACATCCATTGCTGGCGACCGTCAGGTAAGGGTTGAGTCGACCAATTACCGATAGGTGCACTGTTGTCTGGAGCGATCATCGGCTCCCAGTTTGCGGCCACACATGTTTCATCGCAGGTTGTCGTTCGGATTAGCTCCCAATTGCCTTCAACGGTGTATAAGGTCATGCGGTCAGACGTCGCCATTACGGGGCCAATATCGGTTTCTTGATAGGTCACCCAATCGGGTACGCCTGGGGCGTCCTGAAGAACAACCATGCTCCATTCACCGTCAGCGTCTACCCCGTTGCTGTCGTCACGATTAAAGTCACCTTCGAACGTATATAAGGGCTGCTCTTTGTAAGCCCATTGGAGTAGTCCGTCGGTCCGCTGCCTTATGGCCCAGTCTTCACTTGCTGGCTGAGCCAGCCAGGGGGCCTCGACAGGAAGCCAGGACTTGAGACAGGCTTCGTCACAGTCTGACGCAGGCCCCGTATATATGGTTCGATCTTTAAGATCAGATAGTGTTTGGCCAGCTATGGTCGCTTTGATTTGTACGTTGGGCGGGGTGTCTATTGGCTCATACAGCACATCCCATGAACCAGATGCTTTTTCTCCGATCATTGCGCCCGGATGAGCGTCTTTGGCATAGGTGTAAACGGGTGCTCCGTTATACGCCCATTGTGACGTGCCATCCGGTCGAGCAATGACAGACCAGGTCCCAACAGGATCGGCATCGGCACTTTTTACAACCGGCGGCCAAATGTGTGCGCATTCATCCAAGCAGGTGGACGTACCTAACTGCTCTCGGTCCTGTTTAAAGGTGTAAAGGGTCATTCCATCCGCGTTTACGAACAGACGTCCACCGCCCATCTCTCGCACCTCAATATCTGAGGGATGCGGAGTGTCCACCGCCCATGCAGCCGATGGCACCAACGCAAGCGCGCTGGCCAAATTTAGTAGCATTCGATTTTTCATAGGTAAGCTATACAAGAATTTCAGAAATAGTTTTTGTCGTTTCTATGGATCCAGTGCCCCAACGTTCCACAGGGATGCCCATGACTTGCATTGCCGTGAGGCCGATGCGGGTAATAGGGTCGCCGTTACCCGTGATGTGCATGCCCGTTTTTAGACGACCGCCAGCTTTGCCAATCATCATCACAGGAATGTTGTCGACAGAGTGAACACGGGAATTGCCAGTGTCTGAGTTGGCGAATATGAGCGTGTTGTCAAGCAAAGTACCATCGCCTTCGCGAATGTCTTTGAAGGCCTGTATGAACGTTGCCAGCGCTTGCATGCTAGTCACATGCAGTTCCGCAACCTCGCGCTGATAACCTAAACTTGCGTCAATGGGCTCTTCGTGAGTCAGCGTATGGTGTGTGAATGACTCTCCGCGACGGCGCAGTAGCGATAGAGCCTGCGAATACAACATATTGAAGATGCGGGTTTGGTTGCAGGCCAAAGCCATCACTAATATTTCGGTCAGCAGCTTGTGATTGTTCTGCGCCACGTCAATTTCGATGCCCAAAACTTCATCTTCTGGGGGAGGTGTTGGTATGCCGCAGGCTTCGGAGACGTCTGGTTTTTCCATCTGGAGAGCCAGTTGATGCTCGAGCTGGCGGATGGATGTGAAGTACTCGTCCATGCGTGCCCGGTCAGCAGCGCCCAGTGTGCGCAGGAAATCCGTGCTTTCTTCATGAACTGCGGAAAGCACGCTGCTGCGAACCATGACGCTCGGTGCCGGCGTAAAATCAGCCTGGTTAGGATCAACAAATCCGGCCCCGAAAACTCTCTGATAGAACGCGAGCGGTGAAACATCTGCCGCGTTACGACTGGTCGAATTGCGGAACGTATAACTGTCACGCGCGCTCCCTGTGCTCGATAGATCGAGTGAGCGAAAACGCGTGTCGCTCCCAATCTGGTCGGCAATAATAACGTCTAACGTTGGCTCAGGTGTGTCGCCGAAGGACCGTGGTACGTTGCCTGTTTTAGCTGCAACCCAGCCGGTGAAGTGCACGGCGCTGGGACGACCGTCGAGCGGCGTGTTGAATGCGTTAAAGTAATTGAGATCTTTGGCGTGCGGCACCAAAGGTTGGGTTTCTTCCAGAAATGTGATGTCAGATTTACCATCCATGGCGATGCCGCGTCCTGGCGTGTGGCCAAGGCCCCAAAACCACGTACCAAATCGTACAGGGATGGGTGCACCAGAGGCTAGCGCCGTACCATTTTCATTAAGAAAGCAGTCTAGAAAAGGAAGCCCAACAGCGATGGCTGAGCCGGCAACGGTCCCCCGTAAAAAAGAGCGGCGACTTAGAGTCATAGATTTGTCTCCTTGGCTGATGCGATTGCAGCATCTGCAGTGTTCGTATCTAAAGACGGCGGAACAACGCGATAGAATGCGTCGCTCAACACCATTTCCTTTAGCAACTCTGGAACTCTATATCCGGTCGCCGCAAATTTTTCTTCAAGATACTCCATCCACTGCCGCTCAGACCGTACAGGCGCATGTCCTGTACCGTAAGCGTAAAGCCTGTTTGTGACACAGGCAGGGGCGGAGGCGTTTTGCCGCAGAGCTTGGCCTAGTCCGACTGCATTCTCATAAGTAATACCGTCAAGCTCGCCTGAGGTGTCAATTGTGACGCCATTTTCAGTTGTGCGAAGTTGGCCCGCACCATCAAATGTCTCCATAGCAAGGCCAATGGGGTCCATCAGCTTATGGCAACCTGCACAGCTGGCCTCTTCATTGTGTACGTTTAGGCGCTGCCGAGCTGTCTTGTTAATTTGATTGGAGTCGTCATTGAAATCGGCAAAATCAACATCCCCGGGCGGTTCTGGAATCTTCTGACAGAGAAGACTTTCGCGGACAGCCTGTCCCCGCAATGTGGGTGAGCTCTTTCCTGGGTGAGAAAAAAGCGCTTGAAAGCTTAAGTGAGTGTGGATGCCCGCCCAAGGACTATTCTCAGGAAACTCATATGGCATCCAGCCCTCAGGGTTTTGGACAGGAACACGATAAACTGGTCCAAGGTTGCCGCTTATAAATGTCTTTCGGGTTGTGAAAATATCCCGGTAATCGGATTTATCTTCGATGAGGACTTGAGTCAGGGTGCGTAAAGTTTGTTCTTTGGCATCTTCCGTCACATCAAGGATGAAGGCGGGGTAAATGACAGGGTCTTTTTCCAGGATGTCAAAGCGCTCAAATTCAAGCATGTCTTCAAAGAACGCTGCTATGCCCTGTTCAACGCGGGGTGAAGCCATCATCCGTTTAAATTGTTGTTCCAGACCATCTTTTGTATCCAGTTCACCTGAAGCAGCAGCATCAAGAAGGACCGAATCAGGTGTGGTATTCCACAACAAAATGCTTAGACGGGCTGCCTTGGAGTATCCGTCGAGTTGGTGTAGGCCATCACGAGCAGGGGTTGCTATTTCGTTAATGTATAGAAATTTAGGCGACACCATCATACCCGTTAGACCGTAGGCCAAACCTTGGTAAAAATCACCGAGGGCTTCTGCTCCAGAGCCAGCAACATTAGTATAGAGTGCTTGTTCGTTGTCAGTGAGTGGCCGGCGGAATAGATAACGGCCAACCGACGATAAGAATGTCTTAGCGCACGTATCGTCTCGTGTGTTGGAAGCGGCCGGGGCACAAGGCATTAAAACCTTGCGATTGTTTTCATCGACCACTTGTAAAGAAATTGAGCGAGCGAGGGACTCGTAGCGTTCCAAGGCAGCGGGCGTAATTGTTGCGCTGCTGGCACCCAAGGCTAATAACCCATCGACCCTCTCTAGGGGGTCGAATCGTCCGGCTACAATGATGTTTCCGCCAAAGATATCACGAATGGAGTTGCGATACTGTTGCTCCGTCAGGCGTCGCAATTGTGGCTCAATACCCTCGGTTAGAGGCTCGTCTTCACTGCAAGCGCTGATCGCAAGAGCTAGCGCAGAAAGTAGAACGATGCGTAATGTGTTTTTTAGATAGTTCATTGTGGCTCTAATTTACTATTCGCCGCGCACGGCAAGTTGCATGGAGTTTGGCTCTGTCACGTTTTTGGACGTTTTCAGATCTTTTTCTTCTGGCTTTACGATGAACGCCGGTATTGCCTCGATAGTGTAAGACGATGAAAGTGCCGTGCACTCGCCGGTTTCTGGATCTGGATATCCATCCGCCAGCTCATGTGCTGCTACGTACATTGCCGGACAGCTGAACTGTCCAGTAACGGCGAGATAGCCGCCTTTTCGAAAGTAACTCCAAAAATTCTCAACGTCTCTATAACCAGCGACGATGCCCTTGGCACGATCTTCAGACGCGTTCAGGTCTATTTCCATGCGCATGTCTCTCAAGTGGATCTCAGAATGCGCGAGGTTGCCGTAATAAGGCAGAAAAGCCTCAATTGGATCTGTTGATAGAACGCCGTTTACAATGCGGCCCTTAGCAGCATTGCCGTATCCCGGAATGTCATGCACGCGATAACTGGCGTAAGGAAGAACGTTGCCTTGGGCGTCTTTCGGAAAAATATCGTTTGCCCGATACATGCGCACTATGACGTCGTCATCATTGCGCCTGTCATCCACTTCGCTCACTTCAATCAGAATTATTCCTTGCGATGTATCAATCAGTTCGCCGTTTGCATTGGTTTCGACGTAACCACTATCACGCCAACCAAATGTGCAGCCCAGTAGCCTGTACATTTGGTTGTCGATCCCGGCTTTACCATCTGGCGACGTGAAGTTTTTGTGGCTACATGTTTTAGGTGTTGGTCCACCGTCCACAAGGCCATCCAAATTCATACCATATGAAATCGAACTTTCGACGGTTTTGTGCGGTGGGTCTTGAACGATTGTCGGCATGGCGCAAACATCTTCACCGTTGGGGCCACGTTTTGCCGACATGGCGCGACGTGTACCGGTTACTGGTTCTATCTCGCCGCCATTTGTAAGTTCATCGCGGATTCCTGGCTCTAAGCTCTTCCACCAGATTTCATCGTTACCGATCGCTAAGCCGCGAGGGCATTCCTCCATGTACTTGGTCTCGTAGACCGACGTGTAAAACGATACCACAACCAACCCAATGGTTCGCTCCGTATCCACATCTGCAACCGTAGGTGTGGCAGAAATCGCTCCAAGCGCAAGTGCTCCAATTGCTGATGCCGTCTTCAAATTCATGTTCTTTTTCATGGTACCCAAAGTTCCTGCTATCCTGCTAAGAGCGTATATTGGCCAACTGCTTGGCCCACTTTATACTAAGCCATCATGCTCAATCAGGTGGTGAATTCAAATCCCGTTTCGTGGCGGTGGCCACCTGTCGCACTATCGATAGCGACTAGTCCAGGTCAACAATCCTCATGAGCAACTGTCGCCGGTAAATGATTTCAGCCCATCGTGACCAACAAGCGAACACGAATCTCTAAATTTCCCCAGTTGCCGCTGTTTTTTGGTCAACGTGTTGAGCCGTGCTGGACATTGAAAGGTCCGGTCGTTAGGTCCGTTACAATCATTCATTCGCGATATTGTTAGGAGAGCTTTCACCATGGTTTTTAAGCACGCTATCGCTCTTTTTGCTGTGCTCGGTGGCTTATTGCCTGGGGTGTTGAATGCTGCTCCGGATTATACGGGCACGGACGGGCCACCGATAAAGTTCCGTACAGCCTTGTCTGCGGACGAGCAGAGCGCGCCGACAACAAGCCCTGGCTTGGGTCTGGCCGAATTTGTTCTTGACCGGCCTACTCAGAGGCTTGATTGGACCATTACTTATAATAATCTGACATCCGATGCGGTCGGTGCGCACATCCACGGGCCGCAAACTCCTGGTGGTAATGCTGGTGTTATCTTCGATTTGGCGCCAAATGGCACAAAAAGCCCTCTGGTCGGCTCTGTTGTCTTGAATGACGGAGAGCTTGAGTACCTACTAACAGGGCGCTTGTATGTAAATATTCACACGACTGAATACCCTGCGGGTGAGCTAAGGGGGCAAATCATGCGGGTGCGCCCAGAGTGATAACCGAAAAAAGAAGCCGGTTGCGCTAGGGTGTCGGTGTTCGCACGGTGCTCACGCGTAGATAACAAAATGGCTGTCAGCTGAAACAAAGCGTATGAATAATAATGAGAAAACCAAGATGTTTATTAAGGACTTGGCCGTCATTTTGGCGGGGAGTGGTAAAATGAAGGCACAGCAGAATCAGATGAAAAGAGTGTTTCTCCCGGTATTGGCTGCAACGGTCTCTGTTCTAGTGACGACGACGGGTGCAGTTGCTTCAGATGCTCCACCCAACAAGACCCTTGGTTTTGTTGTTCAAGGCTGGATGCCTGCCGTATATGAAACAAAGTTTATCGACGAGTGCCCGGCTGGATTGAATATTAGTAACGACGAAATCTGGTGGCGCAGCCTTTCCAAGGAAGAGCGAAGCGAAAAGACACAGGACGGTTTGATTACGACCCTGGATCGCTGGTTTGCAGCCAAGAACCGCGGTCCTAACGGCGAAGACGTTTGCATTAACCCGGAAGTCATTAAAGATGACCCGCCATTGTTGACGGTTGAGGGAGCAACGTCGTTCGGGGTCAACCTTGACGGTAATATCGACGGCAGTGCCACACCAAAGACGTGTTCACACGAGAACTTTACGAGTCCGACCGGTGTGCAAGGCATTGACAACCAACTTTATAGGTTAATCGGGTGTATTTACGGTTATCGTGATCAGGGCGTTATCGATATCAATGCTAACGAGATGCGACGCACCAGCGGGCTGGCTATGATCCTCATTGAAGTCACAGACGTTGATGATGCCCAGAATGATGACGATGTCACGGTTACATTTTACCGCTCTGTCGATCAATTTCCAATGGACAGCACTGGGCAGGTCATTCCGCATTCGAGTTATCGCGTCGATTACAAGGATGATGGTCCTCGTTACGGCGACTCTCTAAAAGGCTCCATCATCGACGGCGTTCTTCAGGCCGGGTCCGGAGATGTCCGTTTGCCTTATTACGGTAACTACAACTACATGCATCCTGTGATCCGAGACATGCAGATCAAGCTGGAGATCACGGAGGATGGCACAAACGCGCCAGGCACCATAGCCGGATACTATGATCTTGAGCAGTACCTGTATCTGACAGGCGGTCTAGGCCCGGTCATTTCGACAGGAAATTTCAGTTGCCCAGCTTTCTTTGATGCGGCTAAGCGCATGGCTGATGGTTATCCTGATCCGAACACTGGGGAATGCACCCATATTTCATCAGCCTTTGAGATAAATGCATTTGCTGCCTTTGTGGTGCATCCGGACCAAACAAGTAATATGGAAACTGCCGAGCGCTGAGCCTGTTATTGCACGGGCATCGCAAGGAATTCAGGTGATACATGCTGATATCTAGAATGAATCTTTATTTAGGCCAGATTGCTTATGCAATTGTTGCTGTGGTTACGTTGACTGCGTGCGGAGAGAGCGAGCCTCAAACCGGCGGTGCGCCTCCGGAAATGCGTCGTTTGACGGCGGAGCAATACCGTAACGTTATCCACGATGTTTTCGGTGAGCACATAGAAATCGCCAGCCGATTTGACCCATTAGTTCGAACGGACGGTCTGTTTGCAGTCGGTGCCAGCAACGCTTTGATTACGCCGTCTGGCTTTGAGAAGTTTTACAACATAGCACGATCCGTGGCGGGGCAGGTGGTGGATCAAGATAACCGCGCCGTTCTCATACCCTGCACTCCGGTTGATGCCTCACGCGCTGATGAGGTATGCAGCCGTCAGTTCTTTAGCGAAGTTGGGCAGCACTTATACCGCCGTCCTCTGACCGAGTCTGAAATGGATACGGCTGTCTCTGCCGCCAACCAGGTCGCTGATCAGTTTGACGATTTTTACTCAGGAATTGAATTTGGCCTAACGGGGCTCTTAGTTACACCGAACTTCCTTTTTATCATTGACGAAACTGAACCTGATTCATCGTCGTCCAGCGGCTTGCGTTTAACCGGTTATGCCAAGGCATCTCGTTTGAGCTTTCTTCTTTGGAACTCGGCACCGGACGATATGCTGCTCGCGGCTGCTGAGTCAGGCGCGCTTCATACGGACAAGGGGATCGAACGCCAGGTTGAGCGTATGATTGGGTCGCCGTTTCTCGCCAGAGGTGTGCGCGCTTTCTTCGAGGATTTTTTAGATCTTGAGAAGTTCGAGAACCTAGAAAAAGACACAACGATTTACCCAGCCTACACCATTAACACTGCAGAAAGCGCGAAGGAGCAGTTGCTACGTACCATCGTTGATCATACGGTCAACCAGGATGCGCCTTACCCAGAAATTTTCACGACACGAAAGACGTTCATTGATTCTCATCTCGGGCGGGTTTATCGCGTCCCTGTCGCTAGGCCTGACGGCGGTTGGCAAGCTTACGAATTTCCCGAGGATGACGTCCGTTCTGGCATTTTGACTCAGATGGGATTTCTCTCGCTATTCTCCCATCCAGGTCGCAGTTCTGCCACCCTGCGCGGCAAGGCGGTGAGAGAACTGTTGCTGTGCCAAAAGGTGCCAGACCCGCCAGGTGATGTTGACTTTTCTTTATTTAATGACCCCGATGCGCCCAGCCGTACAGCTCGGGATCGGCTGACTGCCCATGCCACTGTGCCCTCCTGCGCTGGCTGTCATAAGCTGACTGATCCCATCGGTCTTGGCTTTGAACAATTTGACGGGATCGGTCAATTCCGCGTCGCTGAGCAGGGCGCAATCATTGATGTTGCTGGCGATCTGGACGGTAACCAGTTCGCGGATGCCAAGTCCTTGGCCCAGGCGATGCATGACAGCCCAGGCGTCCCTGCTTGCTTAACCAACCAGCTGTACTCCTATGCCGCTGGACGTTCGCCAGAGCGCGACGAACGCGAGTTTGTACGCTATTTGGAGGCCGGTTTTTCTAAATCTGGATACAGCCTGAAAATCCTTCTGCGCGATATTGCAACAAGCGACGCTTTCTATGCGGTCACCAAGCCCAAGGTTGGGGACAATGGTGTTCGGGCTGCTTCTCTCAACGATAAGACCAAACAGGAGCTTGGATCATGAGCTTTTTCTTCCACAGCAAGAAGTCACGTAGACAAATGTTGCGGAGCATGATGGGGGGCGGTGTGGTCTCCCTCACATTGCCGTTTCTGGATTGTTTTCTAAATAACAATGGTACAGCACTGGCAAGTGGAGCTCCGATCCCGACGCGCTTCGGCACTTGGTACTGGGGTATGGGTCAGACACCTGACCGGGCCGTGAAGGACAAGATAGCGACCGGCCCGGGCATTGAATTCCTTGATGAGACTGAAGCGTTGATCCCTCATAAGGACAAGTTGAACTACTTCGGTAAATTCAACATGCCGCTGGATGGTCGCTCCAACTACACCCACTTCTCGGGCTGGGTGGCCAACCGAACTGGTTCGGCGCCAGAAGCTGGCGGTGACATTCCGGCGCCAACCTTGGACTTGCTTATTGCTGACGAAATTGGCAAGGGCACCCGGTTCCGCACTCTCGACGTCAGCAGCGTGGGCATGGCTAGAGAGAACTATAGTGCACGGAACACCTACAATCGGGCAGCCGCTGAAATTGATCCGGTCGCACTGTTCGACCGTATTTATGGACCTGAGTTTGCGGATCCTAACAAAGCGGACTTCAAGCCTGACCCCGACGTTCGGTTGCGCAAGAGTGTGCTGTCAGCGTTCACCGAGGAAACTAAAGACTATATCAAAACCTTGGGCGCGGCCGATAAGCAGAGGATGGACCAATACTTTACGTCTATCCGCGAGATCGAGAATCAGTTGGCCCTACAATTGACGAAGCCTGAGCCGAATCTAGCTTGCGTCGTGCCAACGCGGCCGGGCGAGCTGGGACCAGACGAAGTGGTCAGGGTGAGAGAAATGGATTCCGTCATTGAGACTCACAAGGTCATGACTAAAATTCTAGCCATGGCAGTGGCCTGCAATCAGACCAACGTATTCAACATGGTATTCACAGATAGCTTCGCTAACGTGCGGCGAGTCGGAGAAACCTATACTCACCATCTTTTGACCCATGAAGAGGCCGTTGACGCCGACCGCGGCTATCAGCCATTGACCTACTGGTTCAACAAGAAATCTATGGATGGCATGGCGTCGTTTATTGATATTATTGATAGCATCCCAGAGGGTGATGGAACTTTGCTCGATAACTGCCTCATCTTTGCTTCGTCTGAGACAAACTACGCAAGACTGCACACTATTGACGGAGTGCCTGTCTATCTCATTGGAGGCGCCGGCGGTCGCATGAAGCAAGGCATGTACGTAGCTGGTGGGGGTGATCCCATTACACGGGTTGGACTGACAGCCATGCAGATTATGGGTGTGCCTCTACAAAACTGGGGCACCAAGTCATTGGAAACCTCCAAGACGATCTCGGAAATCATCGTGTAGGCTCATCGGTAATCAGGGATTTGGCTGGAATACAAAGAAAAAAGGTTGGGCGAATGATGGTTCATGCGCGGCTATGCGCTCTTATGGTTCGCGCTGTTGCGCCGATCTTGTGTCTTGTACTGACGCCGACTATTGGCTTAGCGGATGTGCCAGCACCGAATGCACCAGACGCTTTTGTTCTTGTTGAAAAAGGCAACGGTTGGGCTATCACTGATACTGGTCAGATGACACTTTATACTTCAAAAAGTGACATAACGCCGGGAAAATCAAGCTGTATTGAAGACTGTGCGGTGACTTGGCCACCTTATTTAGCTCGTGAAGATGCGCGGGCCAGCGAGGATTGGTCAATTTTCACCAGAGCTGATGGCAATCGGCAATGGGCATATGAAGATAAGCCCTTGTACCGGTATAGTGTGGATCAGGGTCCTGGAGATACCTACGGCGAAGGCATTGGATTACTGTGGGACATCTCATTTATCGACGCCCCTATGCCGCCTGGTATGAGCGCTCAGAAGACTCTGATGGGGCATATTGCCGCAGATCAAAATCGGAAGACTCTATATACACCACAGGATGACGTGGATGCTGCATTTCTGTGTATAGAAAACACGTGCTTGGAGCAGTGGAGCCCTGTTGTCGCACCACATATTGCCCGTTCGATTGGAGATTGGGAGATCATCACACGCGAAGACGGCCTGAAACAGTGGGCGTATCAAGGACGACCCTTGTTCCGATACTCTGGTGACGTTTTGTTAGGTGAAGCTGCAGGGCATGATGTTGCCTTCGATTTAGAAGGAAACTTGATGGAGGCCATGGTGCTTGAGCCACGACCTCCATATCCAGGTTGGGTTAGGGTTCAAGACACTGATGCTGGTGAAATGCTCGCCGACGAAAGCTACAAAACAATCTACACCTGGGATCCTAGCAAATTACTTTCACGGTTAAGCTCTCCTGCCGAAGCCTGTGGAGCTGAGTGCTTGGACGAAGAGTGGGTTCCTAAATTAGCGGGCGAAGATGATGTCGCTCCCGGCGGCAACTGGGCGATTTTGCCATTATCTGATGGTCGTCGTCAGTGGGCGTATAAGGGACGGCAACTTTTCACGAATACGCGAGATAAGACTCAGGGCTCATTTTTAGGCTATCGACATGGCGGAAATCGGGCAGTAAACGTGATCATGCACTCGGGCGATGCTTTGCAAGGTACCCTGCGCCGTCCATAGATATGGCTCGGGAATGGACATCTGGTGCATTTTTGCAGAAATTCGTGTTTCCACAACTTAGCTCCTATGCGACAAATAAGGTCGTTTCGAGGCAAATGCTTAAGGATTACCCATGAGTAAAAATAAGACTTTCAGTCGGCGTTCTGTCGTCAAGCTTGGACTTCAAGTGCCACTCACCGCGTCAGCACTGGGCATCCTTGCTGCCTGTGATAGCGAAGAAGAAATTGCTTTGTGCGCTGATCCCAATAGCCTGAGCTTCGGTGAGAACAGCATTCGCCAAGCCAACAAGTACACGGAATCTTCGTCCGAGCCTGACAAGAATTGTCTCAACTGTGCCTTCTTTACCCCTGAGCCAGCGGGACCGGACGGCGAAGTCCCTAACTGCGGTCATTGCAGTATCTTTGAAGGATTTGCCAGTAAAAATGGGTACTGTGAGTCTTGGAGCACCAAAGATACCGGGCAAGGTTAGGTAATTCCTAGCGCTGTTTGCTAACGTCGGATTCGGTTACCGGGCCGCCACGGTTGCCCCAATTAGACCTCAGGTAAGTGCTTAACAGTGCTATTTCGTCATCGTCCAACTTATCGCCGAAGGCCTCCATGGTTTTCCATGCGCCTGGCGGTGCCGGGGTGGGGACCTCCGCACCGTAGATGATGACGTTAATCAGTGATGCCGGATCTTCCGCCTGCACGACACTACTTCCTGCCAATCGTGGACCGATGCTTGGATCGCCGAGGCCGGTGGGTAGATGACAGGTGCCGCAGTGGATCGTGTACACCAATTCTCCTGCCCTGAAGTCCTGATCGCTCATTTCGTGCTGAGGTGCCCTTTCGATGGGCGGTAGACTCTTCAAATATACGGCCATGGCGCGCACGTCACTGTCACTAAGCTGCAACGTACTCATTGTAATGACTTCGTTCATAGGGCCGAAGCTACCTGCCACGCTGCTGTGACCAGTTTTCAAATAAGAAAAAATGTCGTCTTCCGACCAGGCGGCCAGGCCGTCCGTTGCAGAGGTAAGATTGACTGCCGACCATGGTCGAATTTTATCGCCCTCGACTTTGTCGTTATATGTCCCGCCACTGAGCGCCTGATCAGTTTGCAGTCCGCCCAACGCATTGCGTGGCGTATGGCAGGTGCCGCAGTGACTAAGGCCTTCAACGAGATAGGCACCGCGGTTCCATTCTTCTGATTGCGAATCATCTTCCTGGAAGCGTTCGCTTTTGAAGAAAAGCATATTCCACACGCCCATGAGGCTTCGCTGATTGAAAGGAAACCCCATTTCGTTCTCTGGCGGTATATATGATGACGGCACTACTGATTTAAAGAAAACGAACAAATCTTTCAGGTCTTGTTCCGAAACTTTGGTGAAAGATGGGTAGGGGAAGGCCGGGTAAAGATTTGACCCATCGGCCGATTTGCCTTCGTGCATGGCGTGGATGAACTGATCCTCAGTCCACGCACCGATGCCCGTGGTTTCATCAGATGTGATGTTCGTGGAGTAAATGACACCAAAATTTGTATGGAAGGACACGCCGCCAGAAAACGGGTCGCCCCCTTCTCGTGTATGACAGGCCATGCAATTGCCAACAGTGGCGAGATATAAGCCGCGTTGCACAGGGTCGTCGCTGTCAGCCAAAGCGCTGGTCGAAACGGGCTCCTGCGCGACTACAGGTGTTGTCGTGGAAATTGCCACCGTATGGACGATGACCGCGAGCAGAATTGCAAAAGAATGTGCAAGAGAAAATGGGAACTTAACGCGAGTCACATGATATCCTTTATCTTTGGTTTATTCGTACATATATGGGCGGTTGATCCTAAAGGATGCAATTCTCCATTGCTGGAAAGACCACCGCTTGGACGGATTCTCTGCTGCTGGCTCCAGTTTTTCTGAGCAACCCTTAATCACCGAAGGTCGGGGCCCCCAATTCAGTATACATTATTCGCGCGGGCCAACATCCAATTGACCGCGAATTTCTCCATAAGGCCAGCGTTCGGTCGTGATGTTCACATAGGTCCATCCGGCGAGTAGATACTGAACTTCTGCTTCGGTGATAACGGATGAGCCCTTCAGAGGGCTGACAATGCCGTCTGGTGCTAAATCAATGAACGGTAGCCCGTTAGCCCCTGGCTGGGACGGCCCGTGCAGGCTGGCAGCGATAGGTTTTGAGACTAGCCCGTTGAATCGAATATCCCAGGATAGTGTCAAAGTATTTAGATCGAGTTGGAGATCAGCGGATCCAAGCGCGTCACTTTCTGTTAGTCGTGTCTGATTCCAAGCCGATAGATCTGCGTGGAATTCTCGCGACGTCATTTGCGCGTCAGCTGGCAGGCCTATAACGAGTGTGATGGACAGCAGTGCTGCGACAAGAGTTCTACGCTTCATTTTGTACCTTCTGAAATGATGGAGTTTGTAACTTGCACAGTGCAGTCTCCTTACTCTGGAAAGTTTTGGGGATTTCCTAAGCCACCAATCACGACCGAGCCGAAGAGTAAAATCACAACACCCGCATACAAGGCTTGATCATAGCCACCAAAAATATCGAATGATCTTCCGACGGCCAATGGGCCTAATGCTGCACCAAGATAAAAAATCGTCAACTGGCTTCCGTAGATTTTGCCATAGGCTTTCATTCCAAAAAAGCGGCTTACCAGAAAAGCAACAAGGTCGATTTCAGCTGCTGCTGCGAAGCCAAGGGTAATCACTGCGATCCAGATAACCCAAGTCGGAGCGCCTGTCTGCGTGAGCACGAGGCATCCGAGCGCTGTGATTGAAAACATGATGGCGCTGACCAATGGAGCTCTGAAGCGATCAATCAAATAACCTATGCCGATGCGTCCAAATAAAACAGCAAACCCAAGCACGCCAGCGATCTTTGCGGCATCCATGGCGGACATGTTTCGGTCCATTAATAGTGGGACCAAATTGATGATCAGTCCTGCGATGATCGCTGACACAAAGAAGAAACCAATCGCGATCTTCCAAAACACGACCGTTTTATAGCTTTCCGTGAACGTAAGTCCGGTATGCTCAATTTGTTTCGGGGACTGTGCAGTAGTGGCGTTTGCCTGTTTGACGTGGCCTTCTGGCGGGGCGTGATCGTTAAAAAGCAGTGCAACCAAAGGCAATCCAATGAGAAGAATTGCTAAGCTGATGCCGAGGTACCCTCCCTTCCAGCCGAACTCTTCAATCAACGTTGTCGCAACCGGTGGTCCAAGAATTCCGGCTAGTCCGGACCCTGCCAATGCTAAGCCGAGAGCGAAGCCGCGCCCTTTGTCAAACCATATATTGACTGCGCGCGTCCACACGACCGGTGTGGTGCCGCCGCCGACAAGAGACATTAATAGCCACATGATATAGAAAAGTGCGATTTCTCCACCCAGTTGAGTCAACAGAGCATAGCCGACGCAGAGGCAGGCCATCGAAATTAATCCAACCTTTTTAGCGCCGAACCGATCAATAATCGTACCGATTATCGGCGCGGTCACACACGTGCCGAGAAGCAGAAAACTTGCTGCTGTTGAAACCTCACCACGTGTCCAACCGAAGGCAACCGTTAGCGGAACGACGAATACGCCAAATGTGTAAAAGGCAAATCCGCT
>CAYGSZ010000005.1:26701-36978 GCA_964352705.1 uncultured Rhodobacterales bacterium
TAACTTCGATCATTGACCAATCTGAAAAACTGAATGAATTCTCAAACTATTATCTAAGGACGAATGAGAAGAATGACCGACGCTTTAGCATGGAGACGCAAATTTGGTGTTATGGGTCCCTCGACCAACACCATAGTCCAGCCTGATTTTGATGACCTGCGCGTTGCAGGTGTCACAAATCACTACAGTCGCATTTTGGTTAAGGATGGAACTATCGAGAGCGATGAGCAATTTATGGCGTTAACGCGCGGTATAGCAGACAACGTCATTGATGCTGTGAGGAGCGTAATGACCTGTGCTCCTGACTATCTTGTTATGGGGATGTCAGCGGTTACCTTCTATGGAGGTAAAAAGGGTTCGTACGAATTTCTGGAACGCATTGAGTCAGAGTCTAATGTTAAGGCGTCGATCGGGTCGCATTCGTGTGTTGCTGCATTAGAAGCTTACGGTGGTATCAAACGAATATCTTTCGTGTCTCCCTACTACCCATCTGCAAATGCGGAAGTGAAGCAGTTTTTTTCTGACTACGGTTTTGAAACTGTTCGAGATATAAATCTGCAATGTCCAAGCGCCATTTCTATTTCTGAAGTATCGGAAAGTCGACTGATTGAAGTTCTACAAGAACTCGACGGGCCAGATGTTGACGCTATCGTTCAGGTTGGTACTAATATGAGTATGATGAGGTTGGCTGCATTCTCAGAGAAATGGTTGAACAAGCCAGTGATTGCTATCAACGCCGCAACATATTGGCATGCGTTACGAGCCAACGGAATTACCGACAAGATTCAAGGATTCGGACGGTTGCTTGAGGATTTCTAGGCGACGCCAGTATTTTCTAATGTCTTCGTCCTATAGAGCAATCATCCGGATTTCAAATCTTTAAGGTCCTATTTGAACTCGTAGTCTACAGTGCCGGGGAAGGTGATATTAAGGGTGATGACGGGTACGCGGCTCGGTGCGAAAGCAGAGTGATGTAACGCCCGCCCATCCACGTAAATGCCTTCACCGGTGGCAAGGCGGCAGGTGGTTCCGTCCTGTTGGGTGATTTCCGCATGACCTTGCATGCTCCAGACGATGCGTGGACTATTGGTCAAATGCATCTCAGTCGGTCCACCAGGGAAGGGTTCCCCTGGCTGGCTTATGGCAATTCCCCAGTACTGGGCATCCTGTTTTTCTGAGACCCACTCCGTATCGCTTACCTTGGTGAGGGGGACTTCAGTTTCTGTCATGATGGAACGGTCGTTCGCATCCATGTCCATTGCGCAGAGTTTCATGATTGAGTTTCCTTCATGGATTTTAGTCCTGGCGGTATCCAGCACCGGCCACTGCGTTAGTCGACCGTTGTAAATTGTAACGTGGCTGGGACGGGTCAAACTGCATATCGGTTGCGATAAATTCCGAGTCTTCCAGAATTTCCCAGTAGCCGCTTTTGGCATTTTCTTCACGGATCGCGTCGCCGGCTTTTACCAAGTACTCGATACCGTTTTCTGTACGTTTCATCTGGCCTTTATTGACGTAAATGAGAATATCCCGTCCATTGGTCGCAGGCGTGGTGCGGCCACCCGCTTCGAGCACCGCGTGGCGGAATGAGTTTCCATCGCCAGTGTAGCGCTTGACGGTGAATTTTCCTGCGCCATCGGGTGCCTTGAGTATTGCGTCGTGATCTGTAGCGGTCGTTGGCTCATCACCATCCATCCATTGGGCAATCGCCATTGTACTGAGGCCTTCGCCCCGAACGAGTTCCGCCTTAGGGGATTCACTGGTGTTGGGGACGATATAGCTCAGAACGACTGTTTCTCCGTCGGGGGCTGGGTTGCGCAATATCCCTGAGGGTAGGAACACGGCGTCTCCTGCATTGATCGTAACAATCTCTCCCGCAAGCCCGACCGTGGCCGACCCTTTAAGCATGTAGAGTTGGGTCTCAAAGGTGATTTGATGAATTACGGGACCAGCGTCCCACTTTAATACTCTGAGCGCGCCCATAGGGAAATTGTATTCCTGTGCAGTGTAGCGGCTTGCACCCTCTGGCGCTGTTGTCGCTGCATCCCCTTCGGCCAGAAATGAGCGCTCATACATGGGGCCGTCTGACTTTGGTAACGGCAGATCCCATTCCGCTTGGATATAGGTTGGCGCATTTTCTGACGGTATGTGAATAAGACGCGCGTCCTGCCCATAGGCCGATGACAACGTCAAAGTTGCAAAGCCTAATGCGGTAAGAAAGGCTGAGGGTGCATTTTTCATACGATGAAGTCTCCTAAATCAGGCATAGCTATTATCAGAACCTGGCAAGGTTCATGCCCAATAACTCGAGTGCAGTGGCCCTGGCCTGAGGTATCTCGCAACAGCATCATGTCGCCGCGAGAGAGGTAGTGTTTTTCGCCATTGCTCACGGTCAGTTCCATGCGTCCCGACATAACAGAAACGAATTGGATATCTTCGACTGCTTTAAAATCTACATAGTGACCGGGCAAATATTTGGCGGCCTGCCAGTATTTGACGCCTTGGCTGGCAGCGCCGACACGCCGCTCATTGCCAGATTGTGGAAGATCGACCTCGGCCAAGTAGCTGTGGCCGTGCTCATCTACAGAGATGCTAGGAAACAACATAGTTTAATGCCACCTTCTTCCTAAGCTTGCATGAATTTATATGAATTCAACGGTCTCATATGACAACAAAGATGAGAAGGAGTGTTCCTCCTTGGTTCGACTAGCGAATAACGAAGGGGCGCAACTGTCTCATTGCATTGAGACTGCTACTGTTTCTTGGACTTAAGCTTTTCTGTCTGGCTAAAATCGTTCACACTAAGCTCGGCTAAACGCCTGTATTTTGGAGACTTTGAGTTATGCGATTTAAGATATTTCTTGCTATTTCAGCCTTCGTTGCAGCGCCTTTTTTTTGCAGTCAAGTTATGGCCCAATCGCAAGGTCAGCTTGCAAAGGTAGAAATAATAGTCCCCGGGTCTGTAATTCAGGCGATTGAGGGAATCGATATCGGTCCCGATGGTATGATTTACGGCACGAGTATTCATGCGCAAGCCGTTTATCGTATTGACCCTAATACCGGTTTCGTAACCGTTGCTGTCCCTTCACCCTACGGTGAGTCAGATGATGTTGCGGTTGGTCCAAAAGGCACTCCAGTAGAGGGGGTCCTCGCGTGGACAGCACAAACGACCGGTGAAATTCGAATTCAACGCCCTGGCGGTATGCCGGAAGTGCTCATGGCTAATGTCCCGCGCGTTAACCCCATTGCGTTCAATAAAGAAGGCCGATTGTTCACAGCCCAGTCTGGTGCCGGCGAAAATGCTCTGTGGGAGTTGGACGTAATCGGCAATGAACCTCCACGGTTAGTCGCAAAGAACAAAGGACGCCTCAACGGATTCGGTTTTGGTCCGGATGGGCGGCTCTACGCTCCTCATTTCGGAACAAATGAGTTATTCGCGATCAACGTTGACACAGGAGTATTCGATGTCATTGCTGAGGGGGTGGGGACTACGGCTGCGACCAAAACAGATGCCAACGGAGACGTCTGGAATGTTGATTATGTGACGGGCGATTTATGGATAACGGACATGAAATCAGGAGCGTCCAGAATTTTTGCCTCATTTCCTCCACCCGTCGATAATTTAACCATCGATCAAAATGGAGTGATTTATTTAGCTGATCTTGCGGTCAGTGGAATTACGGCATTTGATCCGAAAACTAAGAAAAGTTGGACGGTGACCACCGGGTCTTTCACGGTCCCACTCGGAATGGCGTTGACTAGTCTTAACGGTGAAGAGTCAATTCTGATCACTGATCCGTTTGGCTACCGCTTCCTGGATCCGCAGACGGCTCAGATTACGCGCGAACCTGAAATGTGGAGTGTAGGTGGATCATCATCAGCCGCCGCCAATGAAGACGTTATTGTTACCACGTACGCAAATTTTAATGCTGTCCGGAAGATAGACCGTAAAACCAACGAAGTCGCTTTTCTCTCTCGCGATATTGCCTCTCCCCGAGGTGTTGCATTAACCAGTAATGGCACCGCGATCATCGCCGATGCAGACACGGGGAAGCTTGTACGGTTAGTTGGTGAAAGTTTTGAAGATGTGGCGACAGGTCTGGGTGAGCCGGTCGCGCTACTGCTTGAGAGTGACGCCACTGTTCTGGTCACTGAGGTTGGGACTGGCACTATTAGCCGTGTAGATTTGCAAACCGGCCAGCATACCGAACTGGTATCGGGTCTGGTCAATCCACTCGGTCTTGCCATGCTGCCGGATGGACGCATTGTCGTTGTTGAGCCGGCCAGAGGTTCGGTTACCGCAATTGACCTGTTGACGGATGAGCGCACTGTCTTGGCGCATGGATTGCCTATCTCACTGGATCACCATCACTTGCCTGCAAATACGCCTATAGGTATTGCTGTGGATCGCTCAGGAGCAATTTTTGTTAGCTGTGGCGGCGATAATAGTATCGTCAAGATCACCATTAAAGAGGGGTAGGTGGTGAGGCTTGTCGAGTAACTGTGTTGCGATAGTCTACTAAACATGCGGTTACGCAGTAAGTCGATGTGAAATCGAGTTCGAGAATAAATTTTAACTATGCTTTTTTGCTCGCCATTCAGCCTTGAGCAGAAGTGCGAGATTTCTTTTGCTCTGCCCCTAGCCAGGGTAATAAAAATAGTGTCGCCAGACCGGCGAGTGCGGTCCCTAAAACTATCTCCAATCCGAAGCGCTGGGTTGGCGGAAAACCAGACAATGCGAATAGACTAAAGCCCGCGCCAACCATTAGGACAGACACGCAGATTGCCTCCCACTGCTCTGTTCGTGCTTTATTCCAGCAGTCTTGGGTGAAAGCCTCTTCGCGACGCGCTAACTTAGCTGCTATCGATAGATGAATCATTGTATCTACTGCTAGCCCAATGATGACATTGACGGATGGTGCAGAAATGATGTCGATCGGCGTGTTTGTCCAACCCAACGCACCTATCAAGCAAATAGGGACAAAAGCGAGTGACGCGGTGAGAGCAAGAGTGGGGCGCCACCGCCGTGTTATTGTGAAAGCAATAACCGCGAATAATAGGACCAGTATGCCGATGCCCTGAATCATGCTCGCAGCGACCAACTCAGATAGCTTGCCTTGCAAGAAATAAACACCTCCGGTTTTGGAGACTCTAAACCCGTTGTTTTCGACCACGCTTTCGAGTTGGCCAACAATATCAACCCTTTTTTCTATCCTGTTAGTTTCTATCATTCTTAAGATGAAGACAGCCTCTGTGCGATCCTCGCTTAAAAAGGACTTCGCCACCTCGCCATATTTGGGACCCGATAATATATCAACCAACCACTCAAACGTTAGAAGGGTTGCCAGTGGGTGGCTATCAGCCTCAGCTAATAACAGCGGAAGAGAAACGATTGAACCGACACCAGGTTGATCTTGCAGTACATTCTGTAAGTCCCACATTCGATCATATGCAGAACTTGTATCCAGCCTCTTTCCGTCGGTATCTGAAACTACAAAAATTAAAGGGCTGCTACCGCCATTTTTGTCGATGAACGTCAGGCTGCTTCCTATCTCGCCGTTAGAGTTAAAGTAGCTGAGGAGGCTGGGGTCTGTGCGTAGACCTGACAACCCTATTCCCAGTCCACAAGCCACAAGGATGGCTGAGATGCTGATGGCTTTGGTGTGCTTCTGAGCGCGTTCTGCCCATTTTTTCTGGCGGTCTAGCGTCCGCTGGGTTGCTGGTGGTGTCCATTTGAGAAAGCCGGGGTAGATAACATAAGCCGCGAAAAAAGCCGCGACAGTGCCAATAAGACCGCCCTGTCCGAGTTGACGAAGTGGCTCTGCAGAAACGAACAATAGACTGCCAAAGCCCAGGAGCGTCGTTGCCATGCAGTAAAGTGATGGCGTGCGGGTGCGCTTAAGGGCATCTGATACGATACGCGCCCTATCACTTTTTTCTTCTTTGTTGCTGAGTGTTTTCCAGTTTCCAGTAACGAATACGATGTGCGATAGCGTTAGAACGAAAACAATAGTTGCCAGGTTAGCTGTGAGTGGGCCGAGTCCTCCTGAGATCCAAGATAGGCCGATCAAGGTTAAACAAACTGCGCCAATACATGTCGAAACTGCTCCGATAACGATTTTGAGGGATCGAAAAATAGCGAGCAAGGCAATTGCAAAGACCAGGATTGCCGAAGCAGTGAAAACTTTCAGGTCTGACGTTAGCTGTCGTCTTATCATTTCCACGACGTAGGGCGTGCCAGAGAGATGGGTTTTGAAAGACGCTTGATTGTATTTGTTAGAAACCTTTTCTACAGCCTCGATCAATTCACGATTGTTCTGCGTTTCAACGAAAGCAACGATGAGGGTCGAGTTTCCTTCTGTTCCCAACAGAAGATTACTCCAAAGCGGACTCGACTGTGCATCTTCGAAATTCTTGGCCCCATTCCCCAGGCTACGTATGCTGACGACACCCGGTAAATTCTTCAATTCGTTTGCAAGGGCTTCAACGTTCTCTTGATAAGAGTCGGACTCGATAGCGTCGCTTTCCGCACTAATTATAAGCTATTGATTGGAGGGGAATTGTTCGCGAATTTTTTAGCTTGTTCGAAAGCGGCATTAGATGACGAAAAGAAAAAGTCCGTGCCTACTTTTGGCGATAAATCCACCCAAAAAAATATGCCTATTCCGAGGAATAGGCAGACGAGAAACTCAGGGTAAGGCGACCATTTCCTCATAAACCCTACTTTGGTAATTTAAAAACTATAACGACCATCATGAGTGAATGTTCCCATGACTTGCGTTTGCCAAGAACTAAAGCTTACCCCTTAAAGCGCGGGGCGCATTACCTAAATGCGGAGAACACTCTCGCAGATACGAAATTAGACGTCTCATCATCCTTGGGTGTTGCAATGGATATTCCAAAACCACCTATTTGCTGGGTTTGGAACCTAAGGTGATCAAATGAGACGACCCTGGGACGGAACCTTGAGCGGCTTGTCTGGTCGGAGCTTATGGTGACCATCACCAGTCGCTGACTTGAGTCCCGGTAAATCAAATACAGACTATCTCCATCCCACTCGGGCATTATTTTTGCTCCGTAGTAGGTGAAATCCTGTTCATTTAAATCAGGTATAGGGATGATTTTGCCAAACAGCTTTTCAGTAATTTTTTCTAGGTTTGCTGTGTCGTCTGGGGTGAAATCAACAGACCAGTAGGCCCCCTCTGTGAGAACGTCGTATACACGAAGAGCTTCGCTGTTCCAGTTGGCTTCTACAGTTTTGCGTTGAACCCAGTCCTGGCCAAGCCATCCGATGCCAATGCCAACAAGCACAGCCGCTGCATATACGAAGGGTTTTCTGACCAGAGGTTGAGATTTTGTTTGAGTTGGTGACGACGGTATTGAGTTAGGAATTCTTGCATTGAAAGCATGCATGGATTGCATCAATTCAACTTGTTTTCTCAGACTGTCTGCAAGCTTTTGTAAATCTTGATCTTGGGCGATGGCCACCTTGACGCGTGCTGCTTCTCGTTCTGAGAGTTCTCCATCGATCCATGCCTGCACGTCTTCTCCCGAAACGTTGTGTCTGGATTGATCTCGTGTCATTTGCCTATCGTACTCCTATTCTTGCGCCTCGTCGTAGCTCGTGCCTTATTTTTCGCTCTTGTCGTCGTCAACTGTGGGTGGTTTTTCTTCCGCCACTTGAGTGTGGCCTTCTTTGTCTTTCGTCGATTTATCAGCGTGATGGATAACCCGTTGTGGAAAAGGTATTTCTATTCCGTGCTCTCTGAATTTTGCATCTATTGCAAATCTTAAATCACTGCGGATGCGTATGCCGTCGGTTATGTCTGTTGTGTAGCATCTCAACTCCATATCAAGACTTGATGACCCAAAATCAGTAAAGAGTACTTGGGGCTCTGGGTCTTTGCTGACATTTTCATGCTCAGCAGCGGTTTCAAGAAGACACTTCCGGACCTTGTCTGTATCGGATCCATAAGCCACCCCAACTGGGATATTCAGCCTGCCGAGACGGTCTTTGTGGGTGAGGTTCCTAATTTTGCTCGCGACTAGGCTTTCATTCGGAACGATAACCGAGGCTTTGTCGAGCGTGATGATTTCAGTCGCACGCGCGTTGATTTTACTAATGGTGCCAAGTTCATCATCTACTGCAATAAGGTCTCCTACTTTAACTGGGCGCTCAATCAATAAAATCAAGCCAGCAACAAAGTTACTAACCGTGGTTTGTAACCCGAAGCCGATGCCCACTGACAACGCGCCTGCAATAAGCGCCAAGCTTGACAAGTCAAACCCTATCGCGCCTACGCCTAGGAGTGCGGCCAATATAAGCCCGGCATATCCGATGACAGTTTGTATGGAATCTTGAATGCCTGAGTCTATCGAACTGGCTTTGAAAACTTTTGTCTCCAAAGCGCTTTGCATGAGTCGGGTTGCGATGAGAACGCTCAAGAATATTAGGATACCAATCCCAATATCGATGAGCGAGATGCGTGTATTGCCGACTTCAAAGCCTTGAACGAACGACATAAATAGGCTTGCAAGGTCTGAACGCGGAATTCCCCATTGCATGGCCGTTAACGCGACAATGCCAATCAGAATCAGAACATCGATCAGCAGTTGTGACCACATCACAAGCGATTTGTCCGTCGTGTTTTCCCCGCCGCTTTCAATTGTCTTTTCGTCTTCTTCGGTCTCTGCCAGGCGCGCAAGTAAATCGTCAGCAAGCATATGCAGCATGTAACCGGCGAGGATGAAGAACATGGTCATCGTTATGTTGCCGATAACGTAATCGCCAAGGGGCAAATAGCCAAAGAAGAGAGCACCAATGGCGAGGCCTGTAACAAGTGATATCATCCTTGCAATGCCAGTGGTGATTGGCAGCGCAACGCGCCCGAGCCTTTTTTCTGGTTGTTTACTAACAGAGGCGTTTTCCAGTTTTGGTTCGCTCATCCAATTGCGCTTCATCAAGAAAATGATGAGCAGCATGCCGGTCGCTACATTTGTTAGAAAAAAGTATACAGACCTGACGGGTTCTTCAGGCGTCTCAGCAACTTCAAAGAACTTTACAACAATAAGGTCGAGCGCTGTTAAGGCCGCGAGCAGAACCAACAGTCTGTAAACATGCCTGTTGCGGTTTTTACTAACCGCGAGGTATCCCCACCCTGTTAACCTTGGCGGCGTTGCTATAGACGCGACACCTATCGCGCAAACAAAAAACCCAACGCCATAAGTGAGGGCCAGTGGAAAGATGTATTCGCTTACATTGTTGCTTTCAGCACCAATGGTAGCTGCACCGTATGCGGCCAGTATCGTAGAAATTGGTATGAGGATGTTTAAAACGACAGTCACAGTCGCTGCGTTTACGCGATCAGTTTGCGATTTTGGATGGCTGGTCTTTGGGCGGGGATATCGGTCTCTAATCATTCGTCTGCACAGGACAGCAAGTAGTATAATGACCGCTATGAAGGCTAACCTCAGTTGTGAGTCTTGAGAGTGTGAAGACCCGTCATTTCCCGACCACCATATTTGAGCGTAGTTCTGAACTTCGGCCAGGGTCCCAAGTATTTGTTTTGCTGCATTAACCCATGTGCTTGAAGCGAAGGGGTGGGGCAGGGGGTCAAATACGGCATCGATAAAGGCTCGTGCACGTTCAGTGAGAAATTCGTCATCTAGTTGGTTTGAAAGTGCGAGTATCAGTTCTGTTTTAGAAAGCTGGTCTTCTAGAAATATTCTCTGTGATTGGTATTTTGACTTCTGTGCTGCAACCTGACGATCTGCTGACGCATTTGAAGGCTTCGGTTGATCAACCTTTTTTTCTGGCGAATCAGTTTGATCCGTTGCGCCCAACTCGGCTAGCGGTAGTGGACTCGGTGTCGCCGCTGGGGCTTCGCTGCTATCAGATTTATTATCTTCAGTGTTTAAGGTCAAAGCGTTGAGTAAAGTCTCAACACGCGTTATCTCGTCTCGAATTGTGTCATTCAGGTCTTGGGCGCCAGCTTTTATGTCTCTGACTTCTTCTCTAAACTCAGCTGTCTGAATTGAGGTAAGGGTTTTGGTCTCGGCTGCGGCCTTTATTTCATCAATACGCGATAGCCACGTATTTATCGTTGATTTCTCTTTTTCAAAATAATCACTGTTTAAGTCTATTGAGGTTGTCTCTTGAGCCAAAGTTGGCGCAACGAAACAAACGCACAGTGTTAGCCCGAGCAATGCGTGATAAATATTATTTTTTAAATGCAAACGCATCCCTGGCACCCTTTTTATTCGAGTCTAGCGACGCT
>CAYGSZ010000006.1:0-35822 GCA_964352705.1 uncultured Rhodobacterales bacterium
CCAAAACAGGGATCATAAATGGAAAATTCCAGCTCAAAATGGCCCAATTCTTGGGAAGCAGGTCACCCAGTCCAAATGCTAAACAACACTTGGCACAGTTTTAAGGGGCAAGGACACCCTGTTAAACAGGGAATTTACAGAGAAAGTTCAAGAGTTCTATCAGATTTAGCTAAAAGCACCGTGCTCAAGCCCGCAGTTTGTATAAGTTTTAGACCGAATTCCCTACTCACTAGAATAGGGAATTTTTTTGATTTATCAGGGAATGGTTTTTGTAGAGCAGGGAAGGAAAATTGGATCGGATAAGATTTTTCGTAAAGGACATTCAGACGTCCGGTACGCGAGAACGGATAAATCTGCGGCATGCAAATTATCTACATTGTGCCAGTGTCTCAATAGGTGCAGGGATCCCTGTGCGAGACTTACTTCCGGGGAGGTATCATGTCGTCGCCAATTGAAAAGCCCAAGAATCTTTTCGGACGCAGAACGTTTCTAAAAAGTGCCGCCCTCACCGGCGCAGCATCAGGCCTCGGAAATACGGCGAGCGCAGCGCCATCAAACTCCCCCGAAAACAGCGGACACCAAACCTCAAAGAAAGCTGAGCCGCCAACCGCGGAGCAATTCGACCTGGAAGCGTCTACGCCGGAACAGCTTGCCAAGTCAAATGCTGAGCAAGCTGCCGTTAGTACTGATCCTGGCCAATCCACCGTGTTCGGCTCCGACTTCATGATTGACGTAATGAAGTCGCTAGGGCTGGAGTACGTGTTCTCAAATCCGGGCTCGAGTTTTTTAGGTCTGCATGAATCCATAACAGTCTATGGCAATAACGAAAAACCTGAATTCATCACCTGTATGCATGAAGAATCCGCTGCGGCAATGTGCAACGGTTATTACAAAGCAGCACTTAAGCCGGCAGCGATGATGTGTCACGGGACAGTCGGACTGCAGCACGCAGCGATGAACATATACAATGCATGGTGTGACCGCGTACCTATGATCGGAATTCTCGGGAACCATGCCGATGCAAACGCCCGCCTTGGGGCGACGACCTGGCGTCACTCTGCACAGGATCCTGCATCGATGGTGCGTGACTTCACAAAGTGGGACGATCAGCCTCATTCGCTGCAGGCGTTCGCGAATTCGTTTGTGCGCGGTTGGAAAATTGCTACGACGCCGCCAATGGAACCCGTTGTGATTGTAGCCGATGCCGAGTTGCAGCTGATGGACGTTGAAGACCGTTCGACCTTGCAGATCCCGCGCTTTACGCCATCTGAACCGCCACAAGGAGAGCGCGGAGCAATTCGTGAAGCTGCCAAAATGCTGGTGGATGCAGACGCGCCGCTTATTATAGCAGACCGTGCTGCGCGCACGCCGAACGGGATGAAATTACTCGTTGAATTGGCCGAACTTTTGAACGCGCCCGTCATCGACATTGCCAGCCGTCAAAACATTCCCACGGCGCATTACCTCAACCATACACGGCGGTCTGGCCAGCTCATCGGTGCCGCAGATGTTATCCTCGGATTGGAGGTCACAGACTTTTGGGGGCAGGTGAATTTCGTCAATCGGGAGACTATGACGAGTTATCCGCGCACCAAAGACGGCGCAAAGATGATCACGATCGATGTCAACGATCTTTACCTCAAATCGAACTACCAAGATTTCCAACGCTATGCACCTGTAGACCTTTCGATATCCGGGGACGCGGAAGCAACTCTGCCAGCTTTGATAGAAGAAGTGAAAGACGCGACGTCTCGTGATCGCCGCCGGGCGATAGCGGCCCGCGAAATGGATATGCGAAAGATTCACCGCGGATTATACGAGGATTCCCGCCAATTGGCTGCACAGGGCTGGAATTCAAGCCCTGTCAGCACAGGGCGCATGTGCATGGAATTGTACGACAAAATTAAAGGCGAAGACTGGGCACTGGTATCTGTGGGCGCGTCAGAACGTTTCGTCAGTTCATGGCCGCATCGCCTCTGGAACATTGATGAGCATTATCGGTATCTCGGTATTGGCGCCGGTGGCGGTGTCGGATACGGGTTGCCGGCGGCCGTTGGGGCAGCGCTGGCGAACAAGAAACTTGGACGGTTTTCAGTAAACATTCAATGCGATGGCGACTTTATGTATGCAAATGGAGCACTATGGACTGCGGCCCACCATCGCATCCCATTGCTGACCGTGATGCATAATAACCGCGCTTATGCGCAGGAAACCATGTTGGTGCAGGGCACCGCCAATCGCCGCAAACGTGGTGTAGATAAAGCACCGATAGGTACCGTAATCCAGGATCCCAACATCAATTATGCCAAGCTCGCAGAGGGTATGGGCGTCTGGTCTGCCGGTCCCATCGAGAATCCGGATGATCTCGGGGCAGCGCTAGAGGAAGCAGTTGAGGTTGTTAAGTCAGGTTATCCGGCGTTGGTTGATGTCGTCACCCAGATGCGCTGAGGAGAATTCATATGTCTTGCAATTCAATCATCTATTGTGCGGCAACACTTTGTTTGCTTTTGGCACCAGTAATGGCACAAGAAGGCGATGCCAAACGGGGTAAAGACACGTTCATGCGAGTTGGATGCTATGAATGCCATGGCACTGACGGACAAGGTAACGATGCGGGTCCGATGCTAACGCCCGACCCTTTGCCGCCTGAGGCGATTGCAAATTTCGTTCGCTTCAGCCCTGGCCGTATGCCGGAATATCCGGAAGAAATACTCTCAGACTCCGAAATCGTTGACATCGTCGCTTACCTGGATTCTGTTCCACCACCGCCCGATGCCGATGACGTTGAGATTCTGCGCGGATTAGAACCCGGAGATTGACAACGCTGCCCGCAGCGTTAACGCGTATCAATCGTTGACGGGAAGATCCAAGGCGCTTAGGTCAATCCTTTGGCCGCCTTTGATGACGGTTTCAACCGTCGCAAAATTTGCAACGTCCTCCAGCGGATTCTCGCTCAACAGAATCAGGTCTGCCAGTTTACCCCGTGTCACGGTGCCAAGTTCGTCGCCCTTGCCAATGTAGATGGCGGCGTTGCGTGTCGCGATGGTGATGCAATCAAGCAGAGGAATTCCGGCTGCCACATACAACTCAAGTTCTTGCAGGGTCATGGGTCCATATGTCCGGTCACTGCCCAATGCAAGCAAGGCGCCGGACTCGTGAAGGCGGCGCAGGTTCTCCAGAATATTGGGAATCAAAGGCTTAAACTGTTCGGGCATACCGGATTTACGATACCGTTCCCGCTCATCAACGGTTTGAAATTTGAAGGTGGCGTCGTCCAGCGTGGCTTTAAAAAGCGGGGTGTTAAACCAGCTTGCGTCGTCGGCGATCCGGGAGATGTTTGAGAACACGACAGCGGTCGTTGCAATGGGCACACGCCGGACGGTGACACTGTTCAGAGCGTCTTCATCCAAGATGTTGCGGAGCGGTGCATGCGCCAGATTGTTAACCCCGGCATCAAGAACGGTTTGGAATTCTTCACGGCCATGGATGTGCGCGGTCACGCCATACCCGCGCCGGTTGGCGTATTGAATAATCTCTGACAACAAGCGTGGGAAAACCGGAATGACGTCCGCGCTCATCACATTTTCCGGCTCGACAACCAGTTTGATCAGGTCTGGATCGTAGGCGAGGGCGGTATCAAGTTTGGTCGCAACTTCAGCACTGGACCCGATCACTTTGGGGCCGTCGTTGCTGCCCTGGTTGCGCGGAAAATGGAGCGCCCAGCCGACACCAAGAATACGGGGACTTTGAATGCGCCCCGCTTGCTCCTCCGCCCGCAACGGAAAAATAAAGTCGGGGTCGTTGCCGTGATCCATGACGGTCGTCACGCCGCTATACAGGAACGTATGTAGGGCCTTTATGGCGGCATCGCGATTGTTCATGACGCGGCCCAAAATGGTGCCGCCAGCCAAATGAATGTGCGTGTCGATTAACCCGGGCAGGAGGTATTTTCCTGCCCCGTCGATCACTGTTGCGTTCGCGGGCGGACTGATGGCTCCGGCGGAGACCAGCGCGATGCGATCATTTTCGACCAGGACAGACGCACCTGGGAGCGGGCCTGCACCCGTGCCGTCGATGAGTGTAACGTTTTCAATCAGCAGGGAGTCCGCAGCAGCTGGGCCAAGCGACAGGCCGGTCACCAAAGACAGGCTGAACAACAATTGCGCGAGCTTTGCCCGAGGCCTTGATGGATGTCTCATGCCTGACCCTCCCCTTTAAGACACGTGAGTGCTTTGATTTAAAATACTAATCGACCTAAACAAGATTAAACGGAAAGGCCCGCATATGGGGCGCACTTTCTTAGAGGTCGTACGCGGCGCGGATGCAGAACTGAGTCCTCTCTAGTGGTTAAGTCTTAGAGCTCTGCCTGTTGAAGGGCTCGGAGAACCCGCTCCTCGCGAAACGGGGCACGGCGTAGGCGAACACCGGTGGCATCATAAATGGCGTTGGCGACGGCAGCTATTAAAGGTTTGTGACTGGGCTCTCCAGCCCCGTAGGGCGGTAGATCGGGACGGTCAGGATCAGGGTCACCGTTGACCAACACAACATCTATGGTCTCTGGCGTGTCGGAATGCAGCAGCGTCGGGTGCGAAAACCAGTCAACGCTGGTGACAGCCTCTGTATCAAACTCGACCTCTTCCCACAGCGCCCGGCTCAAGGCATGCAGCATCGAACATTCAATCGTTCTCTTCAGCCCTTCGGGATTAACGATAAGGCCGCAGTCGTGAGCACAGACAAGGCGCTTGACCCAAACACGGCCCGTGCGGCGGTTGACTTCGACCTCGGCGATCTCGGCAACAGTGGTGAGGTTGCGGTAGGTGTAGGCGAAGCCGCGTCCAGTAAGGATATCGTTAGACGTACGACTTGCATTGCAAGGCGCTGGCGATGGGCGGGCCGACCAACCATAGGCTTCGGCCGCCGCGCGTATAACTGCGATCGAGCGGGCGCGCATGTGCGCATTGTCTTCGGGACTGTCTGCCATCAGCTTGAGGCGGAATGCAACGGGATCAGCACCGGCCGCTGCAGCCAATTCGTCAATGAAAGATTCGTAGGCGAAGGTCACCGGTGGCCCATTCGGATCGCGGAGGTTTCCGGTCCGCAATGGTGTTTCCCAAATCAGAGGAAGCCCAATCACATGTGTCGTCGTGCGCTGATTTGCGATGGCGTAGCGCGACGACGGGGCTGAGACAAAACCACGGCTGGGAGTGTCGGGCCGCCGGCCCATGAGTTGAGCCATCAGGACTGTATCGGGCCCATTGTATCCCAAATGGTTATGGGCAACCGCGCGGGCGTCGCATTCGAGAGCGACGATATTGCCCCTGTCATCTAGTCCACCGCGTAGCTTAATGGTGTAGGCTGGTCCTTTGGTGTCCCATGCCGTTTCCTCTTCCCGGCTCCATTGCATACAGACGGGGCGGTTGAGTTCGTGGGCCAAAAACGCGGCCTCGAAGCCGGCGTCATCGGCTGCCGTGCGACCGTAGACCTGAGGCCCGTCCATATAGACAACCCGCACCTGCTCTCGGGGAATGTCTAGAAACTCGGCAACACCGTTGCGCAGACCGTAAGTTTTCATGTCGTTGCTGTAGATCGTCATTTGGCCGCCGGAGGGATCGGCTAAGGCATGCGCGGGGCCTATCGCCGTATGTCCTTGGAACGGGATTTCGTACTCGGCGTCCAACACTTGGGCAGCAGCGGCGAAGGCGGCATCCGGGTCTCCTATAATGCGTGGCTCATCGCTCGCGGTGGGTCTAGCGGCGCGCATGTAATTGAATAATTCTTCCGACGCTGGAAACGGTGCAACTTCTGGACGCGTCCACTTCGTCCGCAATTGCTGCGCGGCGCGAATAGCGTTTTCTTCCCGTTCGCAAACGACGGCAACGTAGTTGCCCTTGACGACGACGCGGAGTAGTCCGGGCACATCAGCGATCGAGGACTCATCCACGGACTGTAACGTGGCACCGACAAACGGCGGTCGGACGTTGCGTGCGTGGACCATGTCCGGCACCTTCATGTCCACCGCCCAGGTCAACGAGCCATCCACTTTTGCTGGAATGTCGTAGCGCTGTATGGATTGCCCGACGGAGCGTAAGCCAGAGACGGGCTTTAACGGGGCAATACCGGTCGTAGCGTTTACATTGCTGCCGTCGAGGGTGACGTTAAACCGCCTGCCGCTGATCAGCTTTGCGTAGGTGATCGATTTTGAGGGTGCGGATTTGACTGTAATCTTTCCCTCACTCACAGCAAGCAGTGCCGACTGCACACCAAAGTGTTTGGCGGCCAGATCAATCAAGACCCGTCGAGCTTCAGCTGCAACCCGGCGCGCTGGCCAACTGTCACGCTCCAACGCGTCGGAGCCGCCAGAGCCGCCCTGATCGGGGGTAATATCGGTGCTGCCCATGACAAGGTTGGTCTTATCGTAGGCCATGTCGAGTTCATCGCTCATCATCTGCCGGAACGCTGTGCCGGTGCCTTGTCCCCCATCCGTTTTACCGACGTAGAATGTCGCGGTATTATCCGGATGAATCACGATCCATGTGTCGAGTTGACGGAAGTCGGGATCGGGATATGATCTCGCGGCTTGCGGATTATCCGCTGCCGCACCCATTGTTTTAGCGCTGGTCAAGGTACTGACAGTGCAAGTCACCACCAGGGCACCAGAGGTTTTTAGAAAGGTCCGGCGTGACGCTGCAGACGTCCGTCCTGGGAGGGCATCTTCGATCGCTTTTGGAAAAGGCATGTCGGCGGTCATTTGACAAACTCGCCGCGAGCCAGACGTTTAATTGCCACCTGGACCCGGTAATAGGTCATGCATCTACAAAGGACCCCGTCCATTTCCTCACGAATCTCGGCATCAGTCGGATTGGGATTCCTGTCCAAGAGCGCCTTGGCGGTCATGATCTGGCCGTTTTGGCAAAAGCCGCACTGGGGTACCTGTTCGTCGATCCAAGCCTGCTGCACCGGATCCAGCTCTCCATCCTTCGACAGCCCTTCGAGGGTTGTGATCTGTCCCTCCACATCTGACACATTCGTAGCGCAAGAGCGTGTCGCGACCCCATCAATAATGACGGTACATGCGCCGCACTGAGCAAGTCCGCAACCAAACCGAGGGCCTCGCAGCCCAAGATCATTACGTAGGACGTAAAGGAGAGGTGTCGAAGGGTCCACGTCTACCTTGTGGGTCGTTCCGTTAACATGAAGTGTAACTTCGTTCATGACTCCGTTCTCCAGACTTGGGCTACCTTATCTGCTGAGCGTAATGAGAAGCTGTTATGGGTTCAACTGTAGCTAAGAAGCCTTGCAGACGGCTTTATCGGGAAGAGAAGTAAGCCGGACGAGGTTCTCGGGAAGGACGGGTCTAATTCTTCAGTTCGATCGTTTCGTAACGAATAAAGCCATAGTCAGAACGGAATTTCTTGACACGTGCGCTGAGCCCAATAAATGAAACTGTTTCATATAGATAAAGAGACTGGGCGGTGGCATGAGCATGACGCATGACCGCTTGTGTCGCGATTTTCCGCTCCTCAATGTTTCCTTTAGAAATAGCGTTTTCAATCAACGGTACTGCGACTGGGTCACAATAGTAAGCTGCGTGCCACTGGCATGAGTTTTGGCGCATGGGATAGAGTGCATCTCCAATGGGCGTGAACATCGGCATGGCCATAGCATCACCCGCCCAGTCGCCAGTCTGCACGTTTTGCAAAAACCGGCTCTGGGGTATGAGTTGTATAGTCACATCTACTCCAATGAGCGCGAGGTCGGCAGCTATCTGCTGGAAGACGTCGGTATAAAGTGCCGCGCCGGAGGGTAAGTCCAGTGAGAATGAGAATCCATCAGCGTAACCGGCTTCCTTAAGGAGGGAGCGTGCGCGGTCAGGATCAAACGGCCTGGTGGGCATATCGTTGGCGTACCCAAAGGCGACAGAAGTGGCTGGTTGATTGGCGACGCGGGTGGTACCCCCTAAAAGTATGGACACGATGGCGTCTCGATTGACGGCATAGATCATGGCTTCGCGCACCCGTTGATCAGCGAATGGGGTGTCCCGTCCAACCGTTGCGTACGAGAGAGTTACAACGGCTGGTATCCGGTCGATGAATACTGCCCCGCCTTGGGCGCGTATGGAGTCAAACTCATCTGGTGAAAGAGCAGTGATGGCGACGTCAGCTTGACCAGTCGCGAGGGCTGCCTGCCTTGAGGCCGGTTCCAATAGCACAAGATAATCAAGTGTTTCCGTCGGAGCTCGTCGCCATGAAATGGGGGATGCAGTGAGTGTTGCGCGCGTCGGTCCAATGTCGTCGACCGTGTAAGGCCCTGTTCCTGTCGGGTTTGTAAAATACTCTTCCGGCCCGACATCGGCCCATGTCTTTGCGGCGAGGGGCCGCAGCAGTGCGAGCTTGTAAGGTAGGAGCGGGTCAGGTGTTTCAGTTTGCAGCAATGCGGTTAAGGGGTCGATTACATGGGCGGCAACTAGACCGGTCAACTCCCTACCGACGGGTGTGGTGCGTCCTGCCGATCCGGCCAGATAATTCACTGCGGCGACGACAGAATCTGCGTTAAATGGTTCGCCGTTTGCAAAAGAGATGCCCGGTCTGAGCTCAATACGCCATTCGGTCTGTGACTCTCTCGTCCATGAGGTTGCTAGCCACGGCAATAGCTCACCGTCCGCCGTAACTAACGTTAGGGGGTCAAATAGCGCGGACCAAAGCGGTTGGCGTGTGATCGAGGTTGAGCTGAATGGATTTCCCCATTGCTCGGGGAAATACCCCGCAGCGAGACCTAGGCGGTCAGGCCAGGCTGGCCTGGCCAGGGCTGATATGATTATCAGTGCAAGAGGTAGGGCAAGTCTCACAGGCTGTAGAACGCCTTTGGGTTTACATCTACGATTCGGCGGACAAGGTCTGGTGCGAGATCCTGACGCTCTTTCAACAAGCGCGGTGCTTCCAGTTCAGTGGCCGTGTCGGCATGGCCATAATCTGTGCCGATCATGATTGAATCTGGACCAGTTACCTTGGCAACAGCGTTGACGTCCTCTTCCGCTTCACAGGTTACAAAGAACCGGTTGTCCGAGAACAGTGTGTCTGTCGAATCAACAACGCCATAGTGTTTAAGCATCTTACGGCAGCGGTGAACGGCAAAGGGGACCCATTCCGATGCTGCTTCGATAAAACCAATTTTGAGTTGAGGAAATTTGTCTGGTATGCGGGCGAGGGTCAAAGCGGCAAACGCAATCAAGGTCGGCATGCTGTTTCCAAGTACATTGCGTAAACCTGTGCGCGAGTTTTTGATTGACCCGTAAGCCGGGCTGCCGTGGCCAATATGAATGCAAATCGGTAAGTCGAGATCGCAAGCCAACGCGTAGAAAGGTTCCATCCCTGGATCATCCAAGCTAGCATCACCTTCGTAGCCTCTCAGAAGAATGCCACATGCTCCTTTCTTCTTTGCCGTGATGAGTTCCTCCTTGCTCGCTTCGAAGTCGCGGACTACAGGCAGGGCAACAAAACGCATGCGGCCGTCAGTTCCTCCACAAACTTCTGCCATCCAAGAATTATAGGCGCGTATGGCCGCTCGTTCGGCCGCAACGTTTCGGCACCACAGATTGAGGAACAGACTGGGGTAGATAACCTGCACATCGTGCCCGTATCGATCCATATCCGCGATGCGAGCACCTACGTTCATCAAATCGCGCGTGCCATCCGCATAGGCTTCCGAGGGTTGCCCGCCCCGCCCAAAAATCTGACCATCGATCATCCAGAATTCTTTCCCACCGGATGAATACGCGGCTCGACTTTCCCGTTCTGAAGTAATTGTAAGTGGACGGTAGGCTTCATCCTCAGAGCGAACGTGATCCCAGATAGCCGGGCCTTCAACAATATGGGTGTCGGCATCAATGACTGACATTACTTTGAACTCCTTCAGAAAATTCGAACACTAGTGCTGACTTTGTCAGAGTAAATTATTGGGCCTTAAAAAATACATGCTGTCGCTAGACTCAATCTTGTAAAACACCATTCATAAGTTAATAAATCCGTTTTTCGGATAAACAAATATTCCGAAATTGAATTTCTCATTTTTATATGTCCATGATTATTAATTGCGTTTTCATTTGATCCGAACTTCCGACCCCATTATTGCGACAGGGATTAGGATAAATAAAATAGTAGTATTGAGAATCTTAATCAGGCGATGCTACTTAGAAATTTATCAGGGATAAAGTATTTGCAATCTCGGAACGGAGGATTCGGAACGCTGATGAATGTGTTGGCCGGTATTATTCTTGTTGTGCTTCTTGGTGGGTGCGCGCACTCAGGTGATGCTGAGAAACCCGGCTTAAAAGACGCACGGATAGAAGCTGAAAAGCTCGGGGCTACATTTGTTCTTTTATTGGATCATTCAAATGGACCCCTACAGAGCCTCGCGACCCTCTTTAATGGTTCTGGCCGTGTCGCCGCAGACGAGTTTAATAACACCATTTCTTATCTAAAGCGGCATAGACAAGAACTTTTCCCAGACTCCTTGGGCTTTGTGAGTCGTTCTAAGCCCGCTGGCTGCGCTTCTGATGAGGGCTGTTGGGTTGTTGCTTACTCTACGGACTCGGATGGTGTCTTAATGCCAGGGTCTGATTTATCAAGATTTGGACCTGCGCAAGCCACAATTGCTGCGGCGTTAAACCAAGAAGACACTCTAGTTATCGGTCCAACGTTTAAAAGAGCAACAGGAACGCACTTTTCATACTACGCCATTTCAATTCGTAACACGCGGCAATATGGCGTTGTTTTTAGTTTGATTGATTACACCCAGATTGTTGAGCGCATGATTCATGAATGGGGAAGTGAAGGGTTGAGTCTAAGGTTGATGGCATCCTTTATTGAACCAAATGGATTAACGCCCCCACGCCTTGTATATGGCTCAGCAGAACCTCCGCCCGATACTATCGAGACAATAGATGTAGAGGTTGAGATTGATGGTGCGAGATTCAAGATGATGTGGGATGTGCTACCGTCATATATGAATTGAGGAATTAGTTGGTCTATTCAAGAATATCGATCGCGAAAAGTGCTCTTTGGATCTCGCAAGCGCTTCTTGCCCTTGCCCTAACTCCAGTTCTTTCTGCGCAGACCTTGATAAGTGAAAATACTAT
This sequence comes from uncultured Rhodobacterales bacterium, assembly GCA_964352705.1. Classification (GTDB taxonomy): domain Bacteria; phylum Pseudomonadota; class Alphaproteobacteria; order Rhodospirillales; family Rhodospirillaceae; genus WLXB01. The sequence continues at coordinate 11,135 of CAYGSZ010000006.1, forward strand.
CGATTTGCCTTCGGAACGTGGGCCTGTAACCCCTGTCCGCATACGTTTTGACCCTACTGACCCAGAGAGATTTGCGGTAATTGATGCGTCGGATGGCAGCATTGATGTTTGGTCTATAAAAGGCGCTCACAAGAAAGTTTTGGAGTTAGACGCAAAGGCCGTTTCTATCGCTTACTCACCAAATGGATCGCTAATTGCATCAGGCACGCTGTACGGCGAACTTATGTTCTGGGATATGAATGGAAATAGAATTGGTCGAGTATTTAAAGGTCACGATGGCTCGATCCAAGACTTAGCTTTTTCGCCCGACGGAACGATGATCGTTTCTGCAGGGTATGATCATACAGTAAGGCTCTGGTCCATTGAAAGTGGACAAATTGGTGTGCCATTCGAAGGTCATACTAATTGGGTCCGCGCCGTGGCGTTTTCGCCCGACGGTTCGAAGATAGCATCTTCGGGAATTGATGGGACAGTCCGTATTTGGAACGTTGATGGAAGCCTCTATTCAGGTCCTTTTCTAGGTCATGAACGGTGGGTCGAGGCTGTAGCGTTCGCTCCAAATTCTAAATACGTCGTCTCTGCAGGCGATGATGGCTCGGTTCGTTTATGGAATCTTGATGGAAGCCTGCGCACAAAGCCATTGACCGGCCACAGGGCTTGGGACCTAAGTTTTTCTCCCAATGGAGAGATTATTGGATCAGCGGGCGACGATGGATCTGTGTTGCTAAGATATCCTAACGGTAAACTCCACAGACCTGTGCTTCGAGCACACGCAGGACAAATTCAAACGATTTCCTTTTCTCCTAATGGTCAATTTTTTGCTACCGGCGGCTATTATGATGGGTCTATCCGTTTTTGGAGTTTAGACGGGGGGCCTCTAGGTGAGCCAATTCGAGCTTATTCCCCATGGCTGAGGTCGTTGGCTATATTTCCTAAAGAACAAGCCATCGTGATGGCTGACGACAATGGGGGCTTTAGAATTTTCGGCATCGACGGTCAAGAAATTGGCCAAATCTTCTTGGGACACGACGCGTGGGTCGAAGCAGTTACTTTCTCGCAGGATGGAGAAGCTTTACTTTCTGGTAGCTATGATGGAACAGTTATTCTGTGGTCTAGATCAGGGGATATTCTGTTAGGGCCTCTACCCTTCGATGACAATCGCGTTCAGTCTATCGCTCTTAGTCAGGATGACTCTGTTATTATTGCCGGTAATGACAGCGGGGATATTAGAGCCTGGTCTATCGATGGAAAAGTGCTGGCTTCTGTATCAAAGGCACATGAAGGTTCCGTAACATCTCTAGCTTTAAGTCCTAGTGGCAACGTAATCCTAAGCGGAGGTGCGGACGGCTCACTTCGAAAATGGAATATCAATGGTGCGGAAATCAAGACAAGGAACGATGCACACCAAGGAGCTATCTTAGCAATCTCTTATTCTCGTGATGGCACAATGTTTGCGAGTTCTGGCCAAGACGGTCTTGTGAAATTGTGGGGCGCTAACGAAATGTCTTTGAATGCAATTATGCATGGACATGAAGCCTGGGTTAGATATCTTTCTTTTTCTCCTGATGGAGAGTTATTGGCGTCAGCGGGAGATGATGGAGCAGTAAGGCTATGGAGCGAAACCGGAAATCCTTTGGGTGCACCATTAATAGGGCATGATGGTTCTGCGAGTGTAGTGCAATTTACAGAGGACGGATCATCAGTAATTACTGGTGGCTATTTTGACGCTAAAGTTCGCAAGTGGATTATTAAACACTAAAATTGATTTAGGTGTGTCATTTTCCATCTAATATAAATCGAGCTACAGATTCAGCCCAAGGGCGAGGATAGTCATACATCGCATGAGAATATCTGCCTTCCAACTCCTGATATTGAAAATCTGGCCGTAGTTCAATAACTCGTCCAGACTGTGTAAACAGGGAGTCGTTTTTATCAACCATAATCAGAGTATCTGCTTTAATTTCTTGAATTGCGGGCAACATATCGTAGGAAAAGGCTGCCGTGTGTCCAAACCACTCTTTTTCCCCTGCTAGAAAGAATGACAATGTTGACCATTGAACGCCGCCAAGTACCTCGCCAGAAGGGATGCTCTTAGCTCTAGCAGCGAACCGCGCCGCGAGATGTGCCCCGTCAGTTTCAAGCCATCGTGACCAATGAACGCGTCCAAGCCGCTGCTTTCTTTGTTCTTCAGTATAAAGCGGAACCCCATTTAAGATTAGCCGTTCGATACTGTCAGGATATCTATGTGCGAACGCTGCCGCGACTGAAGCGCCAGTGTGGTGCCCAAGTACAGAAACGCGTTCGTAGCCGAGTGCGTCAATAACGTGTTTAAGATTATCCGCGTATTCTTCGATAGATGGCTGTTCATCCGGTCCATCGGAGAAGCCATATCCAGGCCTATCAGGTGCAATTGCTTCTATCCCCAATTCAGCAAGTATTGGTAGCGCAGGAGCAAATTGTATTGAAAACCAGGGAGTTTGATGAAGTAGTAATAACGGCGCGCCCTCTCCGCGTCGCTGGTAATGGACTAGTCCCATTGGTGTTTCGACGTAGCCTCTATCACTCCCTTTGGTGATTGCTAGGCCTGGCCAGCTATTAGATTCTGCACGCACGCTTTCTGCCATGCCAAATAAACTTAGGAAGCCTATCAATCCAGAGACTACAGAATGTTTGATATGTCTCATAAAAATTCTCCCCCATTTCAGTAAACCATTCCCAATCATAGTTGATCAGGAGTTGAATCTTAGAGGGATAATGATGAATGAAATTCCCCACTATCCGTTTTTCGGGTAATGACTCGAGTAAAATAAAATCTTAGACGCTTCTTAGCTAGATTCCACCGGTATTAATTGGTTTCAGTACCTGCCATATGAACCTAAGTCTCAAGGGGCAGCATTGACTCACCTAGCAATCTGCCAAAGGTTAGTGCGGGGGTTATCATCATGCCTCCGCAGAAAGCGCGTCCCATAGTCTGACTCGACCCTAATAATTCACCAACTGCAAACAGATTAGGGATTGGAGAACCACTCTCTCGGATTACACGCAATTCGGAGTCTACAGCGAGTCCAACTGTGGATGTTACTGAGCGTCCTTGCATTCTGATGGCATAAAATGGAGGCACTGACAGTGGGAGTGGTTTGTGCTCGCGGCCAAACAGGTCCAGACCCGTACCAACGCCCTGGTTATAGCGCATTACCGTGCGCCTTAAATTTTCAGCATCAATGCCGGCTTCTCGAGCTAATTCTTGAATTGAACGTGCTTGATAGAACATGGGTTGAACGTCAAAGGCTTGAAGCACCTCTTTTTCAGTCCACCCTTCAACAACCGGAGGAGATTGATTGCGGATCGCGTCGTCGAACACAACCCAATATCTAAGTTCTGGTTGGTCTAATAGCGCGTGTTCGCGTGCGTCGACGCTTGGTATGTCTTCCCGTACAAAGCGTTTCCCATTTTTATTAACATATATTTCCCAGGGCATGCGCCGTTCCGGATAAGTATTAACGCGACCTATTGCTACTGATGGCACATCGCCATCTGCCATGATGCTACCAAAACTGGAGAGATAGTTTTCTCGTCCCCTTAAATAACCACCAGCTGCAGTTCCCATTCGATGGCCTGCACCTTTAGAATATGGGTATGATTCACTAGCATAGTGTTTGTATCCGGTCACTGTCTCAAAAAACTTGTGGTCCGAAGCGTACCCACCACAAGCCAGTAGGACGTTGCGCCCAATGAACCGTTGAACGGTTCCGTCTTCGTTTTGAACGACTACTCCGGTCACAGTCCCGTCGGTTTCTTGAACGAGCTCTTTCGCTTCAGTGTTAAAGAGAATCGTGACGTTACCTCTGTTTATTTCGGGCCTAATTTCTTTCTCTAAAACTTTTACAATTGAGACACCCCTGTCGACTCCCCAGTAGTAACGGAGCTCGGAGTATGGCTCATGAGCGCGCCCAGCGACCGGATGTTCAGGGCGCATTTCAAATCCGTTGTCCCAAAGCCAATCATATGTATCTGCAGCGTTCCATACGGCCATCCTCACAAGATCTTGGTTTACCGTACCCTTACTGATGCGAACAATGTCATCAAAGTGCTTCTGAGGTGTGTCTTCAATACCCTTAAGCCTCTGTACTTTCGTTCCCGCTGCGCTCATCTGACCCATGGCCAATAGCAGCGTGCCTCCGATTTGCGATGAGGCTTCAATAACTAGTACTTTAGCGCCGCGGCGTGAGGCAAAAATAGCTGCGGGCAAACCGGCTGTGCCAGCACCTATGATGATCAAATCCCATTCGTTTTTGCTGCGTTGACTCCAAGCATCCGGTGCAACACCTAGGCCAACAGCGGCAGAGCTAGAGCCGATCAGGAACTGACGCTTACTCATCAACTTTTCTATCAAAGTGTCTGCTTTCTTATCTCTAATCATTTTGTTTATTGTCCTTGGAAATGGGCGACTCAAACAAAAACGCTGGAAGGTTCCAAATAGCTTTCGGAATGAGTATCGAAACCAATGGCATCAGCTGGATGCAGGTTGTTTTTGTCAAGAGACGGGCAGGGGTTTGTTCGAAATTCGGTTTTTTTGGTGCTACCAAAGATGATTTTTACGTTTCGCATTCGTATCATCAAGCGATGATTTGGGTGGTGCACTATCAATTATTTCTATTTGCCTGCTCATCAACTCTCTCCAGTGAATATTTAGCCAAATTGTCTCGTGAACCGATGCTACAACGCCTTAGTCCCACAGAAGTTATCGATCCATGGTTAAAATTAACGACATGTTCCCACGACCGCTATTTATCATTATGCCATCGGGTTTTGAGCGCGCTCGACAACCGAACGAACAATCAAAACTGCCTAGGCTAAGAAATTATTCTTGATAGCCTTTACCATTGGACTGCCGTCATATTTTATTGAGGATTGCGTTAGCGGGTATTTTAAGTCGACCGTAGAACGGAGGACGCCGAATGGATCGCCGACAATTCATGCAGCGTGCCAGTGCGATAGCCGCTGCTGGCTTTACGTCAAACATGACGATTAGCGAGAAAGCGGAAGCTATTGAGCACGTAATGATTGATGAGTTGGATGCTGAAGCTCATGTCCCTTGGTTATGCCATCCGAGTCAAAGATTCTCAGCTACAGATGAAACGTCGAATGTAACAACTACCCCGATCCGTAGCTCAGGACGGCGCCTAATGGGGGAGGATCCCCGTTTACCAGAAATGCCTAGTAAGCCAACTCTCACCGACTTTTTTAATTATAGGTTCTGGCCAGCAACGCATATTCTTCAAAGCGCTACGTTAGCTCTTGAAAAAGGCTTCAACGAGAAAACGATTATGGCCTGTCTCCTGCATGATATCTCTATTGCCGGTCTGATGCGCTCTGATCATGGTTACTGGGGAGCCCAACTTGTTGAACCTTATGTTGATGAAGAAATCAGTTGGGCAATTCGGTATCATCAGGCGTTACGATTCTTCCCAGATGAAAGTGTTGGGTACGAATATCCAAATAGTTACGTACGATACTTTGGCGAGGATTATGATCCCGAGCCTTATATCCGCGATGCCTACGAGTACGCGAGGGATCACAAATATTACATGACAGCGCGACTGATCACGGTAAATGATTTTTATGCGTTCGATCCAAATTTGCGTGTCTCGATAGATCCATTCAAAGACATTATCGGGAGGTGCTTTCGTCAGCCAGAAGAAGGCCTCGGGTTCGATAATTCGCCTGTCGCGCATATGTGGAGGACAATTATTTGGCCTAATAGTTTTCTATGACACATGCACATCTTGTAGTGAGGCATTGCGACTAAGATTAGGAGGGGCATTGTGGCTAGCATGAAAACTGGAAAAACTAGTCGTGTTTTTGATGTGTTGCGCGCGGTAAACAAGTATGGGCCTGCAAGCGTCACAGATTTATCGCGAGTCTTGAAACTGCCATACGCAAGTTGTCACAGATACATTAGTAAATTACAGAAAGAAGGGCTAGTTGAGCGCTGTTTTCCTAATCACGACTATCGCGCAACCGAATTGACGCTATCTCTGAGTAGTGGGTATCGTTCGTCTGGTTCTTTAAATGAAATTACACGCCCCTATTTAAGGGATTTAGGCAGGCGGGTTCTTTGGCCTGTCGGAATTTACAGCCGTGTGGGCTTACGCATGATAACTTCGGAACACACATCCGATTTAAGTCCGCTTGCCGCGTTTATAACTGGGCCGGGGCATTCATTTTGGATATTGCCATCAGCGTCAGGAGCGGCTTACTTAGCAAGCTGCGATGAAACTGAAAGAAGTTCTATACTTGAAGCGTTACTTCGAGTTCGTCCGACTAAGGGGCTTGGCGCACTAAATCTAGATAGTCTTTCCGCGCATGTTGGAAAAGTTAAGAAGCAGGGGTTTGCAATAAGCTCACCGTTGCTCAATGGCAAGCCAATGCGGCTTTCTTATCTTGCGGTCCCAGTGCAGCTTCCCAGTGCACGAATTGGCGCAATCGCCTTGACATATTTTACGACGGCCATGTCTGAGACTGAAGCGGTCGATTCATATGTGCACAAATTGCATGAGACTGCCGATCATATCTTTGCAGCTGTCAAGGCAGCCTAAATAGCCATCAAGAAACAAAGGAGGTGAGCACAACAATAACGGGAAAGATCTTGATAAGTTGGACTTAAGGTAGTTGCCTATCCATTTCCTGAGTAAAGCTCTCTATTCAATTTGAATTCACTGGCACTGATATGTGCAGAGTAAAGGCTGATGGAGATCGCGATCACTTTGTAAGGCTCAGTCGCCAAGTACCGGCCCTAAGTTTACGACCTTTGAAAGGTCGGTGCTGGCTCAGACTAAAAATCTTTAGGGGGGAGTATAGCATGCAACGGTCCGCACTTCTGCTACTGACGAGTTCTGCAATCTCGTTATCATTTATTGTTCAGCCAATGCACGTCAAAACGGCAAATGCGCAGCAGGTTACGCTTGAGGAAATAGTAGTAACAGCGAGAAAGCGGCAGGAGTCACTGTTAGAAGTGCCGCTTGCCATTTCAGCAATTGGTGCAGCCCAAATAGACAAAGCTAATTTAACCAACCTTCAAGACATACAGCAAATCGCACCAAGCTTCTTTTTTCAAGATGGCCTCAATCAGCTCAGGAACGACCGTGCTAGCAGGTTCTATGTGGTGAGAGGTTTGGCATTTGGAACTGCGATAACCACCGAAGCGGTTACTGTTTTCTTGGATGGCGCCCCGCTAGTAGGTGCTGGCGAACCGGGAACCATGGTAGATGTCGACCGCGTAGAAATACTGCGTGGCCCTCAAGCAGCATATTTCGGTCGAAATACATATGCCGGTGCGATCAATATCGTAACAAAACGGCCTGGCAATGAACTGGGTGGGCAAATTGAAGCAGAACGTGCTCAATATGGCTCACTAGTGTTTTCAGGTTCTGTCGACATTCCATTGATGGAGGACAAACTTGCAGTCAGGCTGTCGGGGCGTTCGGAAGATATAGGCGGCCAGTACACGAATGCGTTTGACGGAACAACGCTTGGTGACCGAAAAACAAATCAACTTTCGGGAAGTCTATACGCGACTCCATCCGATAATTTTTCTCTAAAAGCATACGTTTCGCGGTACGAGTTTGACGACGGCCCTGATGCAAGGTTCGCGTTCTTATCAGATCAAAGAACCTGCAACGCAGGCGGTACGCAGACTTGGATTTGTGGTAATCCTCCAGGGTACAACCCCGATGAATTGGCTTTTAATCTGATTGTTGACGATCGGGTTCGAGATAACGTTTTTGCCGCATCGTATTTTGGTCAGCCACTGCGTGACGAAGGGGGAACGACTACTATTTCGTGGTTAGCGAATATTGGGGCCACATATGATCTCGACAATGGAATGTCCATTGATTTTGTTGCCGCGAGGAACAAAAAGGAGACCAGCCTTATCTCTGATGAAGATAATCGCGACACACTTAACGTGCCCAACCCACTATTCGGCTTGCCAGGCCGTGATACGCGATCCTTTCGGAACGAGCTCGCGTTTATTGACCGGGCAGTCGACGACTGGTCTGCTGAACTTCGACTGACGTCAAGTCAAGACAAGGCGCTACGTTATACGATGGGAGTAAGTTATCTTGAGAGTGAAGCCCTGAATTCCTATCTCTACGGTGATGGGTTCGCTGGATTCCGTATTCCATCAAGTAGCGGTATCGTCAATGTGGAAACTAAAGCCATTTTTGGCGGGATTTATTACGACATCACTGATCGCCTCACTTTTTCGTTGGAGGCCCGCCAGCAATGGGACGATATCCGTAGCACTCCATTCAATCAATCAGTACCCAATGCTCCGTTGACCTTAGCCGACCCACTTGACGCCACATTTAAGAATCTGGGTCCACGCATTATTCTCGATTATCAAGTGACAGATGACGTTATGTTATACACGTCATGGGCACGGGGTTTTCTTCCCGGCGGTTTTAATGCACGGCTGCTAACATTAACGTCGGCGCAGGTAGCGGAATTGCAAACCCAAATCGATATTGGGCCTTTTGTTGACGAAGAAAGCCAAGATACGTACGAGCTAGGTGTTCGTGCAGCTTTTCTTGATGGTCGAGCGTTTGTCAACGCAACTGCTTATTTAGGAAGTGTTTCGGACCACCAAATAACTCAGTCTGGTTTCGTGACGCAGGCTAGTGGCCAGCAGCTCGCTATTAATGGCGTGGTTAACGGCGGTGAAGTTGACTTCTGGGGTTTGGAACTGGAGTCAAATATTAACCTTACGGATCAGTTTTCTCTGAGTGGATCGTTCGCATGGAACCATTCTGAGTACACAGTACATAATTGCATCAATTGCCAGTCGTATCTGGGTGTTGATCCTTTAACGGGTGGCGTTGGCAACGACGTCGAAAATAGTCCAGATTACACAGCTTCGCTCATCGCTAGTTATCAAGATCAACTGACTTCAGAGTTCGACTGGTACGTTAGCGGCGAGTACTTTTATACAGATGGGTTTTGGGTCACCGACGCAAATCTGCTCAAGACAGAAACGCGAAATATTGCAAACGTACGTTTTGGTGTGGAGTCTGAATCGTTAAGGGTCGAGGCCTATGTGAAAAACATTACTAACAACGATAACTATCCTTCCGTTGCTACGACGTTTGATCGATTTGCGGGCTTTGCAAGAACACCAATCGCTAAACTAGCGGAGAAGCGACGCTGGGGCATTCGTACGAAGTATAGTTTCTAGGGCGCTATAGCGATTGGTTGAATTAATTTGATAGTGATAGCGGAAAACCACCTACGCCAGAGTTCTATCTCCGGCGAGGGTGGGATTCACTTTGTTAAGAGTTCGGACTCCGTGTTTATCGAGTCAAAAATAATTCAATGGATACGCCGGCACATATTGTCCTGACGGTTTTACATGATTTGGGTAAAGTCTCTTCGCCTTTGTGGAAATCTACGTCAGATACTTGTTTCTGAATTAGTGCCTCTTGAGGGTTCAGATATTTTTTTGACTTTGTCACATACATTTCTTGCGAAAAAAAAGAACTCAAACTAAGGAGCACGTAGAATGCGCCTCTACAGTACAACCAAGTGTGTCGTAATATTATGGATTGCATTACTTGTTGGCTCTCAATCAGTTGGAGCGGCTCAGCTTACACTGATTGAAAATGTGACATTAATAGACGGGACTGGAAAACCACCGCTTCTGAATGCGTATGTACTCATTGACGGAGATACGATTGCTACCGTATCTCCGTTCAAATTGGATGTACCACAGTCAACAACTCGTATTAATGCTTCCGGGAAGTATTTGATGCCCGGATTAATCAATAGTCACGTGCATCTCAACGGAGGAAGGACGGGCCCTGGCAACGGTACTATGATTGAGGACTTCGATACCGGCCGCCATTATTTGCACACGTTTTTATATAGTGGGGTAACTGCGATTTATGACTCAGGTAACAATGCCGACTTCATATTCAGTATGCGTGACCAAGAGAGGTCTGGAAGTATTCTAAGCCCACGCATTTATGCAACTGGAAGTTTGGTAAGTCAGCCAAAGGCCTACGGATGTTGTTCCGGTGGCATTCAGGTTTCTGACGTGGAAGAAGGTATCAAAAAGCTAGATATGCTAATTGATCGCCAGCCCGATATGATTAAATTTACACGCGAGAGGCGGGGAATGGGCGCTAAATCTAGTGGTCTACCGCTGATGCCGTTATCGAATATGAGTGCATTAATACAGCATGCTAATGAGCGCGGTGTGCGCACCACTATCCATGTCTCAGAAGAAAGCCTCGCCAAGGAATCTATAGTTTCTGGTGTCGATGCTCTTGCGCATCCGGTCTATCTAGGTGAGACCGGTGATACGTTTTCTAAATACCTGGCAGTCAATCGCATTCCTATTTCAACAACGATCGTGCGGGTTCTGACCGGCGCAGATTATTTCGATGGACCATTGTTTCAGGCTGTTCTGACGGATGATGAATTGAGAGAAAATCGGGAAAATCCATCTTACAGTGGCACGGCGGCATCAATTTGGCGGGGAAGCCTCATGCCATTGGTACTCAAGAATATTCGTGGACTTCATGAGAACGGTGCTATTTTAGCGCTGGGAACTGACCGATCTGTTGGTCCATTTGTTCAGGAGGAGCTAAAACTTCTCGTGGAAGCAGGAATTCCACCAATTGACGCGATTCGAATTGGAACGTTGAACGCTGCAATATATATCGGAGTAGAAAGCCAGATTGGATCGGTTGAGCGAGGAAAGCTAGCAGATTTAGTGCTTCTTAATAGCAATCCTTTGACCGATATCGCAAATACAGCGGATATCTCTGCTGTATTCAAGGGGGGGCGAGAGATTGATCGTAGCGCACTTGACCTCCCAATTAACGGCATTGTCAGGTGAGGCAGGGTTAGACTAACGTTTATTAGTAAAAAGTGGTCCCAGACTCAGTTCAAGTAAGATGCTCGTCAGGCCGTTTTTTCAAAATACGGAGCCATCCACAAATGACAAAGCCATTTTGATAGTCTCCTCGCCTGAGCCTTCGTGGACATAACGCTGTGTCTCAACAAAACCGTACCGGTCGTAGAAACGCCGCCCTATAACATTCTTTTCGAAGACCTCGACACGCAAAGGGCCGTGGAGAGCAACCGCGTGGTCTGTTAGTGCTTTGCCAAATCCACGGCCGTGGAATGATGGATCTAGAAATAGCCCACCAATCTCATCTCCGACGAGAGCAATAAACCCCAGCGGTTTCTCATCTTCTTCCAAAACCCACGTTTCTGCATTTGGAAGGTAGATGTTGCGCATGTCTTGAGCGACTTGCGCCACGAAGTTTTCTGTAAGAAACGGATGTGCGAGGGCATTCGCGTTCTGCCAAATCAAGACAAGCGCATAGGTGTCTTCAGTTCGATAACTTCTAATCATTCTCGTGGGGTACTTTCATGTTCTTGCCGAAGACAATTTTTCAGGCGCTTTCTCTGACACTGTCCAACTGGTAACTCAAGCCATTTTCCTCTAGCAGTGCAAGCCGGATGAGGTTTTAAGAAGGGACACGGGATGGGTATCAGAGATCGCACGACGGCATTTAGATCGCCATGGCAAAACGGATATGTTGAGCGCGTCATCGGTTCAATCCGTCGAGAGCGCCTTGATCACAAAATTATCTTCGGCGAAGCCCACCTTCGTCGGACATTGAATAAATATGCCCATTACTACAATCGCGCTCGGACTCACCTCTCGTTAGAGAAGGATCCACCGTCCTCAAGACCGATTGAACGCCAAGTTGCCATCGTTAAGTGCCCCCATCTTGGTTGCCTGCATCACGAATATCGGCGGATGAGGTAAAAAGAAGGGACACCCGGCAGGCGAACTTCATCAGGGCTAGCGGTCATCTCCGCCGCGACAACAGGCCGGACACATGACCGCATCCCGCATCGATCACAATACACTCAAAAAAACCCTTGCAGAAACGGAGCCATCCACACATGACAATGCTGTTCCTTCTGACCGCCAACGTTAAAATAAAGGCCGGATCATAAGACCCGGCCTTTAACGACGATGCATCAACTCATCAAGAGATGGCGCTGTGCTAGGTATTTAGAAATTGTATGACGCAGACACGCCAAACTGTCTCCGGTCTGCCAACGGAACTTGGAAGCCACGAACGAAACCGGATGTACGTTCGCTGGTGCCAACCGGCAGGAAGTTCTGAAAGTCCACATACCGAACCACAGATGTGGGTGTGCGGTCGTCGGTCACGTTGTTGACGAACAAAGTCACTAACCAGTCGTCCGCTTCCAGTCCAACTTTTACGTTCAGCAGCTTCTGGTCCCCTGTATGCGCGAGGTTAAATATCTGAGCATACTTGCGCTCCGCATAGGAAAAGTCACCACGGAGAAATGCATCAATGCCATCGGCGACGGGATAGGAGTAGCGACCAAACAGATTGAACTGGTGCTTAGACGAGTTCGGGGTCTGGTTACCAGCGACTGATGGATTGCCGAAAAAGGTGCCGTATTCCGGGTCATCGAAGACCTTAAACTTGGCGTCGCTCAGGTTGTAACCAAAACCACCGGTAAAGTGGTCAGTGAAGGCGTTGGTCATCTCAATTTCGAAACCTTCAACCTTTGTTTCCCCGGCGTTCACAACGGCGGATTGCGGTAGGCCGTTTGCCAATATGACGTTGGTTGTGAGTTGCTGATTGGTCCAATCAATGTAGTAAAGCGCCGCATTCAAAGTCATGCGACCGTCGAGAAGTGTGTTTTTGGTCCCGATTTCGTAGTTCCAAGACTTCTCTTCGCTGGCCGCCAGAAATTCGGGAGGAATGCCTTGTGCTGCGTTGATGAAGCCCGGTTTGTTACCTTTGGCGACGGATGAATAAACGAGGGACTCGTCGTTGACCTGCCAATCGACCGTGAAGCGTGGCGACCAGCTTTTGAACGTACTTTCAACAAAGGGATTCGCCACGCGTGCTGGATTGTCGTTGCCGATTTTATCTTCGGCGTAACGTAATTCTCCACTCGCAGTGATGCGTTCCGTAATGTCGAAATCGATTTTGCTGAATACTGCCCAGTTATCGACGCGAGCTTCACCGCTGTCATTGGTGCTACCGTTCAGACGGTCTTCCCGGAAGTCGAAACGGCTCTTGTAGTAATAGACACCGGCAAGGCCACGGAGGCGTTCCTCGCTTGAAGTCTGAATCAGCAGTTCGGTGGACCACTCGTCGCGGCTACCAACGGCGATGCGGTTGAAGCCGCCACCAAGAGGTGCGACGGCACCGGTAAAGTCAGCATCAAAGCCATACCGGCTGTTTGAGGCAAAGTATCCTGTGTTAGACGTAATCGTCAGGCCGTCCAGATCGTACTCCAGTTTGGCGGACAGGCGGACGACGTCCTTGTCGAGGCCGAACGTGCCGTCAGGCCACAGATCGCTATTGAGCTCAACTTCGTTTTGTTCGACGACTTCGCCGCAGTAGTACTGGCGGGCAATATCTAGAAAACAGTTATTCTCGGTTCTTTCCTGTAGCGTGACCGACGCGCCGCCGTCGTTATCTTCACCGTAGCCACCCGATAAGACGGCAGTGAAGGCGTCGCTCGGGCGGAATTCAAGTGAAGCGTTGAAGTTGATCGATTCTTCCTGGCCGACTTTATCGCCGGTCACTGTGTTTCGGTACTGGCCACCCTTATCGTAGTAACGACCGTGGACCATATAAAAAACCTTGTCTTCGACAATCGGTCCGCGCGACATTAGGTTGATTTCGTAATCATCATATTCCGCAACTCGGCCAGAGATTTTGTTTTCAAAATCATTGGTACCCTTTTTGGTGACGATGTTGACGGCGCCGGCGAATGTGGCACGACCGAATAGTGCTGCCTGAGGGCCCTTGATCACCTCAACCCGGTCAACAATGTCAAACGGGAAGGACAGTATCGAATCACTGTATTGAATGCCGTCAATAAAGATCGAGGCATTGGCTTCGCCTAGGATTTGAGATTGACCGCGAATAACGGGCCGACTGCCACCGCCCTGAACACCGAACCGGTTGAATTTTTCAAACTGAAAACCTGGGGTGAAGTTGCTGACGTCGGTCAGGTCGTTCAGGCCGCGTTCGGTTAGGTCCCGCGACGAGAAGGCCGTAATCGACAAGGGAACTTCTTGTAGCCGTTCTTCCGTTTTACGCGCCGTCACGACAATTTCTTCAAGGGCGATCTGTTGCGCTGCTGCGCTGCCCGCGCAAAGCGCACTCAGGGCACATGTTGCGATGAGTGTACGTTTAAAAGACATGCAGTTTCTCCTGCTAGGATGGCGTTTGGTAGTCGATTACGGGGACCCAACTCGGGGGTGATGCCCGGACCAATGAAAAGCCTCATAAATTTATTATGCATCTAAGATGAATGACTCAATATCGCATGCTTGGGCGTTCAGCGCCAAGCCATAATGCCTGGTCTACGTGGGAATAGCTCTAACGTGTCCATTATACGACTGCCTAAAGGCGTGTTTGGCTTCTTGCTTAAAAAATGCCTGTCCCTTGTGAAAACCTCATCCGCTTGAAATAAACTCGGATCATCTCTAACGAGATTGAGGTGATCCAACTAACGACGCTTTGTCATCCAACACCGCTAACGGCATTGTCATGTGTGGATGGCTCCGTTTCTGCAAGGTTTTTTTGAGCGGGTTTTGATCGTTGCGGGATGCGGTATGTGTCCGGCCTCTTGACGCGGCCTTATGACCGCTGGCCCTGATTAAGTGCGTATGCCGCGCCCCTATCAGAGGGCCCAACTTTTAAGCCCTGACAACGCTATATTATAGGATATAATTTTACTGATATCGCGAAGAGGAAACCTGATGATAAAGAGCGGACGCAGACAACTCTTTTCAAGGATTGGTGCAAGTGCAGTCTTAGCTCTGGCCGGAGGATTAGGTTTCCACGGAAACCGCAGAGCCCAAGCACGCGAGAATTCGCTGTCCCAGGGGCAAAGCTTGACCTCAAACGCGATGAACCCTGGAATATCAGTCAAGCGTGGATACACAGAGTGTAGGTTCGGGCAGCTTCATTTCATTCGTGGTATGCCGAAATCCACCCCTATCGTAAAACCACCGTTGGTTCTGCTCCATCAGAATCCATCATCATCTGTGGAATATGAGCCGCTCATTAGAGAGATGGCTAAAGACCGGGAGGTTGTAGCGTTTGATACACCTGGCAACGGAATGTCAGACTGGCCTCCACAGCCCATGGATATTGCGGGATATGCGCAGGCCTTTTCAGACGGTATTGAAAGCTTGAGCCTCGGAGGAGTGGCACCATTAGACCTGTTTGGTTTTCACACGGGCAGTTTTCTTGCTGCTGAGTTGGCGATTGCGCGGCCGGACAAGATTGCTCGCCTTGCTATGTCGGGAATTCCCTATCGGACTCCTGAAGAACGCCAAGAACGCTTAAATCAAATTGAAGCGCGTCCTCGCCTGACAGAAGACGGTAAGGACATTATGGCGCAACTGGAGAGACTTTGGACGTTTGTCGTCAGTGAACGCGACCAGCGGGTCCCACTAGAGCGTGCGGCTGAGGTTTTTGTCGAGAAAGCAAAACCCCTCGATCGGTATTGGTGGCCTTACAGAGGGGTTTGGACCTATGACGTCGCGCAGCGTTTTCCATTGATCACTCAGCCGACGCTTATCGTCCAACCCCACGAAAACCTTTTAGAGTATTCCAAACAAGCAGCCGCATTCATAAACGATGTTCGTATGGTAGAGTTGCCTGACCTTCAACGTGACGTCTTTGATGTCGGAGCAGACCAAATTGCCGCGAAACTGAGACATTTTTTGACTTGAATCTCTTTCCGTTGCGCGCGCGTAAATTTTTCCCCGTTGAATGAAATAAGTAGGCTGTGAGCGATGATGAGACGGTATCTCTTTAGCGGATTAATTGGGTTAACTTTGATTTGCGCCTGGTTGCCGCATTCCCTCGTGGCTGAAGAATTACGCGTGGCGCGGACAGCAATTCCGCCGAGCCGGGGGATTCCTTTTACGGCGGTGGGGCAGCCCGGTATTGGTATTTGGTCACTTATCTATGACACCCTCACGCGTATTGATAATGAAGGTAATGTTGAGCCAGCTCTGGCCGTCAGTTGGGAGGCGGTTTCACCTACGGAATGGGTTTTTCGGCTGCGGTCGGACGTCCGTTTCCAAAATGGAGAAGAATTTGATTCCTCTGCAATAACGGCGTCGATCAATCTGCTCAAAAGTGAAGAGGGGGCATCTTTTTACACGGCTTCCGAAGTGCAAGGCATTGTCGCGGTTAAGGCGCTAGACGCACTTACAATCCTTATTGAGACGGAGAAGCCGGACCCCATCCTGCATCGCCGTGCGAGCCTGCTATGGATACTTCCGCCGCGTGCTTTGGCTGAGCGGGGAGTGGAAAGTTTTTCTCAACAGCCCATAGGGACTGGCCCATTTCAACTGGAAGAGTGGGGCCTCGGAACCGTAAAATTTAGGGGCTTTGAGGAGTCCTGGCGAGCGCCTGTCGAAATTGACCACCTCACTATTTTTGTCATGCAAGACCCCGTAACGCGTTTACAAGCGTTGCGTTCAGGTCAGGTGGATGTCGCGGAGCAAATGAGCAGCGACGATGTAAGTCAGTTGGAAGTTGACAAGTTCCAGGCAATCAAAAGAACGTCGCCAGGCGTTTCAGCGCTCGCCTTTAGAGTGATCGGGAATGAGGCGTCACCTGTTGCCGATCAGCAGGTGCGCCACGCGATGAATTTGGCGATTGATAGAGAGGCTATCGTAAATAATTTATTGGAGGGCGCGGTCCTGTCTTCTGGACAGGGAGCCGTACCAAGTGTCAACGGCTATAATCCAAATATTGAACCTTGGCCTTATGATCCTGAACGCGCACGTGCGCTTCTCGAAGCGGCAGACTTTGATTTTGATCGAACGATTAAAATACAGATAGCTGCGGGGATCGCGGGTGGTGACTCACTCTTGTATCAGTATATAGCCCAGAACCTGCAGTCTGTCGGCATTAAGGTTGAGATGAGGTCTATTCCTTATGCGAATTGGCTTACGTCTTTTCTGACCAATGAATGGGGTGATGTCGACGTATTTTCGCTAACATGGGACAACAGTGCGTACTACGATGCTATACGCGCTGAAACTTACACAGGCTGCTTCAAAGCGCAGCCCTTCTTCTGCGCGCCAGAGACGAAACCTCTCATCAATGCGATTTCAGTGGAAATGGATCCTCAGCGACGCACACTATTGTTGCAGGAGCTTATGGCCATGTTAAATGACGTCGCTCCGGCGATTTGGCTCGTAACGGGAACTGAATTTGCCACAGCTGCGCGGTATGTCGACGGGGTTGAGATCACCAGCCGTGGCATCCAATACGATCAGGTCAGGGTGAATAGGTGATTAGTGTGAAGGCGGAGTGTTTAGCCACGCGGCGATGGGGGATGTCCAGCGCTCAGGCTCGTCAAACACGATATTTGAACTCCCACCTGAAATTTCCACATAGTCGAAGTCTGGTCTAAGCGCGCGTAATCGTTCAGCGTGAGCCGCGAGCATATCTCCTGTGTTCGAGATAATAAGAGTCGGGCAAGCGATAGACTGAATGGCCGCACCAAAATCGTAGCTAAAGGCTGCCGCATGCCCGTACCACTCGTTTACACCACTTGAAAAAAAGCTGAGTACGCTCATGTGTAAACCGCTGAGTTTCGCATTTGAGCCAATGATTCTTTTAAGTCGGTTCCAGTAGTCCAGATAATGGCTTCCGTCTTCTTTAGGAGTCTGATCGAAATGTTTGTTGTTCAAACGTTGGACTCTTTCAGCTTCGCTGTACACGGGAGCGCCATGCAGAACTAAGCGGCTCAGCTTGTCTGGATGCTGGGCTGCAAATGCGCCAGCAATCAGCGCACCTGTGTGGTGGCCCAGCACGTCGGCCCTATCAATGCCGAGACCGTCCAGAAGCGATGGAATAGCGTCCGCATAATCTGTAATGGTTGGGGTTTCTGGTGGGCCGTCAGACTCTCCGTAGCCGGGTGTATCTAAAGCAATGACCTGGCGACCGGTAGCAAGAAATGGTGCAGCATTTTTATATTGTAGCGACGACCATGGAGTCTGGTGAATAAGGATAAGAGGTTTGCCTTCGCCGTACTGGCGATAGTGCATAAGCCCGTAAGTTCCATTTATATACCCACGATGTTCTCTTACTGACATTTTAATGATCATCAATTGGTAAAATTTTCTCGCCGAGCAATTTGCCGAACGTTAAGGCTGGAGTCACCATCATGCCGCCTACGTAAGCATTGCCTTGTAATACCCCTGCGCCGAGCACTTCTCCGGCCGCATAAAGTCCAGGTATCACTGTGCCGTTTTGGCGCATTACTCTTAATTTAGTGTCGACGGCCAATCCCGCGGCACCTGTAATCGCGCATCCTTGTGCCCGTATGGCATAAAAAGGCGGCTTGCCAATGGGGAGTGGACAATGTTTTCTGCCCAACACGTCGTGTCCTCCCTCAACTCCATAGTTGTAAAGATCGACACTGTCGGCGAGTCCCCTGGCGTCAATTCCTGCAGCGGCTGCCAACTCGAAGAGACTCTGGCCTTTGTAGAATGAATACTTAGAACCGAAGGCGTCTTTAACCTGGTCTTGTGTCCATCGCTCCACCACTGGAGGCGCCTTATCAAGAATCTCTTGGTCGAAGATGATCCAGTACCGCATGCCGGGTTGCTTCAACAAAGCATGCTCGCGGGCATCAACACTCGGTAAGTCTTCACAAACAAATCTTTGACCCAGTGAATTAACATATATTTCCCAAGGTTTCCGGACTTCTGGATAACTGTTCGGTCGTCCTAACGCTTTGGCAGGGTATTGATCAGACTCAAGGATGATCCCAAAGCTGGCCATAAAGTTCTCAATGCCTCGGAGGTATCCACCAGCAGCTAGGCCGAGTTGATGACCGCGTCCCTGGCTGAAGGGAGACCACCACTTTTGGTATTGTGGCTGTCCGGTTAGTTCTTCGTACATCTTTGTATTTGCAGCGTAACCCCCGGATGTAATTACCACGTTGTGCGCCGCATAACTCCGTTCGGTGCCTTCAATATCTTTTGCGATTACCCCGTTTATCTTGCCATCATCGTCCTGGATGAGTGTGAGCGCCTCGTGGCGCAGAAGAATGGTTAAGTCTAAATTTTCCACGGCGTCCATTAACTGGGGTTCGATGACATTCAGGATTGATCGGCCAAATTCCCGACCCCAATAGTACCTGGCTTTGCCAAAGGGCTCATGCGCGTTGCCCTTCGATGGACACTCTGGCATCACGTCGAAACCGCTATCCATCAGCCAGTCGAACATCTCACCGGCATTCCAAATGGCCAGCTTTGCCAAGTCTTGATTGATTGTGCCGCGACTAATCCGCATGGCATCAGCAAAATGCTCTTCCGGCGTATCGCTTATACCTAATGATTTCTGCAACTTTGTGCCTGCCGCACTCATCTGCGCGGGCGCCAAACGTAAAGTGCCGCCAATAGCACCTGAATGCTCGATCACCAGGACGCTTGCGCCACGCTTAGCTGCAAAGAGCGCTGTAGGCATACCTGCGGACCCTGACCCAATGACAATAACATCCCATATGCGGCCTGGTGCTGCGGCTGTTACGCTGTCGAGACCAAGTTGCTGTGGCGGCCCTTCAGGGCCGGCATCGTACTCAATCCTGAAAATATTCGGCACCTTTGTTTCCGCCATGACATTGCTCCCGTTCTTATTCAATTTGTTTGCGTGGCTGATAAACGCATATAAGCACCGTTTGAAGCTGTTCATCACCCAGATCACCCACAAGCACGCCGCCGGAATAACCAAGATGTAGGTATCTGTCTCGTATGCAAAGACTCATTCCGCAGCAGATATTATGCGGACACTTTTCAAGAGTACTAGCCTAGCTATTGGACGCATAGATATCGACTAAAGCAACACCCTTGCTGATGTCTTTGGTTAATTTATTTAATTGGTCAAGATAGCGATGTTTAATCTGAGCCTGTGTCATGGCACTTGAAAATACGCGCAGCGAAACACAGCCGACAACCGAATTTCTTACCTGGATCGGCACTGCTAGAGCAAAGACCTTGGGTGTTGACTCTATGAGGCAATATCCTTTCTCGCGGATATTTTTGAGATGCCCCAGTGCGCGTCTGCCAAGACCTATGTGCGAGCTCTGAGCTGCCGGTTGGGTTTGCTTGAGCAAGTTAAGGTAGTGGTTAAGCTGGTTGTTCTCTATACAAGCCAGATAAACTAGACCTGCGGCACTTTCCATCATTGGGACCCTATGTCCGATATGAATTGGTTGGAACTTAAAGGGACTGACATTATCGGTTTTGGCCAGCACAACCATGTCGGTTTGTGCGGGTTTGGTGAGTGAGATTGGCCAAGTGACTCTATTTGAGAGCGTAATCATTTTGGGTTCAGCGATGTTGGCAATCCAGTCTTCGACAGTGCAGCCGTCGCTTAAGGTATGAACTTGCGGCCTCAACCAATACTTACCTGTCATTAAATCATGGGTCAGGAAGCCTTCTATGACTAAGGTTTCAAGTATGCGGTGAGTCGTACCTCGTGACAACTGAACACGGTCAGCGACGGTCGTTGCATCTGCCCCGTCCGCCTCATTTAATGCTTGCAACACCTGTAATCCGCGTCTGAGCGACCGAACATAGGTGACCACCGCGCGCCTCCATGCTCTCATAAATTTATAATAGTTCTAAGTTGCCCAAGATGTGGGCGAATTTAATAGCGAAGTTTTCAGAACGCTCGCCTCGCGGCTAGCCTGTCAGTAGAAGCAGTGCAACTAGCATTCAGCCAAACGTTGGGCAGCAAGTCTGGGAGGACTTTAAAGTGTTACATTTCAATAAGCGGTTACTGCTGTGCTCGGCAGTAGGTATGAGCATGGTCTTTTTGGCCGATGGCAACATGGCTGCAGCGCAAAGAGTTGCCCTTGAAGAGATTGTGGTGACGGCCCGTAAGCGTAATGAGTCGCTGCTTGAGGTCCCGGTGGCGATTACTGCATTTACAGCCGCAAATATTGAGCAAAACGCCATATTCGATACCCGAGATGTAACATTCCGAACGCCCAGCATGAATTATGTAAGTTCTTCTGGTTTGGCTGGCGGCGGTCGGTTTAACCCGAACTTGACCTTTCGTGGCATGCAGAATCTAACACCGGTGCCGCAGGACCAACTTGGCTCCGCTTTTCTGGACGGTGTCTTTATCACCGGTGGGCCTCAATCTATCACGACCATAGATGTTGAGCGCATTGAGGTTTTGAAGGGCCCGCAAAGTACATATTTTGGCCGTAATACATTTTCTGGTGCGATAAATTACGTAACTCGGACTCCTGGCAACGAATTCCAGGGGCGCGTACAGGCAGAGTTGGCCACTTACAACACCCACCGGGTGTCTGTCAGTCACGAAGGACCAATCATCGAGGACTCTCTTTTTTATCAGGTTAGTGTTGCCTCATACGATAAAGGGGCAATGTATCGATCTTCTACCGATGGCGGGGAGTTGGGCGCAGAATCGACTTTGCAAAGCACGATTACGCTGTATGCGACACCAACTGAGCGAACTTCAATCAAGCTGCGCGGGCATATTCAGGAAAACGAGGACAGTAATCCGCAGACGGCGTGGCTGTCTGGCCGTCAACTGGCGCCAGAAAGCTGCGACGGATTTACCTGGGAAGGTTTTGACCGCGCTGGTAATCCAGCGACCATAGCTGTTGATGATGCCCGTATCGATTATTTCTGCCGCGGCACCGTTCCTTCACTGGGTGAGGTTGGAGAAGAGATTCTGTCAGTAAATACGTCTCTGAACAGCCCATTCTACACCGCCAATCCAAACTTTTCAGAGATCCCTATCCTTGCGCAGCAAGGATTCACTCTGAGAGATGTGTTCATTGATAACATCCACGGTGACCCAATTATTGCCGACGCACCGACCCTTGATCATTTCGGACTCATACGCCGGGATTACCGCTTATCGCTTCAAGCTGATCATGAATTCGAGAATGGTATCTCAGCTTTCGGTAGCATTGCCTACAGTAAAGCAGACGGTAATAAAATCTGGGATTGGGACAACTCAGGCATTGAGGCGGGGTATGCTATTGCGCCAACACGGTTTGACGACATTGCCCTCGAATCTCGTCTCCTATCGCCGCAAGACGAACGCTTTCGCTGGCTCGTCGGCGCCAATTATTACGACGGAGAGATTTGCTGCGACTTCACCGGGTCCACACAGTTGCGTGTACACTTCGCTGACTTGAATGGCCGCAACAGCAGAAACGAGAAAGTTGAGTCGAAAGGTGTTTTCGCATCCGTTGAATATGACATTACGGACCAGATCGGCGGCATAGCGGAGGTTCGCTACCAAGAGGACAAATCTGTCCTAGTAACAACAGGTACAGAGACACCGACCTTTAAAGAATGGATCCCTCGTTTTATTCTGAAATATGATTCGACGGATGATGTTCACCTTTACGCCAGCTTCTCCCGCGGTGTTTTGCCTGGGCGGATCAACACCGGTTTCGTCGTTGCCACACCCTTCGTACGTGACCAAATCATTGATGTTTTTGGCGCAGTGGATGAAATATCACCCTCGGACACACTCGACAACTACGAGCTAGGACTTAAACAGCAGGCTTTTGATGGGAGGCTACAGTACTCCCTGACCGGCTACTACGCGCGTTGGAACAATAAGAAAGTGACTGCCTCAGTCCCTGTGCAGATAGACCCCAATGACCCCAATTCGTTCAATTTCGTCAACAACATCATTATTCCTGGCAAAGTTGAGATCAAAGGGGTTGAGTTTGAGGGGAGTGTCCAGCTTACTGACGAATGGCATTTCAGCGGCACCCTGGCCTATAACGATTCAAAGAACATTCAGGTATTCAACGAAGGCGAGGCTTATTTCGGCACAGCGAACTTCAAGGGTTTGGAGGAGCCGCGTAATCCGAAATGGAGTTGGTCTGCTGATACCTCATATCAAGATAGCTTCTACGGCGATTGGGACTGGTTTGCGCGGGCCGAAGTTTATTACAAAGGCAAGTACTTCACGGACAATGCAAATATCGGCCAGATGAAATCGATGATGAACGTCAACGCCCGTGTCGGTGTTCAGAATCAGGACTGGCGTATCGAATTATTTGTAACCAATCTTTTCGATCATAAGGACTGGATTGCGGGTCATCGCTCAACCGATCTTGCGATCCCGTTTGGTGGCCAGCAATTCCCCACATCGATCGGAGTTGCTGTCCAGGCTCCGGACAAAAGGCAATTTGGACTCCGTTCCCGGTTTAACTTCTAAGGCTTTTTCGGATAGAGCGCACGGTATTGCGTTTGTTTTCTGTTATTATCGCAATGCATAATGTGGGGCTTTATCAATGACAAGCCAGGAGTCCTGGGCGAAGATATCTGCCTCGCACTCAATTGTTGACCACGAGCAATTGGGCGCCTACTTGAAGCAATACTACAAGCTCAGTTCTGACGCCTATTGTGAACTCATTCACCGTGGAATGAATGATGTTTATAAGGTCCGTGATAGGAACCGCCTGATTGCCTGCCGTGTCTGGCGCACAGCCTGGAGGTCCTTTGACGATGTGGCCTACGAACTTGGATTTTTAAGGCATCTTCATGAGCGCGGTGTTTCAGTCGCATACCCAATAGCGACATCTACTGGTCAAGACAGCTTCATTGTATCGGCTCCGGAAGGCCCACGTTCAGTTGCGCTCTTTCATTGGGCCGAAGGAGAGAAGTTTGGTGACAATCCAGACCAAGGCGTGGCGCGCACCGCAGGGGCTCTGTTCGCTAAGATGCATTTGGCTGGTGCAAATTACAAACCTCCGGATATACGGCGGACGAATTCGCCAACGGACTATGCGGACAATCTTCCATTTTTAAAGCAGCTCGTTGCTGACCGGCCGAAAGATTACAAATTGTACGAAACGGTTGCTGAAAAACTCTTCCAATCGATGGCGGAGCTTGAAGGAGTAGGTCTCCCTTTTGGACCTGGCCATGGCGACTTTCACTTCAACAATTTTCATGTTGACGGCAACGGCTGCATTACGCTGCTAGATTTTGACAACAGCGGTGAGGATTATTTGGCGCAAGATGTTGCCTGTTATTTGTGGGCTAACAACTACGGTAAGCTGAATAACTCCTACGCCAAATCATTTTTTGACGGATACAATTCAGTGCGAGAGTTTACCGAGGAAGAGAAAGCACAGTTCCCACTTTTCATGTTGGCGAAAGAATTTCGTTTAATCTCTGGGTTTGCAAAAAACGTAAATCAAATCGGGCACTTTCCCCTACGCTTTCGGAATTTAGAGTGGTTCGCGAATTCTATTCGCACTCGGGCAATGGCTTTAGGCTTTATCTCATAAGGTTTGATTATACTGATAAGATCGGAAGATTATTGGTTACGAGCAGCAAATAAAGACGGTATCGTCCTCCCGATTTGAACCTAACCGTGCCGTTGATTATTCGAGGGTGACCTGCCCTTGCCGAAGCCATACGATTTTGCGGTGAAGAGGGTATCGTCCTCCCGCAACCATCTTTACTTGCTTTAAGCCGCCAATCGGTTGATTGGCGGTTTTTTGCACTCCAGAACAGATGCTTAGGATGCCGGCGAGTTCCCCATGCAGGTCAATACTTAGC
>CAYGSZ010000007.1:0-32148 GCA_964352705.1 uncultured Rhodobacterales bacterium
GTTACGCTGACGATGCGCACTACATGGGTGGCTGTTTGCTCAATGAAAACATGCAGTGGGGATCGATCCTCATGCTGTATACCGCTTTGCCGCCGGACCCTGATATTGTTGGGGAGAGTTGGCGTGAGATGTGGAAGCAGCGGCTTGAAGCCCTTAATCCATTTCCGGCAGTCTGGATGGGCCATCAAACCCGTGATGGATTCTGGCAGCATGGTTCTGTCTGCGAAGACTGGAGCGCCATTGAATGTCCGGTGTATGCGGTTGGCGGTTGGGCCGACGGCTACACCAATGCGATTCCAAGACTGTTGGAGAATCTGCGTGGTCCAAAAAAAGGTTTGATTGGGCCATGGGCACATTGCTTTCCGCATGATGGCACACCGGGCCCTTCAATTGGCTGGATGCAAGAGTCGCTGCGCTGGTGGGATCATTGGCTCAAGGGCCGAGATACCGGAATTATGGACGAGCCCGTATTGCGGGTGTGGATGCAAGAGAGCGTTCCGCCTCAGCCGCAATACGCAGAGTGGCCGGGGCGGTGGGTGGCGGAGCCGGTTTGGCCAAGCTCTAACATAAAAACGCAAACGTGGGTTCTGAATCCTGGCCACCTCAGCCGTGAACCTGAACCAGAGACAGAAATTTCCTTTTGCTCACCGCAAACCACCGGCGTGCGATCAGGTGAGTGGTGTGGCTTTGGAGCCGACGGTGAGATGCCGCGCGATCAGCGTCCTGATGATGGCGGTTCACTGGTGTTTGACAGCGATGAGTTGACACAGCGACTGGAAGTTCTTGGTGCTCCAGTCGTCGAAATTGACGTCCGTGCGGATTCGCCCTCAGCCATGATTGCCGTACGCTTAGGGGATGTGGCCCCTGATGGCTCCGTGCTGCGCGTCAGTTACGGGCTCCTTAATTTAACGCATCGAGACTCTCATGAACATGCGAAGCCTCTTAAGCCGGGGGTTTGGTATCGTGTGCGTCTCCAATTGAATGATATTGCGCACGCCTTTCCAGTAGGGCATCGATTGCGCGTAAGTTTATCAACGTCATACTGGCCGATTGCCTGGCCATCGCCGTCTGCAGTGATCATGGATGTGAAAACGGGGACGAGCACTTTAACTTTACCTGTTCGGCCAAGCCGCCAGGAAGATGAAGACTTGCGACCCTTCCTGGCTCCAGAAGTGGCTCCCGGCACCAGTCATAAAAAACTGCGCGCTCTGCCCATGCAGCGCGGCCTGGAAATCGACCTTACCAGCAACGAGATGGTGTATACGCTGCGCAGTGACGGTGGTGAGTTTGATGGGGCGTCTCTGGCCCATATTGCGGAAATCAACCTCGATATCGGGTACACGCTGATGAAGCGTTATCGCATTGTTGAAACGGACCCGCTTTCGGCCGTGGCGGAATTTGAGCAGTCTGCCCTACTTCGGCGGGACGGTTGGAATATTAAGGTGCTCTGTAAAACGCGACTGACCTCTAGGGCTGATACCTTCG
Source organism: uncultured Rhodobacterales bacterium (assembly GCA_964352705.1). Classification (GTDB taxonomy): domain Bacteria; phylum Pseudomonadota; class Alphaproteobacteria; order Rhodospirillales; family Rhodospirillaceae; genus WLXB01. Next base: position 1,486 of record CAYGSZ010000007.1, read on the forward strand.
AGTTTACCGGAAGTGTTGAATCCTTCGAGGATGGAGCTTCTTTTGTGCGGCGAGATTGGACCTTATCCATTCCGCGCGATTTCGTTTGATAAAATTAAAGCGTGTTGGCTTTAACCCGGGTCCAGGCGCTGTCGATAATCAAGCGCAGCATGTCGGGGTAGGTCAATCCATCAAAAGAGGACATGATCGCCAGTTTGCCGCCTGACTCCCAGGCTGGGTTCGGGTTCACTTCCATTAATTTTGGTTCGCCGTCCGCAGCGACGCGAAAATCAAACCGTGCGTAGTCGCGCAAGTGCAGGCGATGGAATAATTGTGATACGCCACCCAGCATTTTTTCTTTAACGTCTGTGGCTATGTCCGCTTTTCGAAACCCGATATCAGTCCAATAGGGCGAATCCGGCAATGACTTGGATTCATAAGATAGAATAGGGTTAAGCCCTTTTGGTAGCTTTGAGAAATCCACTTCAAGCGGTGGCAGAATTCGCAGTCCGGACTCCGGATTTCCAATGACACCAATACCGTATTCTGGCCCCGGTAAGTATTCTTGATACAGCGCGTCACGACCTGGCAGTGTCTCACGGAGCCAAGTCATATAGGCTCTCGCCTGCGCTGCATCGCGGACCACGGCGTCTTTTGTGATGCCCAAGCTGCCATCTGCTGTATTGGGTTTAATCAGCGCCGGGAAAAAGCCAGGCAGCGTGTCGAGCGGTGCGTGTGCAGGTATGAACACCTCTTTTGGCACGGCGATACCCAGACTTTCTGCAGCCATACGCACCAAGGCCTTATCATAACAGATCACCATGGCTGCCGGGGGTGCCCCTGTGTACGGCACGCCAAGCATTTCCATGTAAGCGGGGAGGTTCAGTTCAAGGACAGCTTGGTTGAGATAGCCGGTGTCATTAAAATTGACGACCAGGTCTGGCGGGGAGTGCCGCAAGCGGTCGAGCACGGGCGGATGCTCATTCCAAACCTCAACGTCGTAATTCTTATGGCTTTGGAAAGCCGCCACCATTATTTCGTGTTGTTGAATATCCTCTGGATTGTAATGTCCGCCGGGTTTCGTTGGGTCGGTTGCAGTGTGATCCCCGGTCATAATTGCGATGCGGCGCGGACGGTCGGGCAAGGAATGAACCATGGGCTGAGTTATACTCCGTCGTTGACCCGCAAATTATTGCGTATACGTGCCGATTAGCAGCGTTAAGCGTTGCAAAGACGCCATCGTAATCCAACACTTATTTTTCCGCCTGTTAAACGAAGCCATGGGTTTTGCTAAAAGGGTTTCACTTTGCCAAGAAACGCGATCAGCGCGACGATGCCCCAGAGCGTGAGGGCTGCGACCTTGGAACGGCCCAGGGCGGCCTCAATAATGTCGTTGCCTTTTTCAGCTTCTGCGCCACCCGCGCGCACCATGCCAAATCCGATAATCCAGTCTTTAATGACACTGCGCAAATACACACCAAGTGAAACAGCGCCAGCGAATAGGAATATTTTTGCGGCCAGCCAGTTGTCAGCAATTGGGTTGTCAGAAAACAAAGACCAGAGGCCAAGCCCCCCCATACCGAGGATCACGATGTACCGCAGGTACATGTCGATCTCTTTCAATTTTGCTGTCGTAGGGTGTCGCTCGTTAAAGAACATCCACCAGTTTGCGGCGAGCCACGTAAGTCCAACAACCCAAATCGCGACGAGGCCCAGACCGCCAATGGGGGAAGCACCAATCATCCACGCCATTTGGAATCCCACGGGAATGAGAGCAATCAGCGCCGTCCTTGGACCCATATCGCATTGCATAAGGACATGCATGAACCGGAAGCGCTCGTCTAAAGGCAGGTTACGGTTCGCGACATATTGTGCAGTGAAGTAAACTCCGAGGTCACCACCAAGCCAATACACGAACAGGAGAGTATGGATATAGATAAGGAGGTCGTATGATGTGAAGTCCAAGGTTGCCCCCCAAGGTTCCCAGTTGGTCGATTTAAAAAAAGACATCATACCTGAAGTCTGAACAGGCGCCAGGGTTTGCGGTTACTTCCAGGAGGTCATCATGACACTTAGACTTTTATCACGCGGATTGTCATTACACGCTGTAACCGGTCTATCGCTTGCGGGCATAATAGTTATGTTGGGAGTGCTGCCTGCCTGGAGTTATGAAAAACGAGGGGGCACGGCAGAAGATTACGCCGCCATTGAAGAGATCGAAGTGCGGTGGCAGGACGCTTACGGCGCGCGAGACTTTGACGCCCTGGCCGACCTTTATACCGAAGACGGTTGGGTGATGGCGCGCCGTCAACCAGCCATGCGAGGCCGCGCCCAAATCCGCGCGTTTTTTCAATCCATTGCGGAAGGCACTAAACTCGCTGTGACTTTTGATGTCGAAGAACTAGAAGTGATTGGCGACTATGCCTGGAACACGGCCCGCTTTGCTTTGACATATCAGTCACTGTCAGGGGGAGAGCCGGTTCATGATTTCGGTCGTGCTTTGATCTTGTACAAAAAAGGTTTAGACGGGTTGTGGCGTATACATCGTGATATGGATACACCAACGCCCGATGCCGAAGATATGAGCCCCCCAATACCACGTTAAGCTGTACACTGTTTCCATGTCCCGCATACTTAATGTCCTTGGAATTTTACTGACGGTACTCGCCTGTGCCCAAGTTGTTCCCTTGCTGGCCGACTTGGTGGCCGGAAATCCCGACTGGATGGTTTTTGCCGTTTCGTCGGTCCTTACATTATTCCTAGGGATGTCTCTTGTGCTGGCCAATGCCAGTAATGAGGAGCGAATCACTGTCAGGGAAGGGTATTTGCTGACGGCTTTGGCTTGGGTGATATTGCCTCTTTGTGGGGCAGCACCCTTTCTATTCAGCGTCGAAGGCCTGAGTATTACGGATGCCGTATTCGAGAGCGTTTCGGGAATTACCACCACAGGCTCTACGGTGCTCACCGGACTAGATACCCTTCCGCCAGGGCTGCTGTTGTGGAGGTCGATGCAGCAGTGGATCGGTGGCATTGGGATCATTGTCATGGGCGTTGCAATTCTACCGTTGTTGCGGGTCGGTGGTATGCAACTGATGAAGACCGAGAGTTCTGATACGTCTGACAAAGTTCTGCCACGAGCCAAGCAAGTCGCGACAGGGATCTTTGCGGTCTACATTGTTCTGACTCTCAGTTGTGCGATTGCCTATGGCTTGGCGGGGATGACCAGTTTCGATGCCATCAACCATGCCATGACAACTATTGCGACCGGGGGCTTCTCGACCCACGACGCCTCGTTTGGATACTTTCAATCCGGATGGTTGCCTTGGATAGCTGTGTTTTTCATGATCTGTGGGGCGTTGCCCTTTAGCCTGTATCTCAAGGCGATCGGCAGAGATCCGATGCTTCTGATTCGGAATTCACAGGTCCGGTTTTTTCTTGGGTTCTGCCTGTTTGTTATCGTGCTGATGGCCGTTTGGGCGTGGCGTACAATGCCCCTCTCCTTCTCAGAAGCTCTCTCTCAATCTGCATTTAATACGATTTCAATTGTCACAACTACGGGCTTTGTCAATGCGGACTATACGCTTTGGGGAAGCGCATCCGTTGTGTTTCTGATTATTACGTTCGCGGGTGGCTGTTCGGGGTCCACATCCGGTTCTGTAAAAATGTTCCGCTACCAACTGATGTGGTCCTTTCTGAAGTCACAAGTGAACCGGTTGATTCACCCCCACGGAGTGTTCCCCGTGACCTATGATGGCCACGACGTGTCGTCTGACATTGTGCTCTCGGTTACAGCTTTTCTTGCGTTGTATCTAATCAGTTGGTTTGGACTCTCTGTGGCTCTTGCGGCCTGTGGATTGGGCTTTCAGACCAGCGTCTCAGCGGCGGCAACAGCTCTGACAAATGTCGGTCCAGGCCTGGGGCCTATTGTTGGCCCAGCGGGTAATTTTAGCAGTCTCGACAATCCGGAGAAGTGGTTGCTTGCTGGGGGGATGCTCTTAGGGCGCTTGGAACTCTTTACCCTGTTTGTGATGATTACACCGCGATTTTGGCGCGATTTTTAGGCCGGTTCCGTTGATGAGTGTGTGTTTTCGTCTTCTGCCTCTTCGTCGAAAGCGCGCGGAGGGGGCGCAGCGAAGATTGCTTTCTCACGACCTTGTTCAATTGCGTCTTCCAAACCCTGTTCAACGCGCTTGATAAGGTCGTTCCCAGTATGGTCCGAACGGCACGTCTCGGTCACACCAGCAGAGACTGTAAAGTTTACGACGTCGCCGTAGACGTTCACGTCTAAGCTTTTCAAATCATCGACCATCCGGTGCGCCAGAGTCAGGGCACCGGGACCGGGTGTTTCCGGCAGCAACGCAACAAACCGACGTTCGGATAATCGGCCAAAACTATCGCAGTGGCGCATGACCAACACACAATAACCGGCAAACACGCGCGCAACCGTATCAGCGGCGTGATCACCCCAGGTGTCTCGGATCGCAGCGAGGCCATCAATCTCAAACATGATGCAGGAAAAGGGCTCGTTGTAACGTCTTGCGCGGGTGAACTCATTGTTGGCCAATACCCGGATGTGCGTTTTGTTGGCAACGCCTGATAACTCGTCAGTGGTGGCGCGGCGACTCAGTTCCCATTTGTATGAAAATGCTTCACGCGCCGTCCTGTCGGCCACAAAAGCCACCACAACAGCAATGGCAAGGGCTGGCGCTAGATACCCGAACGCCGAGACCATACTGATGGCCACACCTTGCAAGGGGAAAAGGAACAGGGTTGCAAGTAACGCAACCACCAGCGCAGAGGTGACAGCCGCCAGGGATATCAAGAGTGTCGGTGAAAGCGCAGTCAGGTAGATACACAACAGCCCCATGAGCAGCGCAAATCGTATGTCGCCGCTGTCAGGAAGACTCGCTGTACCAAACGCAATGTGGCTGGAAAAAGCCAGCGCGAAAAGGATCGGAAGCAGTTCAGCGCGGTCTTGAACAAAGCGTATGAAACTGGCAGCAAAGAGAATCAGGGTGAAGGCGAGAAGCATCAGCGAGAAATTGCCAAGTATAACGCCAGCCTGGCCGGAACTGTACGCAACCCACAAGGCTCCGAGGCAATACAGCGCCCCACCTGTAAGAATAAACCATCGTTGCAACACGGTTTGGTTTGCCGCCCGGTCAGTTTGATAGGCGGCTTCTTTTTCATGGCCGAAGTGCGATTCAAACATCATGACTCATATGCTCCAGCACTGAGCTTATCACACCCGGAAAATAGAGCCACCTAACGCAAGCGCGCATTATTCCTAGTGGGTTTTTGCTATATTTATTTCTGTCGCCCGGGTCATGCGGCAACTGCGTTTGGCTTCTGTCATGGCGTCTGCGGCTCTCTGCAAAACGTCAGTGCCTGACATATGCTCGCCGCCGCGACTGAAAGCTGTAACGCCAATCGCGGCACTGATTTCATGTTCACCATCAAACGTGCGGACGGGTTGAGCAAAGGCCGTGGCAATGCGCCGCGCGGCCATCATGGCATTCGCAGAGTCAGAAACTTGGTCAATAAGACAGCCAAATTCGTCGCTGCCCAACCGGCCCATTGTTTCACTTGGCCATTTCATGGCTTTTAAGCGCCGACCCGTTTCACGCAAAATCGCATCACCGACTTTAAGGCCGTAAGCTTCATTGATGAATTTCAGTCCGTTCAGGTTCACGTAAACCAGAGCGCCCATTGAAGGGCCTGCGCTAGGGGCGGTTGATATTGTTTTGTTTAACGCATCCAAAATTGCCTTGCGGTTTGATAAATTCGATAAGGGGTCATGGAAAGCCGCTTTGGCCAACTCTGACTGCCGTTTATGGCGGGCGAGTGTGTAGCGGATAGAGCGTTCCAACCCTTCAACGGTCATATCGCCCTTGACCATAAAATCGTATGCACCGCGCGACAATGCACCTTCGTCCACGGCGGGGTCCTGCATACCCGTCAGCATAATAAAGGGAATGTCGACGTCACGCCGACGGGCTTCATCCATCAGATCAAAGCCGGTGTTCGGCGTTAAGTAATAATCCGTCAGGCAGATATCCACAGATTGACTTGTCAGGGCATCCATCGCATTCGGGATGGCGTCAGTGGTCACGATGTTGTCTCGCCGAATGCCGCTTGCCTCCAGGAACCGTCTGATCAGACTGGCATCCATCGCGTTATCTTCAAAAAGCAAAACACGCAGGGCGTTATCGACCTGTGACCGCGGCAGAACCATATCTGTCCTCAAACTCATCCGCTTCTGACGGCGGAAATTGATTTATGCCGCCTTATGGGAGCGACGTCGTGTTGAGTTGGAAGTTAGTCTCAAATGGTTACCACGGGGTGAATCAATCAAGGCAAAACCGAGGCATAACTGTTGGAAAACGCCAAAAATGTTTCGGGTAAATCAGAAAAAAAATGTGACAGGGCTGCAATGTCACCGGGATGTGAGGCAGAATCTAAGATGTTGTATGCCATAATCTGATGCGTGATCGGTTCAGAGTACCGATTCGTAGATATTTGAAGAGGCCCTTTCCGGGCCGCTGAAACTGACTGAGGAGGTCCCATGCTGATCCGGATGGCCAAGAAATCTGATCCAAAACCAAGCGATATTACGTCAAAGCACGATTATTTGAATCGCCGCTCTTTTATTGCCGCCACGGGTTTGGCTGCTGGGTCCGCTGCACTTGGCGTTAATCTGTCTTCGGCCTCGGCAGCCGTTGAACGGCCTGGGGTGAATGAGGCCTTGTCCCCCCTTGTGGAGGGTTATGCGAAGGTCGGTGAAGACGACTCGCTGACCCCATACAACGATGTCACGACCTACAATAATTTTTATGAGTTCGGCACCGGCAAAGGTGACCCGGTTGAGAACTCTGGCCCCTTTACCCCTCGGCCTTGGGAAATCACAGTGGACGGGTTGTGCGCAAACCCGGGAACGATCGGGTTAGAAGACTTTCTGAAACCCCATGATCTGGAAGAGCGCATCTATCGCCTACGCTGTGTTGAAGCCTGGTCGATGGTTGTGCCCTGGGTCGGTATTTCCTTGGCCGATGTGGTCAGGCGCTTCGAGCCCACAAGCGCTGCCAAGTACGTGCGCTTTGAGACCATCGTGCGCCCTGAAGAGATGGTGGGGCAGAGGTCTCGCCGGATTTTGCCGTGGCCTTATGTGGAAGGCCTCCGACTTGATGAAGCAACAAACCCGCTTTCCATATTGGCTGTCGGCCTTTATGGCGAAGTCTTGCCAAACCAAAGTGGTGCGCCAATCCGATTGGTGGTGCCTTGGAAGTACGGCTTCAAATCCATCAAATCGATTGTCCGAATCTCCTTTACGGAAGATCAGCCTATAAATACGTGGAATGAAATGGCCGCCAACGAGTATGGCTTCTACGCCAACGTCAATCCTAATGTCGATCATCCCAGATGGTCACAAGCCCGCGAACGGCGCATTGGCGATTTTCTGCGTCGGGAAACGCTGATGTTTAATGGCTATGAAGAAGAGATCGGAGATCTCTATGCCGGGTTGGACTTAAGAAAGAACTATTAAATTAAGGCCCTCATCTTAAAGTAAGGCTTTCAGGTGAACACTCTACGCTGAGGTAATTTGCTCGTGGTGCCTTAGCTGTGTACTAATTATGCATAGTCCATCATTTAGAGGGCATGTCCCATGGTGACATTTAAAGCATTTGTAGTGGTCAGTGTTGCCATAACGTGTTTTTCTCAGGGCGTTGTTGCTCAAGACACATCAGTAGAACGTTCAAGCTTTTTTACTCTTAATGAGGGGGATCGTATTGAGGACTCAGGAGTCCTTGCGGTTGCGTCTGGCCGGTTCGCACGCAGTGAAGCTTTCGAGGTTGTGCGCCACGCCGATGGCGGCAGAACACTGACGAGCATCATCACCGGCGCGGATGACAGTTATCGTGTTGAGGGACGGTGGTCTTATGACGCAGATGAGCATGCGATCAGCGCCGACGGTAAAGCCAGCTATAGTGGAACACCTGCTACTATCAATATTGTAGCGATGCCTCCAACAGCCTCCATTGCGGTCAGCGCTGGTGCCGTTGAGCGCAAAATCTCTGCGCCGTGCGATCCAGACTGTCTGATTGATATGGCCCCAAGTGCTTTGCCGATGTTCACGATGACCCGCCGGTATGATGAGGCCCAGGGTGGGGCTCAGTCTTTTCGGTGGATTGGACAGGGGTTGGTTTTTGATCAAGTCTTGCTTGAGGGCATTGCGGAAATTCGTTTGCTTGATCGTCAAACCGTTGGGGACGTTGACGTCTCGCATTTCATGTTTGTCGAAACACTGACCGATGCCAAGACGGGGGACGTGACCAGCTTTGCCTTTAATCTTTGGGTTGATGCCGACCATCGCCCGCTGGCTTTTGGCATGACCAGTGGCACACTTGGCGTACGCGCGGGCTATGAGGCTGTTCCGGCGGCAATGCCTGCACAGTTTGCCGAGTAAATAATCGACGGATAGCGCCTAGAGATCACATAAGGTGGCGCATTGCCGTTGATCAAACCGTTTTAAGGCCAGCGCGAAAAACCAGCGTGCTTGGTTTGTACTTTGGACAGCGAGAAAGCAGGGAGATATCTCAATGCGCAAAACAGCAGTCTTAACGGGCGCACTGAGCCTTCTCTTCGGCGTCATGCCGGTCGCTCCCACAGTGGCTCAATCTTTAAACCTGACTCCAGGCGCGGTCTTGTCAGACTGCGCCGACTGTCCGGAAGTTGTTGTGATTCCCCCCGGCACGTTCACCATGGGGTCCGACCATATGGAACCCATGCGGGACGATGAACGGCGCCCAGAAGGGCCGGTTCGCACCATCACAATCTCAAAACCATTTGCCGCTGGCCGTTATGAAGTGACCAAAGCGCAGTTCGAAACTTTCATAAACGCGACGGGCTACAATCCAACCAATGCCTGTGTGACCTGGGGCGGTCGTGATCCGGTTGAGGGCGTCACCTGGCAAGAACCACGCCTCGGCGTTGAGCCGCGAGACACTGATCCGGTGGTCTGTGTGGATTGGAATGATGCCAAGGCCTACACCCAATGGCTGGCGGAGCGCACGGGCCAGCCCTATCGTTTGCTCACCGAGGCCGAGTGGGAGTATGTGGCTAAAGCGGGTGCGCGCACGGTGTGGCCGTGGGGAGATGATCCCGACCAGATTTGTGAGTATGGAAATGTCTTCGATAAGTCAGGTTTAACGGAGCCGCGCTCTCAATCGAATTCAAATGCGGCGGCCGAAGCCGCAGACTGCGATGATGGCGTCATGCTGGTGGCCGAGGTCGGGCAATATAAGCCCAACGCTTTTGGCCTGTACGATACCATCGGCAACGTGTGGGAGTGGGTCGAAGATTGCTCTTTGATGCTCTACACGGACGGCCCGTTGGATGGATCAGCCTATCAGTCTGTTGCAACCTGCGAGAAGCGCGCTGTGCGCAGCGGCAGTTGGCGCAGTCGCATATCTCGGCATCGCCCCACATTCCGGGGGCGTGATCCAGCCGACCTCGCATACTACATCTTCGGTTTTCGGATTGCCCGCGACCTGAAGTAGGGCCGTGCGCTTTTAGAACCTAAAGCGGACCGTCACAGCGCCTGTGTGGGCGGTGTACCCACTGGCTTTTTCGCCATCGTAATCGAAGGACACTGTGGCGTGCTCATTCTTGTAGAATACGCCGAGGCCAAGAGAGAACACATTCTGGGTGTGCTCCGCCCCTTCAAGGGTGAAAGTTGGGCCGCCGGCTGCGAAGGCAAAATCTAAATCCTGGGTGCCGGTCATGAATTCTCGTGTGAAGGTACTACGGACTTCAAACTCTAAAGTTGTGTCGTCTTCCTGTAAGAACGATTTTCGTGCCGCCAAACCCAGGCTGCCGCGCAAAGAGTCGGTTGTGTTGGACGGGACGCTAAGGTTCAGGCCATTGCCGCCACCTTCTTCAATATAGGAGCCTTGATTAATGTAGAGATACTGAACCCGCGCCGTCGGCACGAAACTCAGTGTGCCGCGACGGACACCAAGTGCAAGTTGCCAGGCTGAGCCAAGTTCGTAGCCATTGCCGTCGCCTAACAGGGTCCGGTCAACACTGCCAAATTCCACGTTCCGCTCGGTGTTAAACGAGTCATAAGCAAAGGTCACGCCACCTTGGATATGGCGGATGGGCGTGCCGGTGCGGAAGTAGCCATTGAGCTGAGAGCTGCTGAATTCTGTCGGTTTGTTGGGCGATTCTAATAAATCCGGGAAGCTCCAAAGCTGCGTGTAAGCCAGCCCCGCCCGTGTGCTATTTCCAACATAGCGGTCAGCGCCAATCGCAATGCCCCCAGACCATTTCGTGTAACCAAGCTGTTCACCATCCGCCTTTTGTTTGGCGTAATGCCCCATGGGTTGAATCCAAACTGTTGGGCGGTCGCGATAGAAACCAAGCGCGGGAACGCGGTCCAGCCGTCGGTTGATGGAGCCCAGCGCCATATTCTGTTGATCAAGTGCCGATTGAGTGATGGCATTTGATGTGTCCGGAAGAATTTGTCTGAGGGCGAACTCAAAATCAGTTTGTGTGGTTAACGCGGCGAGGGTTGTAAAAAATTCTGTGTCTGCGCTGAGCGCGCTACCGGAGGACTCATACAAGATGCCCAGGTTGGTTGGCAGGGCGAGGTCCTGCGCCGTGCGGCGCGTGACTTCCAGTAAAATCGCATTCGGTGTTGCCGCCTCTGTCACCACACGAATGTTGTGCATGTAAGATGTTTCTGCGGTCACCGCGTCCGTCGGAATCAATGTTGTATTCAACTGACCCGCCTCAACCAGGGTAAATGTCTGTTGATCTGTAATGTAGTTACGCAAAACCGGAACAATTTTCGTATCGCCTGCCAAGGTAGCGGTTCCGGTTGCGCTGATCGTGCCAGCCCGCTCGTTAACACCATCCACTTCAATGCGCAGTGTCGTGCCGCCTTGAATATCCAGGCTGGATAAAGATGCACCGGCGTCTGCGGGAATGGTCCAATCCGTATTGGAAACGGTCAGGTCGATGGTGGAGCCAGTTTCAACAAAGCCGCCCGTATATGTCGAGTTCGCGATTGAGGCTGTCTTGGCACCGGTGGTGAAGCGGAACGTTCCAGATACGGTGGTGTCTGAAAGCGAGATGACATCGGTGCCGCCGCCCATGGAAATCACGGACGCCCCAATAGACCCGCCGGTTACGGTAAAGGTGTCGTTGCCTGCGCCACTGCCAAGGTAGATGTCACCCGTCATCGTGCCCGAGTTAAAGAAGGTGAAGTCTGCGCTTGTTGCGCGGGCATCCAGGGCCATGATGGTGCCCGTCGATCCGCTGCGGATCGTTGCTAGAACATCGCCTGTATTAGAAAAAGTGGCGAGGTTGCCACCCCGGTCGACAATCGCAAAAGCACTTGAGCCAGACCCGGCGGCGTTTGCTTGAATAATGCCTGTATTGGTGATGCTGGTCAGAACGCCCTGCTCTTCGACAATAATGCCGTAGGTATCGCCGCCAAGGTTACTGATTGTGCCCTCGTTGATGTCCTCGCCGGAATCGGTGGTAACGGCCAGAATTGAACCGCTGTTCACAATGTCTGGCACGGTTCCGTAGTTGCCAATTCGTATTGCGGTTGCAGTGGCGTCCGTTGTGCCGGCACGGATGTCACCGCCATCATTACGCAACCCGCCCATCACTGTGGCCGTATAAATTGTCCCACCTGAAACCAGGCCTTCAATGCTGATGCCTTCAGCCGGAATCCCTTCTACTGTGCCGCCGACCGAGAGAACACCACGATTGATGATACCAAAAGCATCCTCACCGGTGCCAACGACTCCAATGTTGATGCTGTTGAACGTGCCTCTGGGGCCGCCGGGTCTAACCCGGATAGCCTGGCCATCGCCCAGCACGGAAATCTGAGCATCTGCAATATCAAACGCCGGGTCGTCCGCATCCAGATCGGCTTCCTCCGCGTCAGTCACACTGTTGCCGAAGATCTCGATCCCGCCACCGACGGAGTTGGCGATCCACATCCCAGCTTCACCGGAAGATTCTGGAACGAGATTGAAGTCGGCGTCTCTGAAGGATGAGCGGCCCGCATTGATGCTGCCGGCGTTAGTGATTTTACCCGACACGGCTCCGCCAACGTAAAACGCTATGCCGTCTGCGCTGGAAGACGTCAACACACCATTGTTTGAAAGATCACCATTCACGTCACCATTGAAGCTGACAGCAATAGAACTGCGTCCGATGGTGGTAATGCGACCGTTGTTGACAAAGGAACCGTTCATCGTGGTGTTGAGCAAGATGCCAATTGTCCCGTCGCCGCCGACTTCCAGAATCCCTGATGAGCTGTTCAGTAAAGAACCGTTCAACGTTCCCGGCCCACTGATGAGGATGCCTTTATTGTTAACCACAGTGTCAATCAGGCTGCTGTCATCTGCTGGTCCGGGCACTGAGATGACACCGTTATTTGTAATGCTTCCAGTCAGGTTGCCGACCGAGCCATCGACCAATAGGCCAACGGCATTTGACGTAGCTTCCAAGGAAATCTGACCATTATTAGTAATAGAGTTGTTGCTGTTCAGTGTGAGAGGAATTCCCGTGGTCAGGTTTATGGAGCCAGTGTTCTCAATGGTGATATTGCCGGGGCCTGTACCGTCTCCTGTTGCCGTCGCCGCTGGTGTGGTGCGTGAGTCTGTCACCGTTAAGTCGCCGGCTACGGCATAGCCTGTTATCCCAACGGAGAAGGCCATACTTGAAGCTAGCAGTTTCGCGGCCAAGCCGATCTGGTAGGACTTTGTAAAACTCATGAGAACCGTCACTCTGCACACAGGTATTAGGGAGGCGGATGCACCCCGGGAAAATCTCAGCATTTTGAAAGCCAATGTAGACACGTCTTGAGGCGGTTAAGTCAATCCATGGGATACGCTATCACCAGTTTTTATTGGCGATATGTGGCCGGAATGCTCAGAAAACGGCAGCCTGTGGCGAGATTCAGGCAGCCTGTGGCGAGATTCGGAAAGATTAACTGTTAGGCCCTGTTTAACCTTCAACAGCGTCCTCAGCCTCAACTTGACCTGGCATGCGTCCTGGGGATTTCCACCGTACCAACACGGCGCACAGGAAGATGATCGTGTTTAGAACCCCAACCATGATGAAAACAGCGCTGGGGGCGACGGCATCGAACAAGTAACCACCGACGAACGAGCAAAACAGGATTCCAATAGCACCGGAAATATTGAACCCACCAATAACCGCGCCACGTTCGGCCAAGGGTGCCTCCTGACCCACCAAAGCCTGAGAGCCAAAGAAGGCTGAGATTTGCCCGATGCCCAACAACACCAAAAGAGGCCTTGCATCTGCCGCAGTTGGATCGTCAACAAGGCCCATTCCTAAATACCCCAGTGCCGCGAGCGCCATACAAAAAGCAAGAAACCCGGTGCGGCTGAAACGATCAATAAAGAACACAATTAAGAGGGTCCACAGAAGGGCGGCAGACTGCGCGATAATAAAAGCGGTGGTGGCTTTTCGTGTCGCCTCTGCCGTTGGCAATCCTTGGTCAACGCCAGCAACGGTTCCCCATAGCGTCAGGAATGTGCCGATAATAACCAGGTCCCCTCGGGCGATAAAGGCTGCGCCGTATGACAAGGCAATACGTGGGTTTCTGAACCCTTGCTTCAGCGCGCTGGCCGCCAACTCTTTAACCGGCGGTTTTTCAGATTCGCTGGCGGGTGTTCCGTCTTTAAGTCCAAACCATAACACCACGGTGGACAGCACACACAGTCCGGCAATCAACCAATGAACCATTTCACCGGCCTCGGCACCACTCATGCCGTTGGCAACAAACCGTTCTGGAAGAGACCCGAAGACTCGATTGATGAAGACAACACCCAACCCGTTCATGGCGCCGACAATCCCGACCAACTTTCCACGTGAGGCTTCTTGCGGATAATCGGTCACAACCGTGGCAAGCATCCCGGTCGCGGTGGCGACACCAATGGCATAGATGATCCGGTAAAGTGTCAACTCGAAGATCGAATCAGCGGTGGGATACAGCGCGTACCCCAAGCCCATGGTTAAAAACCCAAACAGGTAGACAGATTTACGGCCAATGCGGTCGGCGGCAATACCAACCGGACCGAACAGAAGCAGGGTGATTATTTCGGTCCAAAAGACCAAGTTGCCGCTGACCACGCCCTGCTCATCCGTCGGGACGCGCAGAATTTCAGTCAGAACATAAGGCGTGCCTATGCCAATAAAAGTGAGCAGGCCAATCGTAAAAAAGGCCGCATACATCAGGGTCAGGGTGTTGCCCTTCGTCACCCCTGGGGACAACCAAACCGGGCCGAATTTGTTACAGGTCTTGTCGATTGTCATGCTGCTTCCCCCTCACGGTTCTGTGCTTCACGCGGATGTGTGAGTCCAGAACCTTCCCTTGTGCGGACAGGTAGACTACACGGCTAGGGGTATGACCGATACTGCAGAAACTACGAAGGCACCCCAACGGCGCGCGCACAAGTCACCAGACCGCTGGCTCAAACCAACGGTTTTCTGTGCCTGTCTTTTGCCGTTGATTTGGATTGCGTTTAAAGCGGCCACCGGGGGGCTTGGGGCGAACCCAATCGAGGCCATTACCCGAGAGCTTGGCGATTGGGCTCTGAGATTTTTACTTATTGCTTTGGCCGTGACACCAGTGCGTGTTGTTACGGGGTTGAATGCGGTCGGGCGATTGCGCCGCATGCTCGGCTTGTTTGCTTACTTTTATGTCCTCTTGCATCTTTTCAGTTATGTCGGATTGGATCAGTTCTTTTACTGGTCTGGAATTTGGCAGGATATTGTAAAGCGGATTTATATCACTCTGGGTTTGGCTGCCGTCCTTATGCTCACCCCGCTCGCGATCACATCGACGGATAAGATGATAAAGCGGCTTGGTGGACGAAAGTGGCGCAACCTGCATTTGCTGGTTTACCCAGCCGCCATCCTAGGCGTGATCCACTTTTATATGATGATCAAGGCCGACTTCACGGAGCCGCTGATCTACGCACTGATCTTATGCGTGTTGCTCGGCTTCCGCGTATACAAAAAATGGGCCTGAGCTCGGCAGCAGATGCAATACTTTGGTCTGCTTCTTTGGCTGCGCCAGATTGATCTGTGGTCTTTTTTTTGGTTTCACCGCAATACGCATCCCACACTTTGCTGAAAAGTTAATCAATAGCCACGGGTTAAGGCTGACAATCGCAGCAGCACGTGTGGAGGGGCGTGAAGCAGCACCGAACATGGCAGACGCCTTTACAAATAGTTCAGGATAACTAGTTTTTATTCGAAACTAATGTATCCGTGCTAGATCGCTGGGTCAACGGCCTCTATTTTAAGTGTTTAGGTGTTGAATAAAATTAGCCTTCGCGCGCCCTCTAGGCTTTTTCACTGCGCATGGTTACACTCAATAAGCGCAATAAAAAATAAGATGCGCCAGGGACGTGGCCAGGGATGTGGTAGGGGGAATTGCGCGCGGCATCGCATGTTTTTGAGATGCTGTTGAAACACATGATGACTG
Source organism: uncultured Rhodobacterales bacterium (assembly GCA_964352705.1). GTDB lineage: Bacteria > Pseudomonadota > Alphaproteobacteria > Rhodospirillales > Rhodospirillaceae > WLXB01. The sequence goes on from CAYGSZ010000007.1 coordinate 17,003, forward strand.
AACAACAGAACATCTCTGATCATTCGGGAATTGAGTCTTTGCGCGAAAACGAAGCGCAATCGCGTCGTATGGCGCAACAGATCCAAAAAATTCTGAATGCGGCCAATGAAGGGATCATCGCGATTGATCTTGAGGGTCGCATTACCATGGCCAACCCGGCGGCCGCCGAGATTTTAGATCGCGACCGCAGCGCCTTGTGCACCAGTACCATTGATGGGGCTTTAACATACGGTACGGGTTCTGATCGGGCTGGAGAGTCTCTCGGTCTGTCTGCCACCCTTAGTTCGGCAAATTATTATGTTGCTCAAGACGTCAGGCTGGCGCGCGGCGATGGGCTTGCCTTTGAGGCTGAATACGTCATTGCTCCAATGCGCGAAAAAGGCAAAACCACGGGGTATGTCATGACTCTCCGTGATGTCTCTGAGCGCAAGGCGGTGGAGGCTCAACTCCGGCTGGCCGCAACGGTGTTCGATTATACCAGCGAAGGTGTGTTGATTGCTGATTCGCGAGAAAGAATAACCAAAGTAAACCGCGCCTTCACGAAGATCTCAGGTTACAAATCTAGCGAAGTTGTGGGGCAGTCGCTGCGATCTTTTCTGTTCTTTGACGATAAAATCTATCGCGAAACCATGGCTGATTTGAATAAGTCGGGTCAGGTGGAGTGGGAGCAATGGTGCAAAAATAAAACCGGCGACCGCTATGCCGCGCGACAGGCCTTGTCCCTCGTGCGTGGACCCCAAGGCGAGGTTCAGCACTATGCGGCTGTTGTCAACGACATCACCAAACGTAAGCTTGATGAAGAGCAGATTCGCTATCAGGCCAACTATGATCAGTTAACAGGAATCCCGAACCGGGCACTGTTTATGGACCGTCTGTCACGGATGGTGATCGAGAGCCGCAGAACCAAATCCAACATTGGTTTAATGTTTATTGATTTGGATGGCTTTAAGGCCGTCAATGACTCGCTTGGCCACGATGCGGGCGACTTGCTATTAAAACAAACCGCTGAGCGGCTAAACTTCTGTGTGCGCGAGTCGGATACAGTGGCGCGCCTCGGTGGCGATGAATTCACAGTCATTATGCCCCTGATTGATAGTATCGAAAGCACGGTAGTGGTGGCCGAACGCATCCTCAAATCTTTAACGGACCCCTTTGATCTTGATGGCCAGGTCGGGCGAATCTCTGCCTCTATTGGCATCTCGATGTACCCGGATCAGGCCTCCGACGATAAAGAACTGCTCCGTAAGGCGGACGTCGCTATGTTTCATGCCAAATCCCAAGGCAAGGCGAATTACCAGTTTTACCGCGAAGGCCTTGAAATTGAGGGGGTTCCTGAGCGCCAGGAGGCCTGATTGCCCTAGGTCTCATACTGTACGCCTGCGCCCAAAATCCTGGTCTTGCAATCCCTGGCGTGGTCAGCCAAAACCCTTAGCACGACCAGATCATTTTCCGGCCCACCCTATAGCAGTTGCGATCCAGGTACCCATATGACTCTTTCAGACACCGCGGTTACCCAAACGGAAATGGCAAACGCCATCCGGTTCTTATCTGCTGACGCCGTTCAGGCCGCCAATTCCGGGCACCCCGGCATGCCCATGGGCATGGCCGATGTGGCGACCGTGCTGTTTACGGAGTTTTTGAAGTTCGATGTCGCTGATCCACGCTGGCCGGATCGGGACAGGTTCATTCTGTCTGCTGGCCACGGGTCGATGCTGCTGTACAGCCTGATGTACCTCACGGGCTCGAAGGACATGACCATCGAGCAGATTAAAAATTTCCGCCAGTTGGGCAGCATCACGGCTGGGCACCCTGAGTATGGCCATGCGTCCGCGGCTGAAACCACGACGGGGCCTTTGGGCCAGGGTTTGGCCAATGCCGTGGGCATGGCGTTGGCTGAACGTATGCTTGAGGGGCGTTTTGGGTCCAGCGTTGTGGATCACTACACCTATGTAATTGCCGGTGATGGTTGTTTGATGGAAGGCATCAGCCACGAAGCTATTTCTTTGGCAGGCCACCTTAAGCTGAGCAAACTGATTGTTTTGTTTGATGACAACAAAATCAGCATTGATGGACCGACAGATTTAACGGTTTCAGATGATCAATGTGCGCGTTTTGCGGCTTCGGGCTGGGATACGTCTAGCGTTGATGGGCATGATCCGGAAGCTGTTTCGGCGGCCATTGAGCAGGCACGGCAAACCGATCAACCGTCACTCATCGCCTGTCGCACCACCATTGGGTTTGGCGCACCGACCCTGGCAGGAACCTCTAAAACCCATGGTGCTCCCTTGGGTGATGAAGAGATTGCCGGAGCCCGAGAAGCGTTGGGATGGACGGCACCGCCGTTTGAAGTGCCTAAAGAAATATTATCAGCATGGCGCAGCGCCGGAAGCCGTGGGGTATCAGCCCACGCCAGTTGGAAAAAGGCGCTGGGCGCGCTGCCTGCGGACAAAAAGAGTGAGTTTGAGCGCACCGTTTCCGGAGACCTACCTGCGGGATGGGAGTCGGCAATAGCGGACATCAAAGCCAAGGCTGTCAAAGACGCGCCTAAAATTGCTACCCGCAAAGCTTCAGAGGAAGTTCTGAAGGCCTTGACCGCGGTTATTCCTGAAATGGTTGGCGGCTCTGCTGATTTAACAGGGTCTAACAACACCAAAGTCGCGGCTCAAAAACCGGTGACTGCGGAAGATTATTCCGGCGGATACATCTACTGGGGTGTGCGTGAGCATGGCATGGCTTCGGCGATGAACGGCATGGCCTTGCACGGCGGATTTATTCCCTACGGCGGCACGTTCTTGGTGTTCACAGATTATTGTCGGCCTGCGATCCGCTTGTCTGCTCTGATGGGAAAAAGAGTCATCTACGTTATGACCCACGATTCCATTGGTCTTGGCGAAGATGGCCCGACGCATCAACCGGTCGAGCACATTGCCAGTCTGCGCGCGATGCCGAATGTTCTGGTGATGCGCCCCGCCGACTTGGTTGAAACCGCCGAGTGCTGGGGCATCGCAGTCTCTCAGGCTACACGGCCATCGGTGTTGGCGCTCAGTCGCCAGGGCCTGCCAACTGTGCGCTTGTCAGACACGTCCGAAAACCTGTGCGCAAAAGGCGGCTACGTTTTGTCAGAAGCCGATGGACCCCGTCAGGCCACGTTGATTGCCACCGGCTCAGAGGTTTCATTGGCTCTTGAAGCCCGTGATGCGCTGAAAGCAGACGGCATCTCCGTCGCTGTTGTGTCCATGCCCTGCACCGCGTTGTTTGATGAGCAGGATGAGGCCTACCGCACGTCTATTCTAGGCACAGCGCCTAGGGTTGCTATTGAAGCCGGTATAGGCTTCGGCTGGGAACGCTACATCGGCACCGAGGGCGCCTTCATCGGCATGTCCACGTTTGGGGCCTCTGCACCGGCAGAGGATTTGTACAAACACTTTGGCATAACAGCTGATGCCATTGTGGCCGCCGTCAAAGAACGCCTTTAGATGTTCTTGGGATTAACCTAGGGAGCCATTCGTCATGGCCGTCAAGATTGCGCCGTCCATATTGTCCGCAGACTTTGCCAGGCTCGGTGAAGAGATCAAAGCGATCGACCAGGCTGGCGCAGATTACATCCACGTTGATGTGATGGATGGCCACTTTGTTCCGAACATCACCATAGGCCCCGCTGTGGTAAAGGCGCTCAAGCCGCACTCCAGTAAGCCCTTTGATGTTCACCTCATGATTGATCCTGTAGATCCTTACATTCAGGCCTTTGCCGAAGCCGGGTCTGATATCATCACTGTGCATGCTGAGGCCGGTAAACACCTGGATCGAACGGTCCAACTCATAAAAAGTCTTGGCCTCAAAGCTGGGGTTTCGCTCAACCCGGCAACACCGCCCGAGGTGTTGGCCTATGTTTTGGACAAGATCGACCTCGTTTTGGTGATGTCCGTGAACCCGGGGTTTGGCGGCCAGAGTTTTATTGAGTCCCAAGTGGCAAAAATCAGTCGCTTAAAGCAAATGATTGGGGCCAACGCCATCGAAATTGAAGTCGATGGTGGAGTCACATCCGAGACGTCTAAAAGGTGTATTGCAGCCGGTGCTGATGTCCTGGTTGCAGGCAGCGCCGTTTTTGCAACCTCAGACTATGCGGGCAATATCAAAGCCCTGCGGGGTTGAGGCCCCTTAACTTCAAAATTATCTTTATATTGTAATAACTTAGAATGATGCGATTGACCTATGATCATAGCGCCAAAACGCTCCATAAACGCTGTCATATTTCTTTCATAAATGTGTCACAATCGTGACGCTGACTACGGATAACGTCCGCTCGAAGTACACCGATTCTCGTGTGTATTTGGATAGTCATTATGACTTTCTTCAGTTTTGGAGACAAACATGAATAAAACAGCTTTCGCGCTGGTCCTTGCGGTCCAGATGGGTGGTGCAGCGATTGCAGAAGCACGCGATCAAATTCGCATTGTTGGGTCCTCAACAGTCTTTCCGTTTTCAACAGCCGTTGCTGAGCAATTCGGCCGAACCACAAGCTTTCCGACTCCGATCGTCGAGTCCACGGGTTCCGGTGGCGGTTTGAAGCTGTTTTGTGAAGGTCTTGGAACCGACACACCGGACATGACTAACTCTTCACGACGCATTAAGTCATCAGAAGTTGAGCTGTGTGCCAAAAACGGTGTCACGGAAATCACTGAGGTGCGTATTGGGTTCGACGGCATCGTCCTTGCCAATGCCAAAAGCGGTCCCTCCCTTGATGTCTCGCTGAAGCAGGTGTTCTTGGCTTTGGCGAAAGAGGTTCCAATGAACGGCAAACTTGTTGCCAATCCATACACCAAGTGGAACGAAATTGACTCGTCCTTGCCAGACATGGAAATCGAAGTGCTTGGCCCACCGCCAACCTCCGGAACGCGCGATGCGTTTGTTGAGCTTGCGATGGAAGCCGGTTGTGCAGAAGTTGAAGGCGCTGCGGAACTCGGCTTAGAGGGCAAGGCTTGTCACATCATTCGTGAAGATGGTCGTTTTGTCGAAGCCGGCGAGAACGACAACCTGATCGTTCAGAAGCTGGAAGCCAATCCCGCAGCTTACGGTATCTTTGGGTTCAGTTTTCTTGATCAGAACGCCGATAAGATGCAAGGCGCAACGGTCGCCGGTGTTGAACCTGAATTCGAGAACATTGCTGCTGGAGATTATCCGGTCTCTCGCTCACTGTATTTCTACGTCAAGAAAGCCCATGCCGGGGTCATTCCAGGCATTGAAGCTTACCTTGCTGAATTTACCAGTGACCGCGCCTCAGGTCCGGACGGATACTTGCTCGACAAAGGTTTAATTCCGCTTCCTGATGATCAACGTGAGTTGGTTCGTCAGCAAGCCGAAAGTCTTGCAAATTTGACGATGTAATTGGGCGAGGCAGTGGCCCTTTATTCGGGGGGCCGCTGCCGTCCAAACCAAGTGCCCAGGGTCAGGCCTGGGGAGAAGTGGGCAGCCCAAGCAAGTTTTTTGTCTGGGTGAGATTGGAAGCAGAATGAGTTTATCGTTCGTCCTTATCGGAGTGATCTTATTTGCATCGTACGGATTTTATTCCGGACGGCTTAAATCTCTGCGCACGGTGAATGGCGATATTCGCACGCTTCATTCCCTGCCAAACTACTACGGCGGTTACGTCGCCCTGTGGTGCGGCTTACCTGCGTTGTTGCTCATCGGCGTGTGGATCTCTGTCGAGAATTCTGTGATCTTGTCGTTGGTTTTATCTGGCCTCGGACCAGCGGCCGAAAACTTGACAGACTCTCAGCGCAGTTTGCTCATCGTTGATATTCAAAATTTAGCAGCGGGCAACATTGCGTCACGAAATGATGCCGAAATCGTTGCCGCAGCGAACCGCTACAGTTCTTTTCAAAGTATCAGCTTGATGGCCATGATGGTCACTGCGCTATGCATGGCAATTGTTGCTTTGGCCGTGACCCGGCGGCGCATCGCGCCACATTTCAGAGCACGCAACCGTGTCGAGCAAATCATTTCTTTTCTGCTGGTGATCTGTTCTCTGATCGCCATTCTGACAACCATCGGAATCGTCCTCTCCCTGCTGTTCGAAACCATTCGCTTTTTTGGCAAGGTCCCGTTCACTGAGTTTCTCTTTGGAATGGACTGGAGCCCACAAACAGCGCTAAGAGCCGATCAGGTTGGGTCGTCTGGCGCTTTTGGCGCTGTTCCCCTGTTTGCAGGTACGCTTCTCATTGCCTTTATTGCCATGTGTGTGGCGACGCCGATTGGTTTGTTTTCAGCCATCTATATGGCCGAGTACGCCGATCATCGTGTGCGGGCCATTCTGAAACCGTTGCTGGAAATTCTGGCGGGTATTCCCACCGTTGTTTATGGCTTCTTTGCTGCGATCACGGTTGCGCCGGCTATTCGCGGCTTTGGCGAATCTATCGGGCTTGATGTGGCGTCAGAAAGCGCGCTCGCTGCTGGTTTGGTTATGGGGATCATGATCATTCCCTTTATTTCATCCCTTGCTGATGATGTCATAACTGCGGTGCCACAGTCCCTGCGTGAAGGCTCACTTGGGTTGGGGGCGACGAAGTCTGAAACCATAAAGCGCGTTATTTTCCCTGCCGCTTTGCCGGGAATCGTCGGCGGTATTCTGTTGGCTGTGTCACGGGCCATTGGCGAGACGATGATCGTGGTTATGGCCGCAGGTCTTGCCGCCAACCTGACCATTAATCCCCTTGAGGCGGTGACCACGGTCACGGTTCAAATCGTGACGCTCCTGGTCGGCGATCAGGAATTTGACAGTGCCAAAACTCTGGCTGCTTTTGCGCTCGGTTTGGTGTTGTTCTGCGTCACTCTGGTCATCAACATTGTTGCTCTCAAAGTCGTGCGACGGTATCGGGAGCAATACGAATGACGGACGGTGTTATGAATAAACCACATTCCAACACGACCCGTCACCCCACCACTCAACTGGTCAATGCGGGCTTGAAGAAGCGTTATCGCTCTGAGCGATTGTTCAAGATGTATGGTCTCCTTGCCGTCACCATTGCCATTGGCATGTTAGGGCTTCTCTTTATCACCATCGGTGGGCGGGCCTTGCCAGCGTTCGTGCAAACCTTTGTCACCATCGACGTGCAACTTGATGGCGAAACCATCGACCCCGCTGGAACGCGTGACCCTGAAGTGCTCTCGACGGCCAACTACCAGGCTTTGGTGCGGCAGTCTCTCCGCGATATTTTTCCTGAAGTTTCCGGACGGCGTGATCTGCGTGAACTCTACCGCTTGTTCAGTTCTGGTGCGCCCTTTGAAGTGCGCAGGATCGTGATGGCAGACCCCAGCCTGATCGGGTCTCAAATCACTGTGTCGTTTCCGGTCTCGGCCGATATTGACCAACTTTCTAAAGGCAATATTTCGCGCGATGTGACTGAAGCCGACCGCCGGGTTTCTGACATGCAAATCGTCTGGTTTGATGCCTTGGACAGCCAGGGCAGAATTGAAACCAGGTTTAATACGGCCCTCTTCACCCAGGGGGACAGTCGGGAGCCCGAGCTTGCTGGTATTTGGGGTGCTGTGGTTGGCTCTTTTTATGCGCTGACCATTACGCTGCTGTTGTCCTTCCCCATTGGTGTGGCCTCGGCTGTTTATCTTGAAGAGTACGCTCCTAAAAACAGGCTGACCGATATTATTGAGGTCAACATCAACAACTTGGCTGCGGTGCCATCCATCGTGTTCGGTCTGCTTGGTTTGGCGATGTTTCTGAACTTCTTTGGATTGCCGAGGTCTGCGCCATTGGTTGGTGGCTTGGTGCTGTCGCTCATGACGCTGCCCACTGTGATTATTGCCAGCCGCGCCTCTTTGATGTCTGTCCCGCCATCTATTCGTGAGGCGGCTTTGGGGCTAGGGGCCTCAAAACTCCAAGTCATTGTGCATCATGTTTTGCCCTTAGCGATGCCGGGCATGATGACCGGCACAATTATTGGCATGGCGCGTGCGCTTGGAGAATCCGCGCCGTTGCTGATGATTGGCATGGTCGCGTTCATTGTCGATATTCCGCAAGGCCCCATGGATCCTGCAACGGCTCTGCCGGTTCAGATTTTCCTTTGGGCGGATGCCCCCGAGCGGGCTTTTGTGGAAAGAACATCAGCGGCCGTCATGGTGTTGCTTGCCTTCTTGATTGTGATGAACGGGCTGGCCGTGTGGCTTAGAAGCAAATTTGAACAGCGTTGGTAATGATGGATCAGGAAGCAGTTGTTTTTGAAAAGACCGCCGGTCACCCGCGTATGCCAGAGGCTCAGGTTAAGCTGGCAGCGGACAACGTCTCCGTGTTTTACGGTGACAAGCAGGCGCTCATTGACGTCGGCATTGATATTGTTGACCGCCAGGTCACGGCGTTTATTGGCCCTTCTGGGTGCGGTAAATCGACATTCCTGCGCTGCTTTAACCGCATGAACGATACCATCGATAGCTGCCGCATGGAGGGTAAGATCACACTTGATGATCAAGACATCTACGATGAGTCTGTTGATCCCGTTCAAATCCGCGCGCGCATCGGCATGGTGTTTCAGAAGCCGAACCCGTTTCCAAAGTCAATCTATGAAAACGTGGCCTACGGTCCGCGCATTCACGGCTTGGTCTCGCACCCTGATGAACTTGAGGATATTGTCAATTCAAGCCTCGAAAAAGCGGGTCTCCTCAAAGAAGTCAAAGATCGCTTAGAAGCCCCAGGCACAAGCCTCTCGGGTGGTCAGCAGCAACGCTTGTGCATCGCTCGCGCCATCGCCATCAATCCTGAAATCATTTTAATGGATGAGCCGTGCTCTGCGCTTGATCCAATCGCCACGGCGAAGATTGAAGAACTGATTGATGAACTGCGCGAGAACTACACGATTATCATCGTGACTCACTCTATGCAGCAAGCCGCACGGGTCTCGCAACGCACCGCGTTCTTCCACTTGGGGCATTTGATTGAATGTGCGGATACGGAAACAGTTTTCACCAACCCTGATCATGAGCTGACTCAGGGCTATATCACTGGGCGCTTCGGGTAGGTCTTGAAGAGATGATTGCGCAAAAAGACGACCTTCATATCGTCAAATCCTTCGGCGAGGAGCTGCAAACGCTGTCAAAGCGCATTGCCATTATGGGCGGTGTTGCCGAGGCGCAGTTGGCGTCTTGCATTGCTGCTGTTGAGTCGCGCGATTCTGAATTGGCCGCCAAGGTGATCGACGCCGATACAGCTTTGGATGATATGGAAACCGACATTAACGCCTTTACGGTCAGGGTCCTGGCTTTACGCCAACCAATGGCGTCTGATTTGCGCCAGGTCGTCGGTGCTTTGAAAATTTCGTCTAACATTGAGCGTATTGGTGACTATGCCGCCAACGTGGCCAAGCGCTCTCAGATTGTGAATCAGTTTCCGCAAGTGCGTCCTGTCGCCGGTGTTATCGAAATGGGCAAGTTGGTCCGGCAAAATGTCCAGGACGTTCTCGACGCCTATATCGAACACAATGTCGAAAAGGCAGAAGCGGTCGCGAACAATGACCGCGCGGTTGATGATCTGCATACCAGTGTCTTTCAGGAACTCCTGACCTTGATGCTGGAAGATTCTGTAACCGTGCCAGCCTGCACGCATTTATTGTTCATGATTAAAAATATGGAACGTATCGGCGACCACGCCACAAGCATTGCTCAGACGATACAGTTTCTCGTTGCCGGGCGGCCCATTCACGCGGGCCGGCCCAAAAAAGATCCCATCCTCAGTGGTCTCTCTCAGCAAGACCCTGATTTCGCAACTGCATTGGAGAATCAGATATGAAACCCAGAGTCCTGATCGTTGAAGACGAAGCCTCTCTGGTTACGATGCTACGGTACAACCTTGAAAAAGAAGGTTTTGACGTTTCAGAGGCCTCAGATGGCGAAGAAGCCATGATCGTCGCAGAAGAAACACCACCGGATGCGATTATTCTCGACTGGATGCTGCCCCGGATGTCGGGCATTGAAGTGTGCCGTCAGTTCCGGCGTCGCACTCACACCAAGTCTGTGCCGATCATCATGCTCACCGCCCGCGGCGAAGAAACCGACAAAGTGCGCGGCCTCAACGTTGGTGCTGATGACTACATGACCAAGCCGTTCTCCATGCCTGAACTGCTGGCACGTGTGCGGGCTTTATTGCGCCGGGCGATGCCATCACAAACCAAAGGTGAACTCACCTACAGTGACATCGTGATTGATCTTGATGCGCACCGGGTGACGCGCGGTGGCCAGTATATTCACCTCGGTCCAACGGAATTCCGCCTGCTGCAGTTTCTGATGGAACGTCCGGGCACCGTGTATTCGCGTGAAGAACTGTTGAACTCGGTGTGGGGCCCAGACATTTATGTTGAGCCGCGCACGGTTGACGTTCACATCAGGCGCTTGCGCAAGGCCTTAAATCTGGATGGCACCCAAGACCTCATCCGCACAGTGCGTGCGGCGGGATACGCGTTGGACAGTCAAGGCAATCGTCCGGAAGGCGCAGCGCAAGGCGCTTCACTTTAAAGGCGCTGAGTTTGAAATGTTGGCTGTTTTTTTAAGTCTGTCGTGATGTTTATTCGCTGTCATAGGTCACAAGCGAATGACAGGGCAGATTGATTTTGGCGCGGCCCTTTAAGAAGCTGAGTTCGATTAAGCATGCGGTGGCAGCAACCTCTGCCCCTGAGTTTTTAAGCAGGGCCACCGCTGCTGCCAAAGTGCCCCCGGTGGCAAGCAGATCATCGACGATGATGACTTTGTCGCCGGGCTTCACGGCATCATGCTGAATTTCAATGGCATCCGTGCCGTACTCAAGATCATAGCTGTGTGATTTTGTCTCACCGGGCAATTTTCCGGTCTTGCGGATCATCATAACCCCGCAGTCCAGGGCGATCCCCAACGGGGCCGCCACTAGAAACCCGCGCGCATCAATCCCGGCGATATAGTCTGCGTCGTAATCCCGCAGCATCTCTGCAAGTTCGTCAATTGCCGTTTTCCAGGCCTTGGGATGGCCGATCAGGGTCGAAATATCAAAAAAGTTAATCCCCGGCTTGGGAAAATCAGGAATTTGCCGGATGTGATCTTTTAGATTCATGGGAAAACTCAGCAAGTGCTTTGGGGGAAATAACAGTTTCATCCAACGTAACGGCGCGCCCGCACTGTGCCTAGTAGATTAAAAGCATCCGAAACACATCATTTTGGGAACCAATCTCCCGTTCTGGGCGTTGATGATCATATTCCACATGCACACGTGGCCAGATTTAACCTGCACGCAAGAAGTGAGAATTGGGATTGCCTTTGTTTCTGCCAAATTTCGGTAACACATTGTCCCCCACGCGGAATAATGTAGAATGACGCTACTCGCTACGGTTTTATACAACCCCTACACGATTTGCTGTCGCCAACCGCTCCAGTTTACCCCTTTTCGGAGTAGGTTTTTATTGAAATCCGCAGCGCCGTGATCGCGCGGCTGCTTGCGGACATGACAAGGAGTTTCAGTGTGACGGAATCTGGCCTCACACTATCCGATGTTCAAGACCTGGCGTCCAATCCGTCAGGGGAAGCGCGCGCGCAAGCTGCCGCAAAAATTGCCACGTCCTACGGCAAATCACTGATGTCACAGTCAGAACTGAAAATGGCGCAAGACATCTTTCGCCTGATGATGAAAGACGCGGAAGTGCGCGTGCGCGAAGCGCTCTCGGTGAACCTGAAGTCGACCCCCTTGCTGCCCCGCGACATTGCCATGAACCTGGCGCGCGATGTGGACAGCGTCGCGGTGCCGATGATCGAAATGTCTGATGTGCTGACCACGGAAGACCTGATCGAAATTATCAACAGTCAGAACCCAAACAAACATGCGGCGATTGCGGATCGCGCGACGGTTCCTGCGGACGTGGCCGAGGCTCTGGTCGAGCAGGGGGGCGAGGTCGCGGTCACAAAGCTGGTGGGCAACCGCGGGGCGCACCTGACCGAGCCCTGTATCCACCGCGTGGTGGATCGCTTCGGCACAGTTGAAGCCATTCAACAAAAGCTCATCGAACGTCCCGTGCTCCCAATGACGGTGGCCGAGCGTTTGGTCACCAAAGTTTCTAACCATTTGCGCGGAACCCTCGTTTCACGCCACAAAATTTCACCTGATCTGGCGGCTGATCTTATTTTGCAGAGCCGTGAACGTGCCACGGTCGGTCTCGCAGTCGGGGCCACAGATGATGAAGTCGAAGCCCTGGTCGGGCAGTTGGATCTCAATAAGCGGCTGACAGCTTCGCTGGTGCTGCGCGCGATTTGCATGGGAAACCTTAAATTTTTCGAGCATGCTCTGGCGCGGCTTGCCGGTGTGCCTTTGGCCAACAGCCGTCTGTTGATTCATGATACAGGGGGCTCAGGTCTGGACACGCTTTGCATCCGTGCTGATTTACCGGTTGCTATTCGCCCCGCCGTAAAAGCAGCTGTGGCGGTGACCGATGAAACCGAGTTCGATGGCCGGGCCGGGGCGGCGGAACGCTACAGTCGTCGAGTGATCGAGCGCGTGCTGACCCAGTATGAAGACCTCAACGCTGATTTCGAAACCGACGATCTGGACTATCTGCTCACAAAGTTGAGTCAACTGCCCGCGACCAAGCGGCAGGTCCACTAGACCACAAAACTCTTTGGTCCGGTGGCTTGGTTAAGCTTTGCCTTCTTTCTTTTCTTTAGCGTCCTTCGCTTCTCGCTCGTTTCTCTGATCTTCAATTTTTCCGGCAAACATTTTCAGGTACGCTCCCAGAACGGCAAACACCAGCCAGGCGCTCAGAAGCACCAGTAAGGCAAAGACGTAGAATCCGAATCCACAGGCCAGTCCCACAACGCCGGCAGCCCAAATGCCAGCCCCGGTTGCTGTGCCGGACACATCGTCGCCAGACTTGAATATGGCACCGGCGCCCAGAAAACCGACTCCGCCAATAACACCTTGCAGTACGCGGCTTGGGTCAATGTCAGCAACGCCTGTCTGAGCCACGCTGAGTGTGCTGAGCTCCATCGCCAGAATGGCAAAGCCGCAGGCCCCCAGGCTGATGAGGGCATAGGTGCGTACCCCAAGGGGCTTGTTTTTACTTTCTCGGTCCAGGCCCAGCAAAGCGCCGGCCAACACAGACAGCAAAAGCCGCAACGCTAACTCCGCATAGCGTTCATTCATAGGATCGTTGTAGAAAAAGGACAGACTATCCATGCGGCTTTACCACTCGCCCGTATTTTTCATCGAGGCCCAGGGTTCTTGCGGCGGCAGGGCATCACCGCTTTGCAGCAGTTCTATGGAGATGTTGTCGGGCGAGCGTACAAAGGCCATGCGCCCATCCCGGGGCGGACGGTTGATGGTCACACCTGCGTCCATCAGGTACTGGCAGGTTTTGTAAATATCATCCACTGCATAGGCCAGATGCCCAAAGTTGCGTCCCCCGTCATAGTCTTCTGGGTCCCAGTTGTAGGTCAGTTCAACGGCGGCATCTTCGTCGCCGGGGGCCGCGAGAAACACCAGCGTAAAGCGCCCGCCGTCGTGGTCCCGACGGCTTAGCTCTTTCAGACCTAACTTGGTGCAGTAAAAATCAATCGAGGCGTCCAGGTCGGTCACCCGAACCATGGTGTGAAGATATTTCATGCATGCGTTCCATATTCAGATTGTGAACGTCATCGAACATGCCGCGCGAGCCCGGCGATGGCAAGGCCGAGTTCGATCCTGATTTGCGCTAAAGCTGTTACCTAAAGCGAAGGCACCACAATCGTGCCGCCGCTGCAATCGTTACCTGCGCCGTTAATATTGCCGAGCGCGCAGGCTGCCGTGCCATCACAGCCTTTGATTCCTCTTACCACAACTTGGCTGCTAGATGTCGTCAGTGGGGTTGTGGTTGTTGGTGTAATAACCACTTGATCAACAGCTTGATTGAAATCGAGATTAAAGCTCTTTGATCCATTGTTGTTGTTAGAGTCCGGCTGTCCAGGGACTAGCAGGGGGTGACAGGCGGCAACTGTGGTCACAGCCGTCACGGCGCTGCCGTTTCTAAAACCTTGAACTTGCACCGTGTCCGCGCGCAAGTTCGTGATGTTGTTGCCTCCAACACGGCCAAACTTGCCAATGCTCAGCGCGAACTCTTCCCAGGTATTATGAAACAGGAAGGTGATCGATTCACCAAGATTGTGAGCGATGGTTGTATCGTCTACGGAAAAACCTTCACGGGCCAACTGGCCAGCAGTGTTGTGCTCGTCCAGAAAGACATCAATACCGTTGGCGTAGATGTCGACCCCAGAGTTTTCAAGGTACAGCCACGGCGTCTCGCCATTGCCTTCAAAGCGCAAGTAGTTTGGGCCACCTTCCGCCGTTTGCACGCTTTCAATTGTGATGTCAGATGTGGTTCCTGAACCAGTTCCCAACCCTCCATATGGATAAGTGGCGGTTGGAAATGTATTCACGGTTGCGCCGTCGTAAACAAAGCAGTCCGTTTCCGCCAGCACGCCACAAGGTGCGTCAATGCCGCAGGCCTGAATGCCAGCCAGCCAGAACTCGGTCCCATAGCGATTTTCTACCGGCGGCGTCGCCAGCAATGTCGCAGTTCTCGGGATAAACGTGATTTTATCCGCTGGATTAGCGGACAGGTCCAAGGACACTGTCATGTGATGGCCATTGGCGGTGTTTGATGTACAGGCGGAAATGGTTTCTTCGTGCACGGGGGTGTCCGGCGTCGCGCTGGTGCTGTCATAGGCACGCACGATCACTCTCTCATAAACGATCTGGTCGCCACTGACACCGTCTGCCCCATCGGGAATGTTAATGTCCGAAAACTCACCCAGATTAAACGTCATCCGCGAGTACCGTTCGTCAAATTCGACGGTTAAGGACTCGTCTTTTGAGGTATCCAGGTAGACCCCAAGATCAGCCGTGGGGGCGACGTTATCAACGGTGCGTTCCCAGTAATTGCCAATTGCGTTGTTGTCTACGTTGCCGACGCCAATAACGCCAATGCCTTCACTGTCCCAAAGTTCTTCTGGGGTGCCATCATTGGTGTTGGCGTAATTGACTGTAAGGGTGCCGCGGCCCGAGACCAGCTTGGCCCCCTGGCCCGGTAAATTAATAATGCCGGATTCCGTGTTTTCTGTGTTGTTCAAATCCGTGCTCAACAGCAGACCATCGTTTA
>CAYGSZ010000008.1:0-21468 GCA_964352705.1 uncultured Rhodobacterales bacterium
GGGTTCGCCATGTATTTCGGGTTCGCCGTGTATTTAAATAACGACGGTTCAACCGCGTAAAAAATACAGTTCAACCGTTGATACGCACGATCACATCAACCCGGGACACCGACGTTCCCTCTGGGGCTTCTGGAATCTGGGCCAACTTAACATGTCCGGTTTCGATATCCTGCAAACGCCCAGACTGCTCAAAATAGAAGTGGTGGTGCTCGCTTGTATTGGTATCGAAATAGGAGCGTGTGGAATCAATAGAGATTTCCCGCAGCAACCCTTTCGCCGTGAAGGTGTGCAGGGCGTTGTAAACAGTGGCCAGGGATACATTCACCCCTTGCGCCACGGCATCCGTATACAGGGCCTCTGCGGTGATATGCCGGTCACCCTGTCGAAACAGTATTTCCGCCAGCGCCATACGTTGCCGCGTGGGACGCAGACCAACCTTGCGCAGGTGCAAGGCCAAGTCTGTGTCTGAGGAAAGAGCCTCTTGTGGGGTCGATTTTGCCATGATGTCGGACATCACCTAATTGTTAATTGGAAGCATTCTAACAAATAGGGTCTGAGACATGAAGTGCAAATATGAAGCTTAGAAATTCGGTGTTTTTTGAGGGGTGTAAGGCGACGGATCAGCAGCACGCTTGAGGACGGGGGAGGGGAAGGGGCGCGTGACACCGATCCGTCTAACTTACCTTACCCTCACATATAAGTGCTTAATTGTGTCGAATTTCGGGCCAGTGTCTAACATGGCTGTCATGATCGCTGGTGCTGGAGAGTGGCTTGCCACACCAGCGGAATCAGGTGTAATCCAACGCCTATGTATCGAACACCATATATCAAACGCCTGCTGATCGGCTCCGTGGTTGCTGTGGCCGTCACATTGGCCCTGACCGTCCTTGTGATGTGGATGAATGGCTTGATTGTTGAAGATAAACCCAGCCAGATTGCCTACACGTCCTGTGTGTTTGGTGAAAAAAAGAGCGCAGCCCCCAAAAACCCATATGCACAAGACCCAATCGTAGTGGATTGTGTTCCACCCGAAGACGCCAAGCCTCTGATTACGCAGTGGTTTGACAGTATTTTGCTACGCCGCAAACCGGAAGACCTCGGGTCAGGGGCGTCAGGCGGGTGAGCGAGGAGATCCCGCGCTCAACACCAGATGCTATAAGTCCCTCCACTGACTGCTCACGCGGGGACTACTCACGCGGGCTCCGCTCTGTCCTTGTCCTGACGTTTGCTCAGGCCCTGTCGATGATGGGTGCGGGAATCGTGATGTTGGTGACAGCGCTCGCAGGTGACTATCTGGCGACTGACCCACGTTTGGCGACTCTGCCACTTGCGATTCAATTTGTGGCAACCATGTTGGCCACCTTTCCGGCCGCTCTTTGGATGCGTCGTGTTGGTCGCCGTCTCGGTTTCACTGTAGGGCAAGGCATTGGCATTGCTGGTGCCGTGTTGAGTTGTTTTGCCTTGCTGCAAGGCAGCTTCGGTTTGTTCATTCTCGGTGCCGCTTTATTGGGCGCGCACAATGCGTTCTGGGGCTACTACAGATTTGCGGCTGCGGAAGCCGCTCACCCTGAACGCCGTGCCCGGGCCATCTCCTGGGTTATGCTGGGAGGAGTCGTCTCTGCGTTGCTTGGCCCTGAATTGGCGAAAGCAACACAAGATTTGTTTTCGCCAATTCTATTTGCGGGATGTTACGCCGCCATAGCAGGCCTGTGCGTCTTTACGTCCTGTTTGATTCAGGCCGCGTCCTTGCCGCCGGCGCGACCGCGCGTTTCGAAGTCTGATGATCAAGCCCGGCCTTTAAGTGAGATCGTCCAACAGCCCACCTTTATCGTCGCGGCTGTTGCCGCAATGGTCGGCTACGGCGTTATGATTCTGGTCATGAGTGCAACGCCGCTGTCTATGGTCGATTGCGGGTTCGCCTTTGACGATGCGGCCTTTGTTATTCAATGGCACGCGCTCGCCATGTTCGGACCGAGTTTTTTCACCGGGTCACTGATTAAAAAATTTGGGCCCTTGAAGGTCATACTGACGGGCGTGTTTTTGAATGTCGCGTGTATGGCGGTCAATTTATCTGGCATCGAGTTTATTAATTTCTGGCTCGGCCTTGTGGCTTTGGGATTGGGCTGGAACTTTATGTTCATCGGCGGCACAGCTTTGTTGACCGAAACCTACCGGGAAGGTGAACAGGAAAAAACACAGGCCGCGAACGACTTCCTGGTGTTTGCAACCATATCCGTTGCGACCTTTTCCTCAGGCGCCCTGCAGAACGGTTTTGGGTGGGCTGCTGTCAATGGCGCGATGGTTTTGCCGTTGTCTGCCGCGTTATTCGCCATACTTTGGTTGAGCTCAAAACAGCGACGCGGCCTAGCCTAGCCCGGTTCAAACTAACCGGGTTCAACAATAACTTCGACTTGAGTGGCCATTGGCCCCTTGCTGCCGTCCTGAACATGCATGCGCACATGCTGGCCTGGCTCCAAGCGATCCAAGTTCGAGCGTTGCAGAGCACCGATGCCAATGAAAATATCGTGTCCTCCGCCCATAGGCACACCAAAGCCATAGCCTTTATCGGCAGCAAAGAATTTGATTTCACCGACAATGACAGTTTCTTCACCGTCCGGAACGTCATCGACAACAGTTGAGTTGTCGACCGTTTCTATTTCAGTGACTTGAGGGCCTTTTGGCCCATCACCCAGTCCGCAGATAATTGTTGCACCTTGGCGCAAGGTTCTCAAATCCGCCTTGTGTACGACAGAGACGTGAAGAAAGGCATCCGGGCTTCCGTCTGTCGGGGCGACAAAGCCAAAACCCTTGGCAGGGTTAAACCATTTGACCTTCGCCGTAACACCCGATTTTTCGGTCCCGGCCTGGGAAGACGATTCCATAAACACCCATAACTCTATCGAACCCGGGCCGCTGAGAAATTCTATCCCAAATCATGAGTGCCGCCAAAGCGGGCCACCCAAAGAGAACTGTTTACAAGCACTTATAGAGAATCACGCTATTCATTTGTGCGCCGCAACAATCGTTAAAGCGAGGCGACTCCAAATCTCACGAAAAGCGCTAAGGCTATATCGGTGACTATCAAAGTGACCGGGTGCGGGAAACAGCGTCGTTCCATTTTTCTATTTTAGCGGCGCGCTGGTCGGCTGAAATGGATGGTTCGAACACGCGATCTACAATCCGGGAGGTTTCTAAATCCTCCAAAGAGGTGAGGACGCCGGCCCCTAAGCCGGCCAGCATTGCCGCCCCCCAAACACTGGCTTCAAGGTTGGCTGGTCTTTCGATAGCAACGCCTATGATATCGGCCAGGGTTTGCAGAAGCCAATCATTCGCCGCCATACCACCATCGACCCGAAGCAGCGAAAGGCGACTGCCAGTGTCAGCGTGCATCGCCGCCATCAGGTCGTTCATTTGAAAACACACGGCTGTCAATCCCGCGCGCACAATATCGGCTTGTGTCGTGTCGCGCGTCAGCCCGTAAAGCGCACCGCGCGCATCAGGGTCCCAATGTGGTGCACCGAGGCCTGTAAAGGCAGGCACAAAAACCACTTTATCGTTTGTGCTGGAGCGTGCGTGTTTGTCTGAATCAGCAGCATGGTCAAGCCATCCCATCTCGTCACGCATCCACTGTACAATGGTGCCAGCGTTGAACACGCTGCCTTCAACTGCATAGGCCGTGTTATTATTTAGGCGATATCCAACCGTGGTCAGGAGTTTGTTGCGTGAAACGGTCGCCTCCTCTCCTGTGTTCAACAACACAAAGGCACCCGTACCAAAAGTACTTTTTGCGAGGCCTGGCTTAAAGCAACTCTGTCCGGCCAAGGCCCCCTGCTGATCGCCAACCATCGCGGTGATCGGCAGCGCGCATTCAAACAATGAAGATGCTGTGACACCGAACGCGCTGGCTGTGTCTTGGACGTCCGGCAAGAGCGCGCGGGGAATATTGAAGTGTCTGAGCAGCTCTTCGTCCCAGTTTTGGGTGTGAATGTTGAATAGCATTGTTCTGGAAGCATTTGTGGCGTCGGTTAAATGTGACTGGCCGTCGGTCAGACGCCACAACAAAAACGTATCGATGGTGCCAAAGGCAAGGTCTCCACGTTCTGCGCGGGCCCGAATGTCAGGCGAGGAGTCTAAAATCCATTGAAGCTTCGTTGCGGAGAAATAGGAGTCTGGAACAAGGCCTGTTTTCTGCTGAATGACATCGGCATACCCTGAGTCAAACAGCTCACGACAAATGCTCGCCCCTCGTCGATCTTGCCACACAATGGCGTTGCCGATGGTGTCGCCACTTTTGCGATCCCATACAATAGTTGTTTCACGTTGATTGGTGATTCCTAAGGCGGCGACGCGACTCATATCACCGATCTCAGATAACACCGATTGAATGCAGGCTTTGACAGTTTGCCAGATCTCTTCCGGATTGTGCTCCACCCACCCGTCTTTGGGATAAATCTGCGAGAATGGGCGTTGCGCTGATGCGACGGCGGTCCCATTTAAATCGAAGGCGATGGCGCGGCTGGAGGTTGTGCCTTGGTCGATGGCCAATAAGAGTTTTTCTGATGCGGAAGACATTATGTCTAGGGTGCCGTTTTTGATGTGATCATGGTCGTGTCTATTTCTTCCGCCGCTAAAATATCTTCTGGCGTATTGATATTGAAGAACGGATCAAAGACTGACGTCTCCCAGTTCACAGTGACCACGTTATAATCCGACTGAAATTTTTGCACGGACTGGGTTCCGTTTTTTAAAAAATGCTCCAATGGAGACGTGAGGTCTGGTTTCCATGCTGCGACAGGATGATGCGTTTGCCCATCAGAGCAGGCCACAGCCACATCAGCCTCGTGGCTTGTCAGCCTTTCAACAAGGTCCGTTGGGATAAACGGTAGATCAACAGGCGTTGTGATCACCCACTCCGGTTTGGGAGCCTGGTTGTCTGCCCAGTGCAGGGCCGCAGCAATACCGCCTAATGGCCCTATGTTTGGGGTTGGCCGATCATAAAGCAGCGGTAATCCATAATTCTGCGCCCAGGAATTTTCTGGCTGCACACTTAAGGCTATATTTTGGCAGTGCGGTTTAAGAACGGCAATGCATCTGTCGATTAACCGGCGGCCATTGACAGATATGAGCGCTTTATCGCGACCGCTCAAACGACGCGCCTGACCACCGGCAAGAATAACGGCAACGACAGAGTTCTTCATGTCATGAAGATGCGGCTGCACCGCTACCGCGTCAACGCCTGTGACTTAGACCTTAAGCGACTTGGCCGATGCCGGCGTCTTCTTCCGATGTTTCACCGTTGAGGAAGGCATCCCAGTCAAATTCTTCTTCCGAGTCTGTGATGTTAAAGCTTTGCGCCCACACTGGATCAAACGTCTGTTTATCACTGGCGTCTTTCATTTGTTTCTCGGCACGTACCAAATTGCGCTCGGTCACGGTGGCCATGCGACCCGCACCGTGTTCACCATAAACAGTCAGAGCAGCCCGAAAGGCTTCGGACGACTGACGCATGTATTCCCACTCCCCCGTATGCTTGGCCAGTAGAAATAAGGCAGAACCGAGGGTGTTCTGAATAGCCGCCCATTGCAGGGGTGCGGTGTCCGGTGTGCGCACTTGAAGCGCGCTGACGCAGGACCTGACCGAATGTTGCAGCACCGGTACGCTGCGTACGTTATCACCATAGACCTGAAGAATTTGTGCCAGTGTATTCATGATCTCCGACCACCGGATAGGATGGGCATATTTGTCAAACACCTGGCGTGCGGCTTGGCAGGATTGAATGGCCTCGCGCAAGACTTCGTCATCACCTTCGGCCATATCGATTTTATAGAGCACGCCGCCAAGGCGGTACTTCATCATGCCCCACTCAAAGGCCTGGTTGCGGCGAGAGATATGCATCAGTGCTTTGCGGTAGGCGGTCGCCGTATCTTTAAGCGTATCCAGATCATTGTCGCGTTCGGCGACGATTTGGAGCGTCAAACCCAGTTGTTGATGCAGATGGCCAAGGGCACGTTCATCTTCAGATGGTGTTTTCTCAATCGCCGCGCGCCAGCTCTCAATGGCGGTGTGAAACCAGGTGCGATCTCCACTCAGTTGAGCTGCGATCGCTGCCACATTGCCGTAGCAGGACAAAATGTTGGCCTGTTCATGGCTGTCCATTGCCATGGAGGGCTCAAGACCCAATGTGCGACCGGATGTTGCCAGTGAGGGCAATGCAGATTTGAGAATGCGACCCTGTGCAATACTACGTGGGTCCACGGCGGACAGCACGACGGACCGAATCAGCGGTGTCCATTCCGTATAAAAATCGACAGGTACGGTGAGGGCGTGATGCGGTTTAAAGCGGCCTGGCCGTTCACCAGGGCTGGACGCCATGGCGACAAACCGAAGCTGAATCGACCGCCCGGTTTCGTCGACAAAGGCCCAAACTAAAAGGTCCGCATTCTTTTCGGTCAGCCACCGGCGACCTTCCCGGGTGGCTCGAACCAGGACATCGTCGTTTGGCCCCGTTGGGCCACTGTCCGCCAATCCGGGCACCATGCGGGCAAGGTCTCGATCAACAGACTCGACGCGCACCCCAGGTACTTCGCTGATGGCTTCAAAAATCATGCGGTGCTGCATGTCTTCATAATCGTCATAAACTTTTCCGACCAGGATCAGGATATCCTGAGGCGGTGGCGCTTTACGGGTTTTGCCGGGGCGGCGAGTCGGGTCTTTGACGACGGCATCCACAATGCGCTCAAATAGATTTGGCTTACGTTCGCCGACCAGATTGACCGGCATGGGCCGCCCCATACCTGCTGGGCGAATGGCCGGTGCTGACTCTTCAGATGACGGCACTAAAACCGGCAAGCGCGCCCCGTGCACAGCAGCCTTAATGGCGTCGCCGCGTGTCAGCGGATCATCATTGCTGCGCAGCGTTTTGGCGAGCTTGGACATGACCTTAAAAGCTGTATCCGGTTCCAACTCGACCCGACGCAGAAATTCGGCCCGTGGTATGGCCTGAACGGTGACGTCGGTTTTCGCGCGTGCAGAGTTATGCCGTGGGCTTTTGTCCAGAATTCCCATTTCGCCAAACAACTCACCATCGCCCAAAAGGGCGTGGGTCACCGGGCCTTCAGGTCCTGCACCAAACAGCTCGACGGTTCCGCTGATGATTTCGAACGCCCAACGGCTTTCTTCGCCTTCAGAATAAATAATGTCGTTTGCGCTGTATGATTTGGTAACGGTCTGCACCGTGTCGCCTCCGTGCATGGGCGTTTCCGCCTTATCAAGATGTCGGCGACAGTCTCATCCAAGGGCTGTTAACAAGCCCTTAAATGCCAGCATCAAAATGACTCAGTTCGCGAGAAAGCTGTTTAACGGTCCCAAAAGCGGGTGTTTCAATGTTCAGATAGGTTTTCTGGCAACTATTGTATGTATATGCATCTTAAAGCACGCCAATGAGACTCGTTACGTCCTAATCCGGGTCAGCAGGCCCTAGATAAGAGGCTTTTTCGAGAGCAGGGAGCATGTTTTGGACTGTTTCTCCGCCCAGCCGCTTCGCCACCAGGCTTTGAGCTTGTTGCCACAAAGGCATGGCTTGATCCAAAGCGACCGCGCCCTCGGCTGTAAGTTCTATGAGCTTAATCCGCCCATCTTCCCGGCTTGGGCGCTGGGCAATCAAAGCGGATTTTATAAGCGGCTTTATAGTGCGAGAGACGGTTGTGGAGTCGCTCACCAGGGCATCAGACAGGTCTCCAACCCGAAGTGATCCGCGGCGGTTCACCACCATTAACAGGCTGAGTTGTGTGGCTTTTAGGCCGGTGGGGGCAAGAATCTTGTCAAAAACCTGGGTGATCGCGCGTGACGCTTTGCGGGTGTGAAAGCACAGGCACACCTCAACGGCTTGAAGGGCGAGATCAGACTTCGGGGCGTGATCGTGACTCATTTAAGTGCATATACACCTTAAAACGCCTCTACGGAACCACTCTCCGCCGTGTCATCATTGGCTCATCAGTGATTCGAAGCTGTTTCCTGCTTTATGGCTCCTGAGTATAGCCGCGCAGATTTATCGCCATAAGTTGCTAAAACGAACGGATTACCATTGGAGTCGGTTTCAAAGGACATTTGAATCTCTCCAGACTCGACCGCCGCAATGGCTTGGCCTTCATCTAACGTGAAGGCTTTTGCGATCCCTCCCATAAGAGCGGCAATCTCTTCAAACATTTCTCTATTTGCTTGGTCATTTGTGTCGTTCATGACGACTCCGTTTTCAGCATGTTTTTGGGTCCACGCAGACTCAGGTTTAATGAACGCGGATATTCACCCGCCGGACAGTTCAGCCTTTTGTTACGTCCTGTTCAATTCAATCCGCACTATATTGATTTCAAACACGATAAACAGGTTTCAAAAATACAAGGAAGCGCATGCCTGATACTGCACCAACAAAAGAGTTAAGCGACGTTCTTGGATACAGGGCCAAAGTCGGTATTTTGGTTCCAGCCAGTAATACAATCGTTGAGCCTGAAATGGCGGCCATGCAGCCTCCGGGGGTGACCAACCATGTCTCCCGGATGAGTCGCGTCAACCGGCCTGCCCATGACCTTGAAAAGTACAAAAAGTTCCTGGGTGCCTCCGTCGAGATGGATCTTGCGATTGATGTCCTTACAGCGTGCGCTCCTGATGTGATTGTCCATGGCCATTCGGTTGACAGTTTAGCCAAGGGACTCGCCGGGGCCGAGGCCATGCGGGCGCATATGGAAGCTTTGAGCGGCGGTATTCCAGCCATCTTGCCGGCCCATGCTTTACTTAAAGCCCTCGATGTTCTCGGTCAGCCAAAGAACCTGGCTGTGTTGACCCCATGGATGCCGCCAGCCGATGAGGCGTGTCAGGCGTTTTTCAAGGAAGCGGGCTATAATGTGCTGGCTATTAAAGGCCTGCAGCACCCAACCCCTTTGCATATCGCAACAGCGACGCCAGAAAAATTGAACGCAGCCGTCGACGAAATCAATGTTGATGGCGTCGATTGTATCATTAAGGTTGGCACCAACTCTTCAATGTCGTTTCTTGTTGATGAGATGGAAGCGCGACTGGGTAAGCCAGTGTTGACGGTGAATGTCGTCACCTATTGGGCTGGCCTGCGTCACATTGGGATTGAAGACCGGCTTAAAGGTTTCGGTCAACTGGCCGCAAACCATTAACCCTGATACATAAAGATCAACACACGAACGTCTCGTCCAGCTTCAGGGATAAGACACCTCAGATCTCGTCCTGCCATATGACTCGGTTCGGCGTTTAGTTATTATAAGAAAAGGGAGACACAGCATGGCAGGTTACATAGTTGCCGTTATACGCATTGATAAAATGACCGATGGCCTCAAGTCCTACATTGAGAAGGCCGCAAAGTTATCAGAGGAGCATGGCGCTGAGTACGTGGTTCGCGGTCCGGCAAAAGAAGTTGTAGAGGGCGATTATCTCGCAGGTCGCAGCGTTGTGGTTTCAAAGTTTGAAACGCTTGAAAAAGCGGAGGCCTACTACAAGTCAGATGCCTATCAGAAAGAGATCAAACCGCTGCGCGAAGGATCAGGTGTATACGACGTTGCTATCTTTGAGGGGCCGTAAGCCTGTGACGCATAGACGAGGTTTTTCTCTAGGCGCGGCGTTTTTTGTGGGGCTTGCCGCTTTGCCTGCCACCGCCGAAACTGAATGGAATGTCTCCATGTGGGGGGCTAGTCGCGCTGTGACGGTTGCCATTGAATATTTGGCGGAACAAGTTGGAGTGCGTACCGATGGCGATTTCAAAATGGTCGTTCATTTCGGTGAGGCGATTTCGCCGGCCCGGGAAAACATCGATGGCATTGCCATTGGTGCTTTCGAAGCTGCGCACATTTGCCCGTCTTATCATCCCGGTAAAACACCGGCCCTGCTTGCTTTAGAGCTTCCGTTTCTGCCTTTTGAGTCGGTGCGTGCGGCGCATAAAGTCGCATTAAAATCCCACAGTCATCCGGTCATCGAAAAAGAGCTTAGTCAGTTTAATGCTCGCGTTCTCCAGCATGTCATTGCACCCCGCTATGAGTTCATGGGCCGTGGCGAGCCCCCTGAAACTTTTGCCGCGTGGCAGGGCAAGCGCGTCCGTGCTCCTGGTGCCATCGGCGATGGGGTTCGTGCGCTTGGTGCGCGTCCGACTTCTGTGCCAGCCCCGGAGATTTACACCAGCCTGGAACGTGGTTTGTTTGATGCTGCGGCGCTGCCATTTTCCTATACTTTCGCGAGCTACCGCATTCATGAAGTGTCTGACTGGTATACGTTCAATATGAACATCGCGATCCCGAGCTGCATCATTCTGGTCAGTCAGGATGCGTGGACAGCTTTGTCGGATGAATATCAGGCTTTGATCGAGGAGATTAACGTCAAAGCGTATGAGCTGCAATTTGAGGCGCTGGCAGATGCTGACACAGCTTGGATTCCTGAGTTTGATAAACGCGGTCTTAAACGCGTAATTTATGATGAGCAGGCCCTTCAGACGTTTAAAACTGAGACGGCACAACCGCTCTGGGATGATTGGGTCAAGCGCTACAGTGGGCGTTTTGCGGCTCAAGAGTATCTGGATTTTATCATCGAAGAAGCCACATTGGCCAATATAGCGGAGAACTGATTTTGCCGCGTCAGTCCATTGGTCCTGTTAGCCAACTTCCTGACGGCACGGCAAATCCTATCAGTACGGCCGTGCGCGCCGGTGACTTTGTATTCATCTCTGGCCTTATGCCAAAAGGTCCAGACGGTCAGATGGCGACAGGCGGTATTGCAGCCCAAACAAAGGTGGTCATGGAGCGGTTGCGCACGGTTCTCGCTTTGGCCGATTGTGCTTTTGAGGATGTTGTGAAGTGCACCGTTTGGATCACTGAGGCTAACAACTTTAAGGCGTTCAATAAGGTTTACCAAACTTACTTTACAGGCCCACCCCCTGCACGGTCTGCCGTCCGATGTGATTTGCTTCTGGAGGGAGCTCTCCTCGAACTGGAAGCTCTCTGCTATAAGCCTACGTTGACGGATTAAACAAACTTCTCATCGACCGCATTCAATCGAGGCGGGCTCATCTTCGTATAGGAAAGTTAGAGTGGTGCAATCTCAAGAAACACCTATTGGCTCACTTGCTACGGTCCATCGGCTTTGGTCTCGTCTTGAAGATGCCTGTGCCGCAATGGCCGGGCTGTTGATTGCGATGGCCATGTGCATCACGGTGGTTGAGGTTCTGAGCCGCAAACTCCTCAATGCCCCATTGCCTGGCGTTATTGATATGTTTGATTTGGGCATGGCGGCTGTCGCGTTCCTGGGGGCATCTCAATGTCAAAGGTTAGGGGGGCATGTTCGTATGGAACTGGTTGTTCGCCGCCTAACCGGGCGACCCTTATGGTTTTTGGAATCACTCACGGCTCTGCTGGCGCTTTGTTTCATAGTGGCTGTGTCCATTGCTAGTTTTGATGCCGTTGCACGGGCTTACCGTGTCTCCGATTCTACAATGGATTTGTTGCTCCCGATCTGGCCGGCCAAGCTGCTCGTATCCATTGCATTAACTGTGCTCTCGGGCCGTTTGGCGTTGCAGTTTATCGACTCGCTGCGTCTTACCGTAAATCCAAGTGCTACGCCTATTGCGGCGTTAAAAGTTGCATCTGTTGCAGACCATGCCCGCGAAGAAATAGAAGAGGCGATTGGGACGCTCGACTCTGAAACGCTGAGCCCTGACACACCCCGCGACGAGGGTCGTTAAACATGGATCCGTTTTTCATTGGCGTGATCGGCGTCCTCATTCTTTTCGTACTTGTGATCGCCGGGATGCGTGTGGCTTGGGCCTCCGGAATTGTGGGTCTTGGTGGTTTGGTGGTGTTGCGTGGTTGGGACCCGGCGGTCGGCCTGGCGGGTATCCTAACGTACGCGGAAACCGCGCGTTACTCTTTGTCTGTTCTTCCCATGTTCATTCTCATTGGCCTCCTCGCTTTTCATGCCGGTCTGACCCAAAAGGCTTTTGCGGCTGCCCGTGCGTGGGCAGGTCGTCTTCCTGGTGGCCTCGCTGTCGCGACCGTTTTTGCGACGGCTGGATTTGCGGCGGTCTCTGGGGCGAGCACAGCGACGGCTGCCGTCTTTACGCGGGTTTCAATCCCTGAGATGCTGAAGGCTGGCTATGACCCGAGGCTTGCAGCCGGGGTTGTGGCCGCTGGCGGCACACTGGCTTCACTTATTCCTCCCAGCGCCATTCTCGTCCTGTATGGAATCATCGTTGAAGAGTCTGTTGGCGCATTGCTGTTGGCCGGTTTCTTGCCTGGTATTCTGTCAGCGGTTCTCTACGCAGTCTTCATTGTTGCGCGTGTAAAATTCAGCCCAGAGTTGGGGCCGGCGTCAACCGTCGCTATTCCGCTTCTGGATAAGTTTAAGGCGCTCGGCCAGGCCTGGGGTATTCTCGCGGTTATCGGGATCGTGGTCGTCGGGCTGTACACCGGGTGGATGACCCCGACGGAGGTTGGCGGCATTGGTGCTGCTTTGGTTTTGCTGATGGTGCTGTTCAATCGAGAGGCCAAGAAATCTCAAATCTTTGAGGCGTTTATCGACACCGCACGTTTAACGGCCATGGTCCTGGCTATCGTCTGGTGTGTTCTGGTCTTTGTGCGGTTTCTAGGATTCACCGGGTTACCCGCCGTTTTGGCAGACTGGATTGGTAATTTGGATGTGCCACGGATTTTTATCCTGTTGGCGATCCTCGGGACCTATATGATTCTCGGTATGTTTCTGGATGGCCTTGGCATGCTCTTGTTGACGATGCCGGTTGTCTATCCCGTTATTATTTCGCTCGGATACGACCCGATTTGGTTCGGCATTTTGGTCGTTAAAATGATCGAGATCGGGCTCGTTACACCGCCCATCGGACTTAATTGTTTCATTGTCAATGGCGTCAGACCTGACATAAGTCTTGAGACAGTTTTTAGAGGCGTGGGCCCGTTCGTTTTGATTGATTTACTCACGGTTGGCGTCTTGATCGCTTTGCCGGACATCGTATTGTGGTTACCTAGAACAATGAACATGGGCGGCTACTGAACCCGGTAGCCCCACAAAAATTGGACGCAAGACAGGCGATGAAATTCGTATCTTACGAATACAACGAAGGCATTAAGTTCGGAGCGATCGTTGACGATGGCATCATCGATTTATCTGATGCGGGACCGAGCCTGAAGTCTGTTCTAATGACAGGCCCTCTTGATAATTTAATCGCTGTTGCAGAAAGCCGCTCTCCGACGGTTGATCTTGACCATGTCATTTTGCATCAGGTCATTCCTGACGCCGGACGGATCATTTGCGTGGGTAAAAATTATCACGATCACGCCAAAGAAATGGGTGGTGAGGCCCCGACAAATCCAAATTTATTCATGCGTACGGCGCAGTCTTTGGTTGGTCATCAGCAGTCTATAATCAGTCCGCGTGTTTCGGATCAGTATGACTATGAAGGCGAGTTGGCTGTGATCATCGGTCGAGGCGGGCGTTATATTCCCGCCGACAAAGCGCTGTCTTATGTGGCGGGGTATAGTTGTTTTCTCGACGGTACGCTTAGGGATTACCAGAAGCATTCCTTTACAGCCGGTAAAAACTTTGATTCCTCGGGGGCCTGTGGCCCCTGGCTGGTTCCTGCAGGGGAAATTTGTGATCCGCAATCTCTGACGTTAGTCACGCGCGTGAATGGCACGGTGATGCAGAACGCGAGCACCAAAGATATGATTTTCACAGTCGCGGCTCTGATCGAATATATTTCGGCGTTTACCCATCTGGAACCCGGTGATGTTCTTGCAACGGGAACCCCAGCTGGCGTAGGCGCTGGGCGCACACCGCCCGTTTGGCTGAAACCCGGTGACGTTATTGATGTTGAAATTGAAAGTATTGGTGTTTTAACCAACACCGTTAAGGCGGAGTCTGAGGTCTGATCAGTCCTCGTCTAATCTCTTGGCGCCTAATGACTGTCTGGCTTTTTGCAGCGAGCCTGAGTCTTTTTTTCTCTGTCGCAAGCAAAAGTGAGACACCGCAAAATATCACGGTCTTTGTCAGCTCAGCTCTTGAGACGGTTGATCCACACCATGCGGTGACGTTTGCGGATCATAATGTTGTCAACACGCTTCATGCTGGGCTTACGGCTTACGGTGAAGAGGGTCAACTGAGTCCGGCTTTGTCCGAGAGTTGGGTCGTTTCCGATGATGGCCGCATTTACACCTTTACGCTTAAAGCAAATTTGACTTGGTCTGACGGCCAGCGCCTTACGTCAGCGGATGTTGTTGCGGGGATCAAGCGGGCTCTTAATCCCGCGCGTTTGTCTCCCTTTGCACCAAAACTATTTTCCATCACTTCGGCAGAAGCCTATGCGCTGGGTCAGATGGTAGAGAGTGACGTGCTCGGTATTGCAGCGCCGGATGATCAAACGGTTGCCTTCACCTTGCATCGCCGGGACAATAATTTTTTGCAGGTGCTCGCTCACCCAGTCGCAAAACCAGCGCCAGTTAAAAATCCAGAGTCAGTTTCCACAGGGCAGGTGACGTCCGGTCTTTACATAATTGAAGAGAAGGACAGCATCACTCGTCTCGTCAGCCGTGACGCTAAACGCACACTGACCTTTGAAACGGTTATGTCTGCCCAGGAGGCATGGCTTCGATCTGAAACGTCTGGTTTGTTCGTGACCGCAGATATACCCATCGTATCCGTGCCTTTCATCGGCGCGCGCGCTTCAGAGATCAAACCGAGTGGCGGCGAGAGCCTTTACGCTTACGCCGTCAACATGGCGCGCAAGCCTCTGGACACTCTGGAAGTGCGGCATGCTCTGGCCATGTCGATTAACCGTGGGGCCATCCTTGAGTCTCTTGGGGTTTCTGGGCTTAAGGTTGCCACCCAATACGTTTCAAAGTCAGCCATGACTTACGGTAAATCCTACAAGGCTCCTTTTGCTTCCCTTACTTTTGAAGAGCGTGAAGCTGTGGCTGCAGCTTTATTGTCGGAACAAGGGTATGGCTTATCCAACAGATTAATGATCCGTCTTCGGATTCCACTGGGCGATGTGCATGCTGACGTTGCCCAGCGTGTCGCAGAGATGTGGGCTGTTGCGGGGATAGACACAGAAATTGTTGCGGCACCTTTTCAAAATCATTGGCTAGCTTTGGAACACGGTGACTTTGACGTTGCCTTTGTCGCCTGGCCCGGGGCGCGAGATACACCGCGCGCCACACTTGAACCTTTGAGTCAGTTTGGCGGCCCTTGGAACTTCCCCAGGTATGCATTTCCTGACTTTACCGAATTTTTAGTTCGTGCGGATGAAGGCCGGGATGAAGCCGCCAGCGCTGGCCAATACCGTGAGGCTGAAAAAGCGCTTATAGAGGACCAAACTCTACTCGCCTTATTCTTTTACACGCCTTTGGCTTTGGTATCCCCTGACTTAAGGGGGTACCAAACCAATCCTGCTGGGGTGCACCCATTAAACGTACTCGCTGTCGCAGAAAAAAGCGGAGCTTTCGAGCTAGCGCCTCCTGCGTTACCCAAATAGGGTACCCTAAGAAGCACGGCCTTATAAGTTTTATGTTGGTGCAACTGGGTCTGGTGCCAATGAATTTGGCCCGGTATGGTCTGTGCCTGCACTGTCACTTATCTAATCTGGAACGCTATCTGATCCATGTGGGCTTTTATTCTCCGTCGCGTCCTTATTGCCATCCCGACCTTGTTGGTTGTTATTACGGTTGCGTTCTTTCTGATGCGCTTGGCGCCCGGCGGCCCGTTTGATCAGGAAGCGCCTCTACCTCCTGAAATTATGGCGAACCTCAAAGCGGCGTATGGCCTGGACCAACCGCTGTGGTGGCAATACGTCAACTACCTTGGCAATCTGCTGCAGGGAGATTTTGGACCGTCCTTCAAATACAAAGACTTCTCCGTCACTGAATTGATCGCCCAGGGCCTGCCAGTAAGTGTGCAGAATGGTTTGGCTGCGTTAATTCTCGCAATTTCTTTGGGCATCCCGCTTGGGGTCATGGCCGCTTTACGACAGAACAGTGGGGCAGATCATGCCGCGATGACGGTGGCTATGACCGGAATTGTGGTACCTAATTTTGTGGTGGGTCCTTTGTTGGCATTGGTCTTTGGTATCTGGCTTAAGGAAACGGCTTTTGCCTTGCCGGTTGCTGGCTGGAACAATGGCGCACTGCCAAACCGGATTCTCCCGGTTGTGTGTTTGGCGTTGCCGTTTATTGCCTATATCGCACGCATCACCCGTGCCAGCCTGATTGAAACCTTGCGAACCAACTATGTGCGTACAGCCCGTGCCAAGGGTTTGCCTTTTCGATTGGTTATCCTGCGCCATGCCTTCAAAAGTGCGATGATTCCGGTGGTCACGTATCTCGGCCCTGCGACGGTATTTCTGCTGACAGGCTCCATGGTGATTGAAACTATTTTTGGCCTCCCGGGCATTGGCCGATACTTTGTTCAAGGGGCCCTGAACCGGGATTATACGCTCGTCATGGGGGTAACCATTCTCGCGGCGTCCTTGGTGATTGCGCTCAATCTTGTCGTTGATATCGCCTACGCTTGGCTCGATCCAAAGGTGCGTTATGAGTGAGACACCGTTGAGCAAGCCATCCCGCGTTAACCTCAGTGTGCCGCGCGCCGATGCTTTAGACAAAGCGGCAGAGGTTGAAGGGCGGAGTCTTTGGCAGGATGCGTTCAGCCGGCTGCGGGCCAATCGGGCTTCTATGATCAGCGCGATTGTCCTTATTGTGCTTGCCGTAGTCTGCTTTGTGGGACCTTACTTCGTGCCGTGGTCTTACGAAGAAATTGACTGGGACATTCTTGAAGCGACACCACCAAATTTTGAGGCAGGCCATTACTTAGGTACGGATTCCCTTGGGCGCGACATGCTGGCGAGAATTCTACAGGGCGGGCAGGTGTCCTTTCTGGTGGGAATTTTGGCAACGTCGGTGGCCTTGGTTATCGGTGTGACCGTGGGCGCGACGGCAGGGTTCATGGGCGGTCGGGTTGATCAATTCCTCATGCGCTTCGTTGACGTTATGTATGCCGTACCGTTGATGTTTTTCATCATCATTCTCATGGTTGTTTTTGGGCGTAATTTTTATTTGATGTTTCTGGCCATAGGTTTTGTCGAATGGTTGACCATGTCGCGTATTGTGCGCGGCCAAACTCTGACTCTCAAAAACAAAGAGTTTGTTGAGGCGGCGCGGGCTTCAGGTGGGTCAACCGCAAGCATTATCATTCGGCATATTGTGCCTAACGTTCTTGGGGTCGTGGTTGTCTATGTCACGCTGACCATTCCTCAGGTTATTTTGCTGGAAAGTTTTTTGAGTTTCCTCGGGTTGGGGGTGCAACCGCCAATGACAAGTTGGGGTGCTCTCATCGCGGAAGGGGCGCAGGAAATGGAAATCACACCACGAACCCTCATTCTCCCGGCAATTTGTCTCTCGACAACGCTGTTCTGTTTTAATTTCCTGGGCGATGGACTCCGCGACGCGCTCGACCCGAAAGACCGTTAACGCTTATGACTTCAGTGTTAGAAATTGACAAACTCACAGTCGCGTTCAGCACGCCGGATGGAACGGTCGAGGCCGTCAACGATGTGAGTCTGTCTGTTGAAGCCGGTGAATGCCTAGGTCTGGTTGGTGAGTCCGGTTCCGGAAAAAGCCAAACGTTCATGGCGGCCATGGGGTTGCTGGCGGATAACGGCACGACCTCGGGTGAAGTGCGCCTCGATGGCATCGATCTTCTGTCAGCAACTGAAAAAAAGCTGAACACCCTGCGCGGTGAGCGTATCGCCATGATCTTTCAGGACCCGATGACGTCGCTCACACCGCATATGAAAATCGGCAGGCAATTGTCTGAAGTGCTCATTGAACATCAAGGCGTTAATGCCGCAACGGGTCGCGCCCGTGCACTCGACATGCTGAACCGCGTGAAGATTCCTGAGGCCGAACGGCGATTGGATATGTATCCCCATGAGCTGTCAGGTGGATTGCGCCAACGTGTGATGATCGCTATGGCGCTGATGTGTGAGCCTGAGGTCATCATTGCGGATGAGCCGACGACGGCTCTTGATGTGACAGTACAGGCGCAAATCCTCGATCTTCTGATGGAAGTCAAAGATAACCTGGGCACGGCGATTGTCTTGATCACCCATGATTTGGGTGTTGTCGCGGGCCTGGCTGATCGGGTTGCTGTGATGTACGGCGGCCGTATTGTCGAGCAGGGGCAGGTTGCTGAAATTTTTGCGTCCCCCATGCATCCTTATACGCAAGGTCTCTTGGCTTGCACGCCACGCTTGGATGTTGAAACGGAGGCCTTGGTGACCATTCCAGGTCAGCCGCCAAACCTCCAGAACCTCCCCACCGGGTGTAGTTTCCACCCGCGGTGCATCCATGCTTTTGATCGCTGCACAGCGGAGCGTCCTGTTCTTGAAGTTGTTTCTGAAACGCGGACGAAGGCTTGCTTCCGTGATATGGTGGAGGCTGGCCAATGAGTGATGCGTTTCTGCAGGTTCGTGATCTTAAAGTGCATTTTCCAGTGCGTACCGGTGGCATTCTCGTGGGTCAATATACGCCGCTCAAAGCGGTTGATGGAGTGAGTTTTGACCTTAATCCGGGCGAGACTTTGGGTGTGGTCGGTGAGTCCGGTTGTGGCAAGTCCACTCTCGGTCGTGCAGTACTGCAACTGATCGGTGCGACCGATGGTGTGGTTTCCTGGCTTGGCACAGACCTTACGTCTCTCAGCAAAAAAGAACTGATCGCCGCGCGCGAAAACTTGCAGATTGTATTTCAAGACCCGCTGGCCAGTCTCGACCCGCGTATGACAGCCGGTGATATTATCGCTGAACCGTTGCGCAATTACCGCCCGACGCTGACGAAGGCGGATCGACGCAAGATGGTTGAGGAGATGATGGAGCGGGTTGGTCTGTTGCCTCGCATGATCAACCGCTATCCACATGAGTTTTCCGGCGGGCAATGTCAGCGCATTGGCATCGCGCGCGCCATGATCTTGCGTCCCAAACTTGTGGTTTGTGATGAACCGGTGTCAGCGCTTGACGTTTCAATTCAGGCCCAGGTTGTTAACTTGCTGATGGACCTGCAAAAGGAATTTGGCCTGGCGCTTTTGTTTATCAGTCACGATCTGGCTATTGTGCGTCACATCAGTCATCGGGTGATGGTGCTCTATCTTGGTAAAGTTATGGAGCTGTCAGATAAAGCTGCACTCTATGCCACACCGCGTCACCCTTACACTCAAGCTCTCTTGTCTGCGGTGCCAATTCCTGACCCGACCAAGGAACGCAATAAAGATCGCATTTTATTGACCGGCGACCTCCCGTCGCCTTTAAATCCGCCTTCCGGCTGCGTCTTCCGGACCCGATGCTTTAAGGCGACTGAGAAATGTGCAGAGCAGGTCCCCATACTGGAAGTTGCAGGCGAAGGGCAGCAGGTCGCGTGCCATCACTGGCAAGATTAAACACCATTTCAAACTGAGTACGATATGTCTAATACAGAAGAGCCCTACTACCGACTGCATGTGTTTTGTTGCACCAACGTCCGTCCGGCACCCCATCCGCGCGGGTCGTGTGCCCGAAAGAATTCTGTGGCGTTGCGCGACTATATGAAGACACAGGCAAAGACAATGGATGTTGGGCGAGTGCGTATTAACGCAGCTGGATGCTTGGATCGTTGCGAGCTTGGACCGGTGATGGTCGTCTATCCGGACGGCGTTTGGTATCGCTATGAAAACGAAACCGATGTGGATGAAATTTTAGACAGCCATATTAAAAATGGCATCGTGGTCGAGCGCTTAAAGCTCAACGCTGAGGATGGGCCATAAACGGGCTTTCATGCCAGCCTGGGAACAGTTCTTCTGCACGGCGTGCATAGGCAGCTCGGGTCATGGCCATTAGATCAACCGGGCCTTCCATGAGGTGGAAAAACCGCCAGCCCTCTGGTTTTTGCCGCAACAGCGCCGTCACGCGTACGTCTGCTGAAATCGGCTTGCGCGGAATTTCTTTAGGGCCAGCCAGTGTTGCAATCCAGCGCATGTCATAGGTCGCCAGCGTAATGTCTGAGTCTATTTTTCGAGCCGTATGATTGGCGGACTGGCTTTTGAGCGATTCCATAATCACTCGTGATTTAGACCAATAGGCTTCAATGGCCTCCCATCCTACCAATGGCGTATGGGCTTCTTCGGGCATGAGCAAAGGTAGAGGGTCGTCTAAATCCCACAGACGCTTTTTGCCTTCAAAGTCCATTTTTTCAGAGCAAGCAACATAATGCTCAACGAGATCAACAATCTCGATCTGTAAGCCTGACATCACTGCATGCCCCGCTGCGGAATTGCATCAAGGCCATCGGCTGCGACGCTTTCGTAATAGGCTTGTAATTCTAACAAAGGGGCGAGGGGGGCTTCTGCATAATAGAACAGGTGCCACAGGTCTTCGCGGTTTCGCCAGATTGCCGTCACTCTGCACGTGCCACCAATTGGGCCACGGTCATCAGCACACATCCAATTAAGTTGATAAAAAGAGAGTCCAATGGACGGGCTAAGGCGTCGAGTCAGAATCCCCTCAGCCCAATGCTGCACAGTGCTGAAAAGAGTGCAGGTGGTTCTCACATACGCCGTCACGGCGATGCCACCGATTAAAGGGTCGTGTCGTTCGGCGGGCAGGTAGCTGGACTGCGCGTCTTGCTGATCCCAGAGAGACACTATGGTTTTCGTGTCTCTGTTAGACCAAGCCGCTGTCCAGGCGTCTAAAGCTGATTCTATGGTTGCGGCCTCAGAGTTCACGGCAGCAGGTCAATCTCGTGGTAATTCAGCACGGTATGGTCTTGCTGGAAATTTGTCACCTTGGGGCCAAGCGCGTCGAAGAAAATAATCTCATGCATCCATATGGCTGCCGCTTCGTCATGGTAGTCGGCCATGATTTCTTCTGTCAGACGTCTGCGTTCGTCCAAATCCGAAGTCGCGAAAGCCTGTTCGATTTTCGCCGTCACCTCTTTATCGCAATACCACGGACTGCGGTGAATACAGGAATGTAGGCGCAACGGTCGCAAGGCATCGGTGGTCCGTTCCGCCGAGTAGTTCATGCCAAAGGCTTCGCCGCGCCATTCCCCTTCCTGAATACCGCGAATTAACTGTTGCACTGGAATGGTGCGCACTGACATCACGACACCAACATTCAAAAGATCGGCCGACACTTGTTGATAGGCCGGCGCTAAGGATGCACCGCCCCCGATGGTCACCTGTGCTGTGAAGGAAAAGCCATCCTCATAGCCTGCTTCTTTCAGCAAAGCGCGAGCCTTTTCTGGATCGTAAGGGTAAGCTTTGACGTCTGCGTTGTATCCAACAGTTGCCGCGGTCGTGGGTTGGCTGGCAGCTTTCGTCAGACCCCCAAACAAAGCGTCGATATAGGCATCTTTATTGACCGCATAGTTGAGCGCT